>NZ_JBQQBS010000002.1:0-367544 GCF_052245395.1 Streptomyces sp. 4N124
AGTTTGCGGATGGCCTCCGCGCGCGTGGGGGCGTGGGCGACGGCCTTGGCGAGCATGGGGTCGTAGTGGACGCCGATGGTGTCGCCGTCGGTGTAGCCGGTGTCCAGGCGGATGCCGTCGGGCACGGCGAGGCGGTGCAGGGTGCCGGTCTGCGGGGCCCAGTCGCGGGCCGGGTCCTCGGCGTAGAGGCGGGCCTCGACGGCGTGGCCACGCGCGCGTGGGGGGTCGATGTCGAGGGCGTGGCCTTCGGCGACGCGGAGTTGGAGGGCGACGAGGTCGATGCCGTACACGGCTTCCGTGACGGGGTGTTCGACCTGGAGGCGGGTGTTCATCTCCAGGAAGTGCGGTGTGTCGCCGGCGACGAGGAACTCGACGGTGCCGGCGCCCACGTAGTCGACGGCTCGGGCGGCCCGTACGGCCATCTCGTACAAGGAATTGGTCAGTTCGGGTTTCAAACCCGGTGCCGGGGCCTCCTCGACGACCTTCTGGTGGCGCCGTTGCAGGGAGCAGTCGCGGGTGCCGAGCGCCCACACGGTGCCGTGCGTGTCGGCGAGGATCTGCACCTCGACGTGCCGGCCGTCCTCCACGTAGGGCTCGATGAAGACTTCGCCGTCGCCGAAGGCGCTGTGGGCCTCGGCGCGGGCGCCCGCCAGCTGCGCGGGCAGGTCCTCGATGCGGCGGACCACACGCATCCCGCGGCCGCCGCCGCCCGCCGCCGCCTTCACCAGCACCGGCAGGTCCGCCTCGGTGACCTCGTGCAGGGGCTCGATGCCCATGAGCTCCTTGGCGCGCGTCTTGGACGCCATCGCCTCGATCGCTTCCGGGGGCGGGCCGATCCAGGTGAGGCCCGCGTCGATGACCGCGCGGGCGAAGCCGGGGTTCTCGGAGAGGAAGCCGTAGCCGGGGTGCACGGCGTCCGCCCCGGCCGCGAGTGCCGCCTTCACGATCAGGTCGCCGCGCAGATACGTGTCGGAGGACGCCGCCCCCGGCAGTCGTACCGCCGTGTCGGCCACGCGCGCGTGGAGGGCGCTTTCGTCGGCGTCCGAGTGCACGGCGACGGTCCGGATTCCCAACTCACGGCAGGTGCGGAAGACCCGGCAGGCGATCTCGCCCCGGTTGGCGACGAGCACGGTCCCCATCATGTGATCCCTCATATCCGTCACATCCGGAAGACGCCGAAGCCACCGCGCGCGCCCTCGTAGGGGGCGGTGTGGACGGCCGACAGGCACAGGCCGAGGACGGTGCGGGTGTCGCGCGGGTCGATGACGCCGTCGTCGTACAGCCGCCCGGACAGGAACATGGGCAGGGACTCGGACTCGATCTGCTGCTCCACCATCGCCCGCAGCGCCGCGTCGCCCTCTTCGTCGTACGGCTGTCCCTTCGCGGCGGCCGACTGGCGGGCGACGATCGACAGCACGCCGGCGAGCTGCTGCGGGCCCATGACGGCGGACTTGGCGCTGGGCCAGGCGAAGAGGAAGCGGGGGTCGTAGGCGCGGCCGCACATGCCGTAGTGCCCGGCGCCGTACGAGGCTCCCATGAGCACGGACAGATGCGGCACCGTCGAGTTGCTGACCGCGTTGATCATCATCGCGCCGTGCTTGATGATGCCGCCCTGCTCGTACTCCTTGCCGACCATGTAGCCGGTGGTGTTGTGCAGGAAGAGAAGCGGGATGTCGCGCTGGTTGGCGAGCTGGATGAACTGGGCGGCTTTCTGGGACTCCTCGCTGAAGAGGACCCCTTGGGCGTTGGCCAGCACCCCAATGGGATAGCCGTGGAGCGTCGCCCACCCGGTGACCAGGCTGGTCCCGTACAGCGGCTTGAACTCGTCGAAGTCGGAGGCGTCGACGATCCGGGCGATCACCTCGCGCGGGTCGAAGGGGGTGCGCAGGTCGCCGGGGACGATCCCCAGCAGCTCGTCCGCGTCGTACTTGGGCGGCTCGGCGAGGGCCGGATCGTCGTACGCCTTGCGGTGGTTGAGCCGGGCGACGACGCGCCGCGCCTGCCGGAGCGCGTCCTGCTCGTCCACGGCGAAGTAGTCCGCGAGGCCCGACACGCGCGCGTGCATCTCGGCGCCGCCCAGGGACTCGTCGTCGCTGACCTCGCCGGTGGCCATCTTCACCAGCGGCGGCCCGCCGAGGAACACCTTGGCGCGCTCCTTGACCATGATCACGTGGTCGGACATGCCGGGGATGTACGCGCCGCCCGCGGTCGAGTTCCCGAAGACGACGGCGAGCGTCGGGATTCCGGCGGCGGACAGCCGGGTGAGGTCGCGGAAGATGGCGCCGCCCGGAATGAAGATCTCCTTCTGGGACGGGAGATCGGCGCCGCCGGACTCGACCAGGTTGACGCACGGCAGCCGGTTGGCGAGCGCGATGTCGTTCGCCCGCAGGGCCTTCTTCAGGCTCCAGGGGTTGCTGGCGCCCCCGCGCACGGTGGGGTCGTTGGCGGTGATCAGGCACTCCACGCCCTCGACGACCCCGATGCCGGTGACGAGGGAGGCGCCGACCGTGTAGTCACTGCCCCAGGCGGCCAGCGGCGACAGCTCCAGGAAGGGGGTGTCGGGGTCGAGGAGCAGCTCGATGCGCTCGCGGGCGAGGAGTTTCCCGCGTTTGCGATGCCGCTCGACGTACTTCGGGCCGCCCCCGGCGAGCGCCTTCGCGTGCTCGGCGTCCAGGTCGGCGAGCTTGCCGAGCATGGCCTCGCGGTTCGCCCGGAAGTCCGCGCCGTCAGGGTCGAGGGCCGTGCTGAGAACCGTCACAGGAGGGCCTCCGGGATGTCCAGGTGGCGGGAGCGCAGCCATTCGCCGAGGGCTTTGGCCTGCGGATCGAAACGGTGCTGGGCGGCGACGCCTTCGCCGAGGATGCCCTCGACGACGAAGTTGAGGGCGCGGAGGTTGAGGAGCGGGTGCCGGGTGACGGTCAGGTCGGCGGTCTCCGGGAGGAGTTCGCGGAATCGGTCGACGGTCAGCGTGTGCGCGAGCCAGCGCCAGGCCTCGTCGGTCCGGGCCCAGACACCCACGTTGGCGTTCCCGCCCTTGTCGCCGCTGCGGGCGCCGGCGACGAGGCCGAGAGGAGCACGGCGCATGGGCCCCGGAGGGAGGGGCTCGGGCAGCGGTGGCTCCGGCACTTCTTCGAGTACGACGGTGTCCTGGGCCGGTGCCACAGGAACCCGCCGTCCGTCATGGAGGACCGCCACATGGGGGACGGCGCCATGGGGGACGTACACATCCTCGAAGACCCCATAAGGCGCGCCCTTTCCAGGTGGGGCGAGCACATGGAAGCCGGGGTAGCTCGCGAGCGCGAGCTCGATGGCGGCCCCGCTGAGCACCCGTCCCACGGCCTCCTGGTCCGGGTCCCGTACGACGAGCCGCAGCAGCGCACTCGCGGTCTCCTCGGTGCGGGCGTCGGGGTGGTCGGTGCGGACGAGGTCCCAGCGCACCTCGCTCACCTTGCCGAGAGCGGCCTCCAACTGCGCCTTCACCAGCGCGGACTTGGCCTCGATGTCGAGCCCGGTCAGGACGAAGGCGACCTCGTTGCGGAAGCCGCCGAGACGGTTGAGGCCGACCTTGAGGGTGGGGGGCGGGGGTTCGCCGTGGACGCCGTCGATGCGGACGCGGTCGGGGCCGTCCTGGGTGAGGCGGACCGTGTCGAGGCGGGCGGTGACGTCGGGCCCGGCGTACCGGGCGCCGCCCGTCTCGTACAGGAGCTGCGCGGTCACCGTGCCGACGTCGACGAAGCCGCCGGTGCCGGGGTGCTTGGTGATGACCGCCGCGCCGTCCTCGTGGAGCTCGGCGAGCGGGAAGCCGGGGCGTCGGACGTCCCCCTCCTGGAAGAACGAGTAGTTCCCGCCGGTCGCCTGCGTCCCGCACTCCAGTACGTGCCCGGCGACGACGGCGCCCGCGAGCCGGTCGTACTCCCCCGGCTGCCAGCCGAAGTGGGCGGCGGCGGGTCCCATGACCAGGGCCGCGTCCGTCACCCGCCCGGTCACCACGATGTCGGCGCCTTCCCGCAGACAGGCGGCGATGCCGAAGCCGCCGAGGTAGGCGTGGGCGGCGAGGCTGCCGGGGTGGTGGGCGGTGAGGTCGTCGCCCTCGACGTGCGCGACGCGGACGGGGATGCCGAGCCGGTCGGCCAACTTCCGTACGGCGTCGGCGAGTCCGGCGGGGTTGAGCCCTCCCGCGTTGGTGACGATCCTGACGCCGCGCTCGTGGGCGAGGCCGAGGCACTCCTCCAGCTGGCGGAGGAAGGTGCGGGCGTAACCGGCGGTCGGGTCCTTCAGCCGGTCCCTTCCCAGGATGAGCATGGTGAGTTCGGCGAGGTAGTCGCCGGTGAGGACGTCGAGTTCGCCGCCGGTGAGCATCTCGCGCAGGGCGTCGAAGCGGTCGCCGTAGAAGCCGGAGGCGTTGCCGATACGCAGAGTGCTCACCCCGCGTTCCCCTTCGGCGGGCGTCCGCCTCCCGGTGGGCCCGCGAAGGCCTGGGCGATGTCGAGCCAGCGGTCGGCGTCGGTGCCTTCGGTGCGTAGGGCCAGGTCGGTGCGGTGGGCTCGCTGGGTGACCAGGAGGCAGAAGTCGAGGGCGGGGCCGGTGACGCGGTCGGTGGCGTTCTCGGGGCCGTAGACCCACAACTCACCCGAAGGGGCGGTGAGTTCGATGCGGAACTCCTCGAAGGGCGGGGTCAGTCCGTGCACGCCGAAGGAGTAGTCGCGGGTCCGGACGCCGAGACGGGCGATGTGGCTCAGCCGGTCGGTGGGGGTGCGGGTCACGCCGAGTGCGTCCGCCACGTCGAGGCCGTGGGCCCAGGTCTCCATGAGGCGGGCGGTGGCCATGGAGGCGGTGGACATGGGCGGGCCGTACCAGGGGAAGCGGGCGCCTTCGGGGGCGGTCCGCAGGGCGTCGGCCAGGTCCTCACGTCCCGCGCGCCAGTACGCGAGCAGCCGCGCGGGGGGCTTCCCGGCGCCCGCCTCCGCCCCGTTGTCCACGAAGTCGCCGGGCGCGGCCAGCGCCTTCTCGACCTCGCGGGAGAAGGCGTCCTGATCGGTCACCGCCAGCAGGGCGGAGTGGTCGGTCCAGGCGAGGTGGGCGATCTGGTGAGCGACGGTCCAGCCGGGGGCGGGGGTCGCGAGCTCCCACTGCTCGGGGCTCAACTCGGCCACGAGCAAGTCGAGTTCGTAGCTCTCGGCGCACAGATCGTCGATGACGGGCGTGGGGTCGGCCATGGGGCGAGGATGGCAGCGCGACCAGAAACAAGCAAGCGTGCTTGCATGAATATTTCCGCCGAGGCTCTCGGGCAGCGGGCAGGTGACGGGGTGATCGGCAGATGTGTCCCCGATGTGTCCCCGCCGGGCTTCGGTCACCTGCGGTTTTGCTCTTCGGAGTCGGACAGATCCGCTGATCGCCGACGCGGGGCCGCTGCGGCCCGGTCGGAACGAGGCCGGGCCGCAGCGCGAGAGGCGCCGGGCCAGATGTTTACAGGCTCTCGGTATGCCTGGCACGGCGCTCCCGCCTGACCTCAAGATGACCACGAGCGCCCGGGCCGGCGGCGACAACCGCCCAGTGCGCTCATCGGCCATCTGAGCAGTCGCACAGGAGTCAACGTGAGCACATCGGCCTTCCGGCAACTCGTCGGGCTGATCCTCTTAGTCGCCGTGGTCGTCCTCCTGCTGATCGCCGCCGGGTGCGCGCCGCAGGCGGCGGTCGGTATCGCCGCGGCGATCGTGTTGATCGCACGGGACCTGTGGACTCCGGGCAGTGGTGTCGGAGCCAGGCCGGACGACCGTGAGGGCTTCGACGGGGACGCGTCATGAGGTTCAACAGACCCGTCAAGAACGGTCTTCCCGAAGCCCGGCGGGAACTCGCCGAGTCGCTGCGCCAGGGCGCCCGGGACAGCGGCCTGACCTCCGACCAGATCGCACGCCGGGCACACGCCACGCGCGGGGCCGTCTCGCAGGCGATGAGCGGAACGCGGGTACCGAGCCAGAGTCTCTTCCGCAGCCTCGTCAGGGCGATGGGCCAGGACCCCCTCAGCCCGAGGTGGCTCGCCCTCTACGCCGCCGCCGTCGCGGCCGTACTGGTGTGGCTCGTCTCCTGGTCCGGGGGTGGATGGCTGTCCCGTGCCTTCGATCCCGAGCCCGATCCCGCCTACAGGTATCCCATCGTGCGCGTCGAGAAGAACGCGAAGGTCTACCAGGAGCCCACCGGCGGGGCACGGGTCGGCAGGGAGTCCGAGCGGGAGTACTCGGGCCAGGTCGTGGCCTACTACTCCGTGTGCGTCCCGGAGGGCGAGGGCCTCTCCTCGCCGGCGGCCCGCTATGGCTTCCTGTCCGGCTCCACCGATTGGCCGCTGGTGTACATCGACGTACAGGACCTGGTGATTCCTGAGCGCGTGCATTTCGAATCGTGCCCCGCCGTCGTCCGGATCGCTCCGGAGGCGAGGCTCTACATCCAGGGCGCCGGTGGCGAACGGGCCGATACGAAGACTGAACGAGTCTATTCGGGCGCTAAGTTGATCGTGGACAGTGTGTGCCGGGAGGTGTCCGCCGCGCCCGCCTCCGGCTCCCGGCGCTATGGGCTCCTCGACCCGTACGCGCGGAGGGGCATCGTCTACGTCGACGAAGGCGACCTGACGATCCCGCCCTCGGCCAGGCTGAAGCCGTGCCCCGTCGTCGTCCGCATCGCCGAGGACGCGACGTTCCACCAGGGACCCGCCGGCGACAGACCAGCCGATTCGCCGGACGACCTGTTCTCCCCGGGCGGCGACGTATCGCCGGACCATTTGTGCGTCGCCAAGGCCAATTCTTCGCCTCCCGGACCGAAGCGCTACGGCTTCGTCCTGTACGACGGCGACTCACCCCATGCCTACGTCGACGAGCAGGACCTGCTCATCCCACCCGCCGTCCGTTTCAGCCCTTGCCCGCCCGTACCGCACGTCAAGAAGGGCGCGAAGGTCTACCGGAACGCGACGGGGAGCGCGTGGGCCGACCAGGCGATCCGGCAGGTGGTCTCGGACAGCTACCTGGATCCGGAGACCCTCTGTTCCCCGCACGAGGGCCCTTCGTCCTCGGAGCCGCGGCGCCTCGGCATCCGCGAACGGTCGTACGGGGATCGCCGACCGTTCGCGTACGTCGACATCGAGGACGTCGTGATCGCGTCCACCGACCGAATCGGCGTCTGCCGGTAGCAACCGTCAGGAACCGTCCTCCAGACCCTTCGCCTTCCCCCGCCCCACCTGAGTCCGTACCGCCCCCATGCTCGCCGCGATCACCAGCGCGATCGCCGCCGACTCCGTGGCGGTCAGGGCCTGGTTCAGGACGAGGAAGCCGGCGGTCGCGGCGATGGCCGGTTCCAGGCTCATCATGATCGCGAAGGTGGAGGCGGGGAGACGGCGCAGGGCGACGAGTTCGAGGGTGTAGGGGAGGACGGAGGAGAGGACCGCCACCGCCGAGCCGAGGGCGATGGTCGTGGGGTCGAGGAGCTTCGCGCCGGATTCGGCGATGCCCAGTGGGAGGAACACCAGCGCCGCGACCACCATGGCGAGGGCGAGCCCGTCGGCCTGCGGGAAGCGGCGCCCCGTACGGGCGCTGAAGACGATGTACGCCGCCCACATGGCGCCGGCGCCCAGGGCGAACACGACGCCGACGGGGTCGAGGCCGCCGAAGCCTCCGCCGCTGAGGAGGAAGACACCGGCGAGGGCGAGAGCCGCCCAGACGAGGTTGACCGCCCGGCGGGAGGCGGCGACCGAGAGCGCCAGGGGGCCCAGGACTTCCAGGGCTACCGCCGGGCCCAGGGGGATGCGGTCGATGGACTGGTAGAAGAGCCCGTTCATCCCGGCCATCGTGATGCCGAAGACGACGACCGTGCCCCAGTCCGCACGCGTGTACCCGCGCAGCCGCGGCCGGCAGACGACGAGCAGGACCAGCGCGGCGGCCACCAGCCGCAGGGTCACCACCCCGGACGCCCCGGCCCGCGGCATCAGGCTCGCCGCGAGGGCGCCGCCGAACTGCACGGAGATGCCCGCGGACAGCACCAGGCCGATGGAGCCCAGGGAGCCCCAGCGGCGCGGGGCACCCGCTGGAGCCGGCCCATGACCCGTCACGGGAGCGGCAACCGAGGTCGGGTCGGAGGGGGCGGCGGCGCTGGGGGTGCTCACGGGGCCTTCCAGAATCAGCTCGGGGTTGGTCCATCACTGTGTTCATCATGCTGCACTGCTCGGTCCAGGGTAGTGGACTTCGTCAGGCGTGTGAACTCGTTATGCCACTGTCTTTCATGGCTACGACGCCTTTCTGCCGTCCCGCGGCCCGAAGAGCTCCAGCACCTCCGTGTCCGTCGCTCTGGCGTTGAGGAAGTAGTCGGCCCATTCCGCGATGTCGGCGTAGGCGGATTCGGCGGTGAGACGGGCGGTTGCCGCCTGGATGTCGTAGGGCGTGACGCGCAGGTCGACGCCGGGGCCGAGCAGGCACCAGTGCGCGCCCGGGCGGCCGTACGGCATGCCGACGCTGCCGGGGTTGACCACGAGTCGGCCGTGGGCGAGGCGGACGTACGGCATGTGGGTGTGGCCGCAGACCACCGTGCGGATGGTGTCGTCGAGGTCCGCGAAGACCTCCGCCCAGCGGGCGGGGCGGGAGTCGACGAGGACTACCTCTGCGTCGTCACGCGGGGTGGCGTGGCAGAAGAGGACCTTGCCGAGGCCGTGGATGTCGAGGGTCAGGGTCTTGGGGAGGCCGGCAAGGAAGTCGACCTGGTCCGGCCTGAGCTGGTCGGCTGCGAAGGGCGCGATCGGGTCGGGTATCGAGTCCCGCTCACCACGCCGGTACTCGACGAGTTCGCGGTCGGCGTTGCCCGCCAGCCACAGCACACGGTCGCCCTGTTTGCGCAGCAGGTCGAGGACCTCGACAGGTTGCGGTCCCGCCGCGATGTCGCCGGTCAGCACGATGCGGTCGGCGGCGGCGATCTCCGGCTCGGCCAGGACCGCTTCGAGGGCGGGGAGCACGCCGTGGACGTCGGAGAGGACGGCTACGCGGGTCAGCTGGGGCATGGGGCCAGCATCCGGGCTGGGACAGGCCCGGGACGGGGTGTTCACCCGGCGCGTAGCGCCTCACCGCTCCGTCAACTCCCTCCCCCGCCCAGCCCCTCCGCCAACACCTGCGCCACATGCCTCCCCCGCACCCCCGCCACCTCGCCCAACTGCGTCCGGCAGGAGAACCCGTCCGCCAGCACCACCGCCCCCTCGCCCGCCTCCCGCACCGCCGGCACCAACTGCTCCTCCGCACACGCCACCGACACCCCGAAGTGCCCTTTCTCGAAGCCGAAGTTGCCCGCGAGACCGCAGCAGCCTCCGCTCAACTCACCATCCAGGCCAGCCGATTGACGCAAGCGCCGATCGGCCGCGTCACCCAGCACCGCGTGCTGATGGCAGTGGGTCTGTCCGACCACCGGACGGTCCACGCGGGGCGGTGTCCAGTCGGGCGCCAGTTGCTCCAGCGCCTCCGCGAAGGTCAGGACGCGGTCGGCGAGGCGGCGGGCGCGGGGGTCGTCGGGGAGGAGTTCCGGGGCGTCGGAGCGCAGGGCTGCCGCGCAGCTGGGTTCCAGGACGATGACCGGTACCGGCCGATCCAGCAACGGCTCCAGGAGGTCGAGCGTACGGCCCAACACCCGCCGGGCCCGGTCGAGTTGGCCCGTCGACACATACGTCAGCCCGCAGCAGACCCGCCCCCGGCGCCCCGCCATCGCCCTCGTCGGGGGCAGCACCGCCGAGATCCCCGCCGCCTCCAGGACCCGTACGGCCGCCTGCCCCACCGTCGGCGACAGATGCTCGGTGAAGGTGTCCGGCCAGAGCAGGGCGACCGTGTGGAGGCCGTCGCCGAAGGAGGCGTCCCCTTCCCGTACGGGCCTCAGGATCCGTCCGGCGCGTTCCTCAACCCGCCGCCCCCACCACCGGCTGAACGTCTCCGTCGCCACCCGCGGAATCTCCCGTTCGGGCGCGATCCCGCCCAGCCGTTTCGCGACCCGGGCCAACGGCCGTACCGAAGCGAGGGCGTTGACCAGCCGTGCCGTGCGCGTACGCGCCACCGCCCGCAGCCACACCGGCAGCCACCCCATGCTGTAGTGCGCGGCCGGGCGGCGCCGCCCGGCGTAGTGGTGGTGCAGGAACTCCGCCTTGTACGTGGCCATGTCCACCTCGACCGGGCAGTCCGACCGGCACCCCTTGCAGGACAGGCACAGATCCAGCGCGTCCCGGACCTCCTTCGAGCGCCAGCCGTCGGTCACCAGCTCACCCGCCAGCATCTCGTGCAGCAGCCGGGCACGCCCGCGCGTGGAGTGCTGTTCCTCGCCGGTCGCGCGGAAGGACGGGCACATGACGGAAGGCCCGGACGCCGACGTCGTACGGCATTTGGCGACCCCGACGCACCGCCGTACCGCCGCCGAGAAGTCACCGCCGTCCGACGGGTAGCCGAACACGACGTCCACCGGCTTGCGCGGCAGGACGGAGAAGCGGAGGTTGGCGTCCAGTGCCGCCGGCCGGACCAGCATTCCCGGGTTGAGCAGGTCGTCCGGGTCCCAGACCCCCTTCGCCCGCTCGAAGAGACCCACCATCTCCTCCCCGTACATCCTCGGCAGCAGCTCCGCCCGCGCCTGCCCGTCCCCGTGCTCCCCCGACAGCGAGCCGCCGTGCGCCACGACGACCTCGGCCAGCTCCTCCGAGAAGCGCCGGAAGCGGCCGATCCCCGCGTCGGAGAGGAGGTCGAAGTCGATCCGGACGTGGATGCAGCCGTCCCCGAAGTGCCCGTACGGCGTCCCGCGCAGCCCGTGAGCGTTCAGCAGCCCCCTGAAGTCCCGCAGATACGCGCCCAGTCGCTCGGGCGGCACGGCGCAGTCCTCCCAACCGGGCCATGCCTCGCTGCCGTCCGGCATCCGGGTCGCCGTACCGCTCGCGTCCTCCCGGATGCGCCACAGCGCGCGTTGCCCGGCCGGATCGGTCATCACCAGCGCGTCCACGACATCGGCGGCCCGCACGATCGCCTCCGCACGCGCCCGTGCCTCCGCCGCGTCCGACCCGCCCGTCTCCACGAACAGCCAGGCCCCGCCCCGGGGTAGCACAGCCGCCGACGGCACCAGGTCCGCCGCCATCCCCTCCACCGTGAGCGGCCCGTACGGCAGCAGCCCGGCCGCCGCCTCCGCCGCCGCGCTCTCGTCGGCGTACGCCAGCACGGCCAGCGCACGCGCGCGTGGCGCCTCCACCAGTCGTACGACCGCCTCGGTGAGGACGCCCAAGGTGCCCTCACTGCCGCAGAAGGAACGGGCGACATCGGCGCCCTTCTCGGGCAGCAGCGCGTCCAGCGCGTATCCGGAGATACGGCGGGGCAGGTCCGGGAATCCGGTCCGCAGCCGCGCCAACTCGCCGTCCGCCAGGGCCCGTAGCCCCTCCGGCGCCCCGGACCAGCCTTGCCCGAGCCGCAGTCGCTCGCCGCGCGCGGTGAGCACGGACAGTTCCCGCACGCTGTCCGCCGTGGTCCCCCACGCCACCGAGTGCGAGCCGCAGGAGTTGTTGCCGATCATCCCGCCGAGCGTGCACCGGCTGTGGGTGGAGGGGTCGGGCCCGAAGCGCAGACCGTGCGGGGCGGCGGCGTCCTGGAGGCGGTCGAGGACGACGCCGGGCTGGACGACGGCGGTGCGGGTCTCGGGGTCCAGGGACACGAGCCGGTTCATGTGACGGGTGAAGTCCAGCACGATGCCGGTGCCGGTGGCCTGTCCGGCGATGGAGGTACCTCCACCACGGGCCACCACCGGCACCATGTGGTCCCGGCACACCTCCAGCACGGCGGCGACGTCCTCGGCGTCATGTGGCGCGACCACACCCAGGGGGACGCGGCGGTAGTTGGAGGCGTCCATGGTGGTCAATGCCCGAGAGGTGACATCGAAGCCCACATCACCGCGGACGACGTTACGCAGCGCACCCTCAAGATCCGTCATACCTCCAGCAAACCAGCCGACGTCCGGCATTCCAGCCCGTCCGGCGTCTGAGGACGAGGCCGTTCAGGCCGAAGCGGGGGTCTGGGGGCGGCAGCCCCCAGGGACGGTCACCGAAACGCCGTCTCACCCGACGGACGAGGTTTCGCCCAGGTTTCCCCCACCGGCTAACCTCACTCCGTGGCTGAGATCCAGATTCCCGCTGACATCAAGCCCGCCGACGGACGTTTCGGCGCGGGCCCCTCCAAGGTGCGGACGGAAGCGCTGGACGCGCTGGCCGCAACCGGCGCCTCTCTCATGGGCACCTCCCACCGCCAGGCCCCGGTGAAAAACCTGGTCGGCAAGGTTCGCGAGGGCGTCCGCGACCTGTTCCAGCTGCCGGAGGGCTATGAGGTCGTCCTCGGCAACGGCGGCTCGACCGCGTTCTGGGACATCGCGACCCACGGCCTGATCGAGAACAAGTCCCAGCACCTCACCTTCGGCGAGTTCTCCTCCAAGTTCGCCAAGGCCGCGAAGCTCGCCCCCTGGCTCGCCGAGCCGGACGTCATCTCCACCAACCCGGGCACGCACCCCGAGCCGGTCGCCCAGTCGGGCGTCGACGTCTACGCCCTCACCCACAACGAGACCTCCACCGGCGTCGCCATGCCGATCAAGCGCGTGGCCGGTGCCGACGAGGGCGCCCTCGTCCTGGTCGACGCCACTTCCGGCGCCGGCGGTCTCCCGGTGGACGTGTCCGAGACCGACGTCTACTACTTCGCCCCGCAGAAGTCCTTCGCCTCCGACGGCGGCCTGTGGATCGGCGTCTTCTCCCCCGCCGCGATCGAGCGCGCCGAGCGCATCCACGCGTCCGGCCGCCACATCCCGGAGTTCTTCTCGCTCCCCACGGCGATCGACAACTCCCGCAAGAACCAGACGTACAACACCCCCGGCCTCGCCACCCTCTTCCTCCTCAACGAGCAGCTGGAGTGGATCAACGGCCAGGGCGGCCTGGACTGGGCGGTCCGCCGCACCGCCACCTCCGCCCGCACGCTGTACGGCTGGGCCGAGGACATCAAGTACGCCAACCCGTTCGTCACCGACCCGGCCAAGCGCTCGGCGGTCATCGGCACGATCGACTTCACGGACGAGATCGACGCCGCCGCCGTCGCCAAGGTCCTGCGCGCCAACGGCATCGTCGACACCGAGCCCTACCGCAAGCTCGGCCGCAACCAGCTGCGCGTCGCGATGTTCCCGGCGATCGACCCGGCCGACATCGAGGCGCTGACCAAGTGCATCGACTACGTGATCGAGAAGCTCTGATCGCAGGCATACGACGACGAGGGGCGCCCAGAACTCTCTGGGCGCCCCTCGTCGTCGTATACGCGGCCGTCAGCCCATCTGGGACCTCACATGGTCGATGACCTGATCGAACTCGGCCGTCGGCGAGAAGTCGATGTACTCGCAGTCCTCCAGCGCCAGCGGAACGTGACCGGGCGACCAGTAGAACGCCTGTCCCGGCTCATAGGTCTCCTCGCCCTCGGGGGTCCGCATCTGCAGACGACCCGAGAACAGGTAGCCCCAGTGGGGGCACTGGCACATGTCATCGGGCAGGCCCTTCAGGGCGGGCCCCATGTCCGTGCCCTTCGGCAGCCGGACGAACGCGACGCTCATCTCTCCGCCGATCGTGGTCTTGCGCAGCTCCACACCCTCGCCCTCCAGGGCGACCGCAGTGCCTTCCTTCGTCACCGCTGTCATGATTCCTCCAAGTTCGGACACCTTCAGTCTCCCGCCGGAGGACGAGGGATGCCCACTTCAGCGGCTGAGCTTCCGGAACCGCCGCACCGCCAGCGGCAAGAAGATCAGCGTGAGGATCACCGGCCACACTCCCGCCATCAGCAGCGCATGCTGCTCCACCCAGGAGTCGCCGGTCGCGCCCGGTGAGCCGAAGAGGTCGCGGGTGGCCGCCGCCGTGGAGGAGATGGGGTTCCAGGCCGCGACCCAGCCGAGCCAGTCCGGCATCAGCTGCGGGGCGACGAAGATGCTGGAGATCATCGTCAGCGGGAAGGCGACCGCGAACAGTCCGCCCGCCGCCTCGGGGTTGGGTACGAGCAGGCCCAGCCACACGCCGATCCAGATCAGCGCGAACCGCAGCCACAGGAGAAGTCCGAAGGCCGCGAGGAATCCGAAGCCGCCGTCCGGCCGCCAGCCCATCGCGAACGCCGTCAGCATCATGATGCCGAGTTCCGCGCAGGCCACGACGAGGTCGGTCACCCCACGTCCGGCGACGACCGCGGACGAGGCCATCGGCATGGAGCGGAACCGGTCGATGACGCCCTTGGTGGAGTCGTACACCACGACCGTGGCCGTGTTGATGAAGCCGAAGGCCATGGTCATCACGAACATGCCCGGCATCAGGAAGTCCTGGTAGTTCCCGCCGCCGGGCACCTTCATGGCGCTGCCGAAGACATAGCCGTAGAGGAGGACGGACAGGATCGGGAAGCCCAGCTGCCAGGCGATGTTGACGGGCTGGCGCTGATAGTGGGTGAGGCCGCGGCGGACGATGTTCCAGCAGTCGGCGAGCGCCCAGAAGGTGCGGCTGCGGGTGGGGTGCCCGGTCAGGTCGAGAGCGCTCACTTCGCGGCCTCCTTCTCGGTCTTCTCCGTACGGTGTCCGGTCAGCCGCAGGAACACGTCGTCCAGGCTGGGCCTGCGCAGCCCTATGTCCTCGACCGGCACGCCCTCGTCCTGGAGGGTGCGGGCGACGTCGGTGAGCGCCGACACCCGGTCGGTCACCGGCGCGTGCACCCGCAGTTCGGTCTCGTCGGTCTCGGGTTCGCCGTCGGAGACGCGGGCGACGACCTTCACCGCGCGCGGGATGTCGGCGCGTTCGCTGAGGACGACCTCGATGCGGTCGCCGCCGACGCGGTCCTTCAGGCCGTCCGGGGAGTCGTCGGCGATGGACCGGCCCTGGTCGATGACGGTGATGTGGGAGGCCAGCTTGTCGGCCTCCTCCAGATACTGCGTGGTCAACAGCACGGTGGTGCCGCTCGCCACCAACGCCCGTACGGATTCCCAGACTTCACCCCGGCTGCGGGGGTCGAGGCCGGTCGTCGGCTCGTCCAGGAAGAGGACCGCCGGGGCGAGGATCATCGACGCGGCGAGGTCGAGGCGGCGCCGCATGCCACCGCTGTAACCACCTACGCCCTTGTCGGCGGCGTCGGCGAGATCGAACTGGTCCAGCAGCTCGGCGGCCCGCAGCCGCGCCCGCTTTCCGCCGAGGTGGAACAGCCGGCCGAACATCTCCAGGTTCTGCCGCCCGGTGAGCACCTCGTCCACGGCGGCGTACTGCCCGGTCAGCCCGATCCTCGCGCGTACGTCGCGCGGCTGTCGTACGACGTCCAGGCCGGCCACCGTCGCGTGCCCGCCGTCCAGCCGTACGAGCGTGGACAGGATGCGGACGGCGGTGGTCTTGCCGGCGCCGTTCGGCCCGAGCAGGCCGTGCACGGTGCCCTCGCGCACGGTGAGGTCGAAGCCGTCGAGGGCGCGTTTCTCGCCGTACCGCTTCTCCAGCCCCTCCGCCCGGACCGCGTAACCGTCACTCATAAGATCCCCCTTCTCTTCAACTGAGTACACCGTACCCTATTGCGCGTACACCGTACCCAATTTTTCCGCGAGGATCTAAGCTGAACGGCATGACGAGCGGCAAGGGCGGTACCGGCTCCACGGAGACCAGCGGCAGCGGCGACATCGGGCGCACGCTCGAACTGCTGTGGGACACCGGCCGACGCCCCAGCCGCGGCCCGAAGCCGGGGCTGAGCGTTGACCAGATCGTGGAGGCGGCCGTCCGGATCGCGGACGCCGACGGCCTGGAGGCGCTCTCCATGCGCCGTGTCGCCGCCGAACTCGGCACCGGCACCATGTCCCTCTACCGCTATGTCCCCGGCAAGGGCGAGTTGCTCGACCTGATGCTGGACCGGGTCCAGAAGCCGTCCGAGAACCCGGCCGACCTCGGCGACGGCGGCTGGCGCTCGGCGCTTGAGGCCCTGGGCCGCGCCACCCTCGACCTCTACCGGCGCCACCCCTGGCTGCTCCAGGTCAACCAGACCCGCCCGATCCTCGGCCCGAGCGCGCTCGACGGCATGGAGAAGGTGCTCACGCTCATCCGGCCGATGGGGCTGACCGACCCCGAGCTGGTCTCGGCGATCATCATGATCGACGGGTACGTCGTCGGCGCCGCCCGCACGCAGCTGTACCAGCAGGAGGCGGAGCGCCGGACCGGCCTCACGGACGCGGAGTTCTGGCAGGCCCAGGTGCCGACGCTGGAGAAGGTCCTCGCGTCGGGCCGCTACCCGGTGATGGCCTCCCTCTCCGAGGACACCTTCGGCCCCGACTTCGACCACTTCGAGTTCGGGCTGCAGCGGATCCTGGACGGCCTGGAGGTGTTCGTCGCCCGGCGCGGCGAAGGGTGACAAAGCAGGCCATCGGTGCCTCTATGGAAGGCATGAATACGCCGAGTACGAGCCCCGAACTCACCCGCTTCATCAAGCAGTGGGCCGTCCTCCTCACCAGCCACAAGAAGGACGGCACCGGAGTCGGCACCCCCGTGAGCATCGCCGTCGAGGGCGACCACGCGTACTTCCGCACCCCGGGCGTCGCCGGGAAGGTGAAGCGCCTGCGCAACAACCCGGAGGTGGAGATCGCCCCCTCCACCGTCCGGGGCGCCCCGACCGGTCCGGAGATCCACGCACGGGCCCGGCTCCTGGACCACGGCAGCGACGAGGACAAGCACGCGGCCCGGCTGCTACGGAAGAAGTACCCCTTCCTGCAAGGCGTGTTCGTGCCGCTGACCCACAAGGTGATGCGGACGCGGACGCTGCACTACGAGGTGCGGCCGGTGGCGGAGAAGCCGCAGGACTGAGGCGGGCGGGCCTACGACCGCCGCAGCAGCCGCCTGAACCAGAGGCCGACGCCGAGTGTCGCGACGACGGCGATGGCGCCGATCTTCAAGCTTTCGCTGTCACCGTCGCCGTCCCCGCCCGCCGCCGAACTGCCGTTCCCGGAGGGCGACTCGGACTCGTCGGCACGGTCGGGCGCGTCCCTGGCCTCCACCTCGCTGTTCGCGCCCTCACTCCCGAGCATCAGCTTCGTTCCGTCGACGCTGTAGCTGACGGACTCCCCCTGGCCGATCGGCACGCTGATCCGCCCCTGCCGCTTGATCTTCCCGTCGTTCCAGTCGTAGGAGATCCCGCCGAAGTATCCGCGTACGGCGAGCTGCTTGCCGTCGGGTGAGAAGGCGGCGTCGGTGGCCCACAGGTCGACGGCGGCGGCGGGCTTGAAGACGTTGCTCCCGGAGGCGGAGAGCTTGGCCGGGCCCTCGTACAGATGCCCGCCGTCCTCCTGCTTGTCGATGATGTAGACGCGCCCGGTCTTGGGGTGGACGACCATCGACTCCGCGTCCCGCGAACCGTTCGAGTACTTCACGACGTACTGCGTGGCCCGGACGGTCTGGTCGGTGAGGTTCTTGGGCTCGGGCAGCTGATAGATCCACACATAAGGCCAGGTGACCCCGTCGTTGTCGCCGATGTCGCCGACCCAGATCTGGTTGTCCGGCCCGATGGCGATGGCCTCGACGTCGCGCGGCGTGCCCACGCCGGTCATCGTGATCCGCGCGACGGTCTTGCCGGTGCCGCTGTCGACGGCGTACAGGTAGGCGCCGTCGTCCTGGTCGTTGTGCGTCCAGTAGATGCCCGGGTGCTGGCGTGAGGCGGCGAGGCCGCTGGACTCGGTGATGCGGGGGTCGCTGATGGAGAAGGTCTCGTCGCCGTCGGCGGCGGAGGCGGGCAGGGCGAACACACCCACGAGGAGGACCCCGGCAAGAAACGCGAGCGATCGGCGCATGCCCCCAAGACTGCCATCCCGAGCCCGCGTTCACGGAGCGTGTCGGGCTTCACATCCCACCGCCGCCGCTGATCGTCCATCATGAGCGGATGCTCAGGTTCATGCCCGTCGGCGACTCCCAGACGATCGGAAGCGCGGGCGAACACACATGGCGTTACCGGCTGTGGCAGCACCTGCGCGAGACGTACGGCGGCCCGTTCAAGCTGGTCGGCCCGCGCGAGGCGCTGTACGACCAGGCGATGGGCACCCCCACGTCGTACGAGTACGCCGACCCCGACTTCCCCCGCGCCCATCTCGCCGGCTGGGGCGAGGGCTGGCTGCACATGGCTCCGCTGATCGGCGAGGCGGTTCGGTCGTGCCGGGCGGATGTGCTCTTGGTCTCCCTGGGCCTGATCGACCTGGGCTTCTACACGAACGCCGACCAGACGGCGGAGAACGCCCGGGCCTTCGTGGCGGCGGCGCGGGCGGCGAACCCGAAGGTGCGGATGGTCGTGCTCCCGGTGATCCCGAACGTCCGCGCCGACACGGACGCCTCCTTCGCCGCGCAGGTCACCCGCCTCAACGAACTGCTGGCCAAGGCGGTGGCCGACCTGGACGAGCCCCGCTCACCCCTGCTGCTGGCGTCGCCGCCACCGTCGTACGACATCAACTTCGACACCTACGACGGCACGCACCCGAACGCGAGCGGCGAGCACAGGATCGCGGCGGCGTTCGCGGACGCGATGTATCAGGCGTGGGATGTGGGCGAGCCCTACGAGGCGTGAGCGGGTGGGGTGCGCCGCGTTCCGCTGAGACGGGTCACTCAGCGGGCCAACAGGTCCTGGATCGCCGCAGTGATCTCCTCGGGTGCCTCCTCGGCCATGAAGTGTCCCGCTCGGGTCAGCCGGTGGTCCAGGTCCGGCGCCCACGCCTTCCATACCGCGGCGGCGTCATAGCCCAGCTGCGCGCCCCAGTCCTGCTGGACGACCGTCACGGGCATGGCCAGCTGCGACCCGGCGTCCAGGTCCGCTTGGTCGTGCGTGACGTCGATGCCCGCCGAGGCCCGGTAGTCCGCGACGATCGACGTCACCGCCGCGGCGCTCGCCCGCAGGTACTCGGCACGGACATCCTCCGGCATGGCGGTCGGGTCGTTGGCCCAGGCAGCGAGGAACGAGCCGAAGAACGCGTCCGCGCTGCCTGCGATCATCGTCTCCGGCAGGCCCGGCGGCTGCGCCATGAGGAAGAGGTGGTAGCCGACCGCCGCCGAGGCGCCGCGCAGGACGTTCCACATGTCGAGCGTCGGCACGATGTCGAGGATGCCGAGGTGCGTGATGGTCTCGGGGTGGTCAAGCCCCGCCCGGAAGGCGACCAGAGCGCCCCGGTCGTGGCCGACGAGGGCGAAGCGCTCGTGGCCGAGGGCCGCCGCCAGGGTCACGACGTCGGCGGCCATGGTGCGCTTGGCGTACACGTCGGGGCCGGTGACCGTCGGCTTGTCGCTGGCGCCGTAGCCCCGCAGGTCAGGACAGATCACCGTGTGCCCGTCGGCGAGCCGCTCGGCGACGTGTCGCCACATCAGGTGGGTCTGGGGGAAACCGTGCAGCAGCACGACCGGACTGCCGCTGCCGCCGACAGCGGCAGCCAGCTCCACACCGCCCGCACCGGGCAGGCGGATGTGATCGAAGCCGGGAATGGTGAGCGTCATGAGAGGCCGTCTTTTCGGGTGGGGGACTGACCGGATCAGCCTGGGCGACGGCGATCAGCAGCCGATCAGTACGGTTGGGCCCAGCCGCCCCCTGGCACGGAGGATGGGGGCATGCGAATCGACGTGCTCGGTGCCGTGCGGGCCTTCCGCGACGACGGCAGTCCGGTCGACCTGGGCGGACCCCGCCATCGCGAGGTACTCGCCCGGCTCGTCGCCGCCGAGGGACGGATGGTCACCACCGACAGCCTCGTCGACGACCTGTGGACCGATCCGCCGGCCCGCGCCGTGGGCGCTTTGCGTACGTTCGTCGCCGCGCTGCGCCGCGCCCTCGAACCCGACCGGCCGCCCCGCGATCCGCCGCGCGTACTCGTCACCGAAGGCCCCGGCTACGCGCTGCGCCTGCCGCGCGAGGACGTGGACGTCCATCGGTTCCAGGACACCCTGGCCCGAGCCCGGCGCAGCCCCGACGCGGTGACCGACCTCGGCACGGTACTCGCGGACTGGCGTGGGCCCGCCTACGCCGATGTGACCGGCTCCGCATGGGCGCAGCGCGAGCGGACCCGATTGGAGGAGCTGAGGTTGGAAGGGGCGGAACTGCGCGCCCGCATCCTCCTTGACTCCGGGAAAGGCGCCGATCTCGTCGCCGAACTGGGCGCCCACGTCGCCGAACATCCGTGGCGCGAGCCGGCCTGGGGGCTGCTTGCCCGCGCGCTCCACCGCGCGGGCCGCCAGGCCGACGCGCTGGCCACCCTCCGCCGCGCCCGCGCAATGCTCGTTGATCAACTCGGACTCGACCCTGGCGCCGACCTCCAACGCCTGGAGAGGGACATCCTCAACGGGTCCGTGCCCCCCGAAGGCGCACGTACCACGTGGACCGGCCATGGTGTCCGTCTCGGCCCGCGCACCACCGTGGATCTGGCCCGCACCCTCGCACTGGCGGGTGGCGACGCCCTCGTCCACTCACGGCGCGACCGCCTCGCCGCCGTCCAGGCGGCGGAACGCACCCAAGACCCCTCCCTGACCGCCCGGATCATCGGCGCCTACGACGTGCCCGCCATCTGGAGCCGGGCCGACGACCCCGAGCAGTCCCGCGCCGTCGTCGCGGCCGCCGAGCGCACGCTCACCGCACTGGGCCCCGACGGCCCCGCCGACCTGCCCGCCCGCCTCCTGGCCACGGTCGCCGTCGAGAGCCGCACCGCCGATCTGTCCAGGACCGAGCTGCGGCGCGCGCAGCAGGCGGCACGGCAGGCCGAGGCGCTGGCACGGGACCTGGCCGATCCCGCCCTGCTGGCGTTCGCCCTCAACGGGGTGTTCCTGCAGTCCTTCACCCGCCCCGGGCTCGCGGCGGTACGGGACCGGATCGGCGCCGAGATCCTCGACCTGGCCACCCGGCACGAGCTGCCGAACTTCGCCGTACTCGGCCGACTCGTCCGCCTGCAATCCGCCTCGGCCCTCGGCGACCTCGACGCCGCAGCCTCGCACGCCGAGGCAGCCGAACAGCTCGCCGCCACCACCGAGGCGCCCCTCGTCTCCGTCCTCACCGGGTGGTTCAGGGCACGGGCCACGGCCGCCCGCAGCGCCGAACCCGGCGGACCGACCGCCGCCACGGCCGCAGCGCACTACCGCGCTGCCGAGGACGCCCTCCGGACGGCCGGAATGCCGGGGCTGCACCGGGGCCTGTTCCCGCTCGCCCTCCTGGGGCTGCGCCTGCTGCACGACCGGCCCGCGCCCACCGACCCGCACCTCGACTGGGGCCCGTACCGACCCTGGGCGCGCCCCCTCGTGCTGCTCGCCCAGGACCGCGTCGAGGAGGCCCGTGCCGCCCTCAACGCGGTGCCCGAACCACCGCGTGACCACATGCAGGAGGCGCTGTGGTGCCTGACCGCCCGCGCCGCCGTACGCCTCGGCGAGCGCGGAATCGCCGCACGCGCCGAGGCTGCCCTGCGCCATGCCCGTGCCGAACACGCCGGCGCCGCCAGCGGAATGCTGACCCTGGGCCCGGTGGCGCGCTACCTGACCGAGGCGGAGGCATGCGCCGGATGAGAGGCTGAGGGCATGGCCCTCATCCACCGCACCACCCTCAAGCCGACCAAGCTGGAACTGCTCACCACGTGGCTGCCCACCCGCCCCTGGTACGAAGGCGGCACGGGCGCACCGGAGTTGACCAAGGCGGGCGGCTTCCGGCTGGACGACCCGGAGGGCGAGGTCGGCATCGAGTTCATGGTGGCCATCGACACCTCCGGCCCGCACCCGGCCTCCTACCTCGTGCCGCTCACCTACCGAGGCGCCCCACTCGACGGAGCCGACCACGCCCTCGTCGGCACGATGGAGCACGGCGTGCTGGGCAAGCGCTGGGCCTACGACGGCTGCCATGACCCGGTCCTGGTAACCCAGTTGCTGGCCCTGATCGAGGGCCGCGTCCAGGCCCAGGCGCAGAGCATCAGCGACACCCCCGACCGAGAGGTCACCCGCTCCTACACGGGCCCCGCCCTCCCCTCCACCGCCACAGCCACAGCCACCGACGACCAGGACGGCACGGAGCTCCGCCTCACCGACAGCACGGCCGTGCTCCGCCTGCACCGACGCCTGCGACCCGGCGCGGAGGCGCCCGAGGGCGCGCTCGGCCACATCACCGGCGCGTGGGAGTTGCCGGACGGCACGCGGGTGCGGGCGCCGTTCGCCGTGCTCTGAGGCCGGTCACTGCGCAGCGCCGGTCACCTGACCCACCGGCAGGTCAGGACGAGGGCGTCGCCGCCGTGGCGGGCGGGAAGGTGGGCGGGACGTAGATCGAGGGCTCCTTTTCGTAGTAGCAGCGTGCGATCTCGTCGTCGTCGCCCTCGATGTCGCAGTAGTCGGGGAAGCTGTCGGCGTCCCATGAGCTGTCGTCCAGTTGCAGGCGGAGCTCGAGCCCCGACGTCCAATCCCCTGCGCACGACGTTCCCGCCGAGCAGGTGTACGTCCCGGTGGTGGTCGAGGTGGCGCACTCGTCCTCGTCGTCCGAGGTGCAGGTGTCCGAGTCCACGGAGACGCGCGTCTCGTCATGGACCACGTACAGCTTCGACTTGATGCTCTTGATGTCCGGATCGCATTCGACACGTCCATTGGCCTTGGCCTCGACCTTGGTCAGGGTGTACTCCTTCCACCACCACGACGCGCTTCTCCCGAGCGACCAGAAACACTCGACGTACTCGTCGGCTTCCGCTCTGGAATCCGACAGGAGTTTCAGGGACAAGGTGCGGCCTTGTGACGAGGACGAGGACTCGTCGGGGTCGGCGGCGTGGGCCGGGGTGCTGCCCAGGAACAGCAGCACCGTCAGGGCGGCACCGCCTAAGGAGAGTGACTTCACGATGTTCTGCTCCTCTGGTTTCGGTGAGATGGGTGAGGTGGAGCGCGACCGCGGTGGCACCGTTCAGAGCTACGTGGTGTCGTCGGGCGTCACCGTAGACGGCAAGCTCCGGGAGGGGTCCCGAGGAACCCGTTCACGGAAATCACCTCACCGCCAGTTCCCAGAGCAGCTCCCCTGCCACAAAAGGAACGTCCGCCGTAGGTACCGATCGCCAGCCCAGCGGCCAGGTGACCCCTGTCAACGCCGGTACGCCGACGTACGCCAAGATGCCGTCACCGCGCGTCAGTGCGCGCACGCCGGGCGGCCAGCGGTACGTCGACGCGGTTTGCGGGGGCAACAGGAAGTACATGTTCCGTTCGCCGGCGAACTCCTGGACGACCGGTCCCGCGTCGAAGTCCGTGGCCGACATCAGCTCGTTGGCGACACGGTCCCCCGCAGCTCCTCTGATGCGCACGGCGTCGAAGTGGATGCCGGCGTGCCGGAGGGCGAGGCCGGAAGCGGGGATCCAGGTCGGGATCCAGGGGGCGGCGATTCTCTCGTTCATGCCGCAAATGGTTCCGCGCGGTCACATACTGTGACCAGGGGTACGCAAGGGTGGTGCGGGGCTGTGCAGTTGGGGAGGTAGTTGTGCACTCCGGTGAACGGGGCTCGGAGTCTTTCGGGGCACTGCTGAGGTTCTTTCGCGAGCGGGCCGGGATGACGCAGGAGGGTTTGGGCAAGCACGTCGGGTACTCCAAGTCGCAGGTGGCGATGGTGGAGCGGGGGGAGCGGTCGCCCAAGGGCAAGTTGGTGGAGATCGCGGACGAGGCGCTCGGTGCACAAGGTGCACTGCTGGTGCTGGCGGAGAAGGAGTTCAAGAAGGACGGGCTTCCGCCGTGGACCGAGGACTACCTGGCCGAGGAACGGAAGGCCGCCGCGCTGCACATGTACCAGACGCATCTGATGCCCGGCTCGCTGCAGACCGAGGCATACGCGCGAGCGGTCTTCGCCTCGAACCGCTGCCCGACCTTCGACGACGAGGACGTCGAGAGCAGGGTGGCGTCCCGCTTGGAGCGCCAGCAGCTCTTTCAGCGCAAGCCTGCGCCGAACGTCAGCTATGTGCTCGAAGAGAGCGTGCTGACGCGCCCGTTGGGCGGCAAGGCCGCGCTTAAGGAGCAGTTGCACCACATCCTCGCCATCGGCCGACTTCGCCACGTCGAGATTCAGGTCATGCCGCACGACCGCGACGTGCACGCCGGCCTGAACGGCAACATGATCCTCTTGGAGACCGCCGAGCGACGTCAGCTCGCCTACATCGAGGGCCACCGTGGCGGATACTTCGTCAGCGAACAGCCTGACCTGGGCGATCTGTTCGGCAAATATGGCACGCTGCGAGCGCAGGCCCTCACGCCCGAGGAGTCCGCAACGCTGATCGAAGAGGTGGCAGGGAAGCTATGAGCACGGACCTCGTCTGGTTCAAGAGCAGCTACAGCGGCAGCGAAGGCGAGTGCGTAGAGATAGCCCTCACCCCCACCACCGTCCACATCCGCGACTCCAAAGCCCCTGCCACCCCCGCCGCCCCGGCCGTCCAAGTAACCCCGACCACCTGGACGACCTTCCTCAACTCCCTGCTCTAGAACATCCCGTTCCCATTAGCGGAGCTCGCCGGGACATCCTGGATCACATCCCAGTGCTCCACGATCTTCCCGTTCCGCACCCGGAACAGATCCACGATCGCCTGACCCCGCTCCCCCGGCGCATTCACGTAGTGGCT
Organism: Streptomyces sp. 4N124; assembly: GCF_052245395.1. NCBI lineage: Bacteria > Bacillati > Actinomycetota > Actinomycetes > Kitasatosporales > Streptomycetaceae > Streptomyces > Streptomyces sp. 4N124. Next base: position 24,621 of record NZ_JBQQBS010000002.1, read on the forward strand.
GTGGACGGCCACCAAGTCACCGTCGGCGACAACCCGCTTCGGCGTGACCTTCAGCTGCGGAAACGCCTGGAAGAACCCGCCGAGTCCCGCCTTCGCGCCCTCCACACCGTCCGCGATGTTCGGGTTGTGCTGGTGGTACTCGGGACCCCAGTACCGGTCGAGGGCGGACACATCCTTCTGGACCAGAAGCTGATCGACGGCCTTGGTGACCAGCTTCTTGTTGTACGCGGTCAGCCACCGCGGCCCCGGCTGCTCGGTCCGCGGCCAACTCTCCGTGGAGAACATGTCGTTGCCGTTGACGGAGGACTCCGGAACCTCCTGCCCGACATCCCAGTGCTCCGCGATCTTCCCGCCCTGGAACCGGAAGATGTCCACGACAGCCTGCCCCCGAGCCCCCGGAGTCATCACGACGTTCGAGTGCACCAGCACAAGGTCACCCTCGGAGATGACCCGCCGAACGTCGTACTCCGCATCCGGGAACTGCTGGTGGATCGCGACGCCGAGGTTCTTCAACGTCTCCGCACCATCCGGCGCCAGCGGGTTGTGCTGGATGTAGTCGGCGCGGACGTACCGGTCCACAACCTCCGTGTCGCCCTGCTCGAACACGCCCTTGAGGACGCGGACGGCGACGTACTTCTGGTAGCCGAGGCGGGCGGTATCGCCGTAGCCGGCGTGCTGATCGGAGGCAACCGGCACAGACGCGACGGCAGGCACCGTGGCGGCACCGAAGAGCGCGGCGGAGGCCAGCGCGGCGACAAGGGCCTTGCGGACAGGCGTGGTGGGGGGCATGGCGCTCTCTTTCCAGCAGGGAAATTGAAACTTCAAGCTCACACTTCCCACAGGGAAGCACTAACCATCGGTTAGTGTCAAGATCGCTTGCCTAGAGCGCACTCCACGCCGTTGGCTAGGAAGTTATGAAGTACACGCAGCTCGGACGCACGGGACTCAAGGTCAGCCAACTCGTCCTCGGCACCATGAACTTCGGTCCGCAGACAGACGAAGCGGACAGTCACGCGATCATGGACGCGGCGCTGGACGCGGGCATCAACTTCTTCGACACGGCGAACGTGTACGGCTGGGGCGAGAACAAGGGCCGTACCGAATCGATCATCGGCAACTGGTTCGCGAAGGGCGGCGAGCGGCGCGACAAGGTCGTGCTCGCCACCAAGGTGTACGGAAACATGGCGGCGGACGGCGCCACCCCCTGGCCCAACCACGACAAGCTGTCGGCGCTGAACATCCGGCGGGCCGTCGACGCGTCGCTCAAGCGGCTGCAGACGGACTACATCGACGTCTACCAGTTCCACCACATCGACCGCTCGACTCCCTTCGAGGAGATCTGGCAGGCGATCGACGTGCTGGTGCAGCAGGGGAAGATCCTCTACGTCGGCTCGTCCAACTTCCCCGGCTACAAGATCGCCCAGGCCAACGAAATAGCGGCCAGGCGCGCCGGCACCATCGGCCTCGTCAGCGAGCAGTGCCTCTACAACCTGGCCGAGCGCCGCGCCGAGATGGAGGTCATCCCGGCCGCGCAGGAGTACGGCCTCGGGGTCATCCCCTGGTCGCCGCTGCACGGCGGTGTGCTGGGCGGGGTCATCAAGAAGGAGGTCGAGGGCGGACGCCGGGCCAGTGGGCGGGCCGCGGACTACCTCGCCAACCCCGCCACCCGCGCGCAGATCCAGTCCTACGAGGACCTGCTCGAAAAGCACGGCGTCGAGCCGGGCGAGGCCGCTCTCGCCTGGCTGCTCACCCGTCCCGGCGTGACCGGCCCGATCGTCGGCCCGCGCACCGCGGAGCAGCTGGAGTCCGCTCTGCGGGCGGTCGAGCTGGAGCTGAGCGAGGAGCTGCTGTCCGGGCTGGACGAGATCTTCCCGGGCCCGGGTCCGTCGCCGGAGGCCTTCGCCTGGTAGCTGCCACAGGCGCGCGGCGGCGTTACTTTCCGAGCGCCGCCGCCAGCGCCACCATCACGAACATCAACACAAGCGCACCGGCCATGATCCGGTTCCGGGTTTTCGGCTTCACGCGTCGAGCCTAACCGGCCCCTCCGAGCGGCCATCGGGCGACCACCTCGTAGCGCGGCTGCTCACCCGGTACGCCCGATTTCGGCAGATTGCTACGGACCAGTGCCAGTTCGCCCACCGTCCACGTCCGACTGGTGAACCGGCCGAGGGCCTCGACATACGGCCGTACGTCCACCGCGTCCCGACTCCGCGCCACCGTCAGATGGGCCTTGTACCGGCGGTGCTCCCCCATCGGCACCCCCGCCTTCCGCGCGGCGGCCTCCGCCCGGTCCGCCAGCAGCCGCAGCGCCTCGATGTCCCCCTCCGCCCCCACCCACAGCGCCCGCCCGCGCCCGAACTGTCCGCCGCCCCGGAGCGCCAGCGGGAAGGGGTCGGTGCGGTGCGCGGCCCGCTCCAGCCTCGCCGGCAGTTCCGCTACGAGGTCGTCGTCGACCTCCCCGTAGAACGCCATCGTGAAGTGCCACCCGGGCCGCCCGGTCCACCGCAGCCCGTCCGCGCCGGGCAGCTTCTGCAACTCGTCGATCTCGACGGCGAGTTCACGGACGATGTCGTCGGGGGGCAGTACGGCGGCGAAGAGTCTCACGGACGCCACTGTTCCAGGGAACGGATCATCCGGCGAGCTGTCTCCCTGCCACGGGCCTTCAGACGTCGACGTCGAGGGTGATGGCCAGCTTGGCGCTGCCTGTGACGCGCAGCGGAATGCGCGCCGCCGGGTTCAGCGAGTCGTTGACGGCCATCAAGGCGCCTCGGAGGTCGGCCGGGGCCGGCAGCGTGATCAGGTCCAGTCCGGCTTCCAGCACCTCACGGAGTCCCGGGGCCGCGCATGTCAAGGGCAGCATGCCGTCGTGCGTCGCGTGGGAGATGTGCAGCTCGACGGTCTCGGTGGCGTGGGCGGCCGTGAGGAACTCCTGGACGTCCCCCGCGCCGACCAGCATGGCGGTGTCCAGGTCGATGTCCATCGACGGCAGCAGGAGCGAGGCGCGCAGGAAGCCCGGGTGCGCGTCGAGGTAGAGGGACGCTCCGTTGTCCTCGATCGCCTCGCCCAGGTCGTAGAAGTTCCGGCACTGGTCCCGTGTCAGTTCGACCACGATGGCCGCTCGGCCGCCGAGCCCCATGTAGACCACGGAGCCAGCTTCGGCATACGTACTGTGACTCGTCACGACGCGCACCGGCCCGGTGCCGGCGGGAAAGCCCCGCCGGGTCTGCGCCGCCGTCTGATCCGCGATGCTCGGGGCGGTGATCGGGGGCAGCCGCCGGCCGCCGACCGGCAGTCCCGGCCGCTGGAACGATCCCGTCACCGCTCCGGGATCGAACACGCTGAGCGCTACGGGCGGCTGCTTCCGCCCCGCCTGCTTCTGCCCCGCCTGCTTCTTCTTCCGTCGCCACCACGCCATGCCCCGACCGTAAACACACCTCCCCGGGACGGGTCCCGGCCTCAACAGACCGGCACCGTACGGGAGATCATGGGGCCATGGACAACGGGAGCACGATCAGCATCAGAGAAGGCGGACCCGACGACATTCCCGCGATACTCGCCATGCTCGACAGCTGTGTCGAGTGGCTGGTCTCGCAGGGGCGCACGGGGCAGTGGGGAACGCAGCCGCTGTCGCAGAGCCCGAAGACGGTGGAGTCGGTGGCGCGTTACCTGGACGAGGGCGACGTCTTCGTCGCCGAGGTCGACGGCGAGCCGGCCGCCACCCTCACCCTCACCGACTCGCCCGGCCCCTACCTGGCCCACCTCCCGTCGCCCGGCGAGCCCGAACGGTACATCCACTGGCTCGCCTCCGACCGCCGCTTCAAGGGCCACGGCGTGGGCAGCGCCCTGCTCGCGCACGCCGTCGAGGAGACCCGGCGGGCGGGCGTCTCCCTGCTGCGGGTGGACTGCTACGCGGGCGACGACGGCAAGCTCGTCCGCTACTACGAGAGCCAGGGCTTCATCCGCACCGAGACCTACGTGGGCAAGGGCGACTGGCCGGGGCAGGTGCTGGCACGGAGGGTCTGATCCGCAGGGAGGCTGAGCTGCACCGTGGCCCACGCGTGACCCGGTCACCGTGCGTATCGTTGTACTGCGCGGCTGCACCCATCCATGGGGCAGCCGGGGAGGAGCGCCATGATGACCGTCCTTGAAGACAGGATCGAGATGGCCGAGGAAAACGGCGAGCTGACTCTGGACGGGCTGTTCGAGTCGCTTGAGCGGATCACCCCCGAGGGCTACAAGGTCGAGATCGTCGAGGGGGCCATTTTCATGTCGCCGCAGAGGGACACGCACTGGGAGATCATCGCCGACATCTACGAGCAGTTGCGCACCAAGTACCCGCGCAAGCGCGTGAAGTCCGACGTCCGCGTCGACTACCCAGGCCACCTCAACGGCTTCGCCTCCGACGTGACGCTCATGGCGGAGGGTGCCGAGAAGGCCCCCAACGGCCTGTGGCGCTGCCGGGACGTCGAATTCGTCGCCGAGGTCATCTCGAAAAGCACGGCACAGAACGACTACGGCCCCAAGAAGGCCGCGTACGCGGCAGCCGAAGTCCCCGTCTACCTCATCGCCGACCCGTACCAGGGCAAGGTCCACCTCTACACCCAGCCCAAGGACGGCGACTACATCAGCGAGCAGACCCTGACCTTCGGCGCGGACGTCGACATGACCACCACCGTCCTCAGCCTCACCCTCAAAACCGACGAATTCCCCCGCGACTGACCCGGCCGCCCCCTACGCCACCGTCGCCATCTCCTCCCGCCGCTCCCGCGGCACGAACCGCACATGCGGATGCCCGTGGTTCCAGCGCACCGACAGCCTCAGGCCGCCCGCGCGGGCGAGGATCAGGCCGATCACCGCAGCCGCCACCGCGGCGATCGTGCCGCCGACAGCGAAGCCCACCCGCGCACCGTACGTGTCCGTGATCCAGCCGACGATCGGTGCGCCGACCGGTGAGCCGCCGAGGAAGACCATCATGTAGAGGGACAGGACCCGGCCGCGCATGGCGGGGTCGGTCGCCATCTGGATGCTGGTGTTGGCGGTGACGTTGACCGTCATCGCGGCGATGCCGATCGGGGCCATCAGCAGGGCGAACAGCCACAACGACGGGGCCAGTGCAGCCACCACTTCCAGCGCGCCGAAGGCCACGGCCGCCGCGATCAGGACGCTCATCTTCGCCGTGCCCCGGCGTGCCGCGAGCAGTGCGCCCGTCACCGAGCCGACGGCCATCAGCGTGTTGAAGAGGCTGTAGGAGCCGGCGCCCGCGTGGAAGATGTCGTCCGCGAAGGCCGACAGATACACGGGGAAGTTGAAGGCGAACGTGCCGACGAAGCCGACCAGCACGATCGGCCAGACCAGCTCCGGCCGCCCGGCGACATACCGCAGACCCTCCCGCAGCTGTCCCTTGCCCCGGGGGGCGCGCTCGACGACGTACAGCTCACGCGCCCGCATCAGCAGCAGGCCGACGATGGGAGCGACGAAGGACAGGCCGTTGAAGAGGAACGCCCAGCCGGTGCCGACGCCGGTGATCAGGACACCCGCGACGGCGGGGCCGATGAGGCGGGCGGACTGGAAGTTGGCGGAGTTCAGGCTGACCGCGTTCTGCAGCTGGTCGGGGCCGACCATCTCGGAGACGAAGGACTGGCGGGCCGGGTTGTCGACGACGGTCGCGAGACCGACCGCGAAGGCGGCTACGTAGACGTGCCAGACCTCGACGTGGCCGGTGATCGTGAGGAACGCGAGCGCCAGGCCCGTCAGGCCCATCGCCGTCTGGGTGACCAGCAGGGCCGGGCGCTTGGGGAGGCGGTCGACGAGGACGCCGCCGTACAGGCCGAACAGCAGCATCGGGAGGAACTGCAGCGCTGTCGTTATGCCTACGGCCGTGGAGGAGCCGGTGAGGCTGAGCACCAGCCAGTCCTGGGCGATGCGCTGCATCCAGGTGCCGGTGTTGGAGACGACCTGGCCCATGAAGAACAGGCGGTAGTTCCGTACCTTCAGCGAGCTGAACATCGAGGACTTGCGCTCGACGGGGTCGTCGGGGGTGGTGTCGGGGGTGGTCGGTGCGGGTGCGGAGTCTGCTCCGGGTCCCGAACTCAACAGCGTTCGCCTCCTCAGGCGTTGCGGTTACAGATGTGCGAGCTTCTCCAGCACGGGGGCGGCGGCGCGCAGTTTCGCCCATTCGTCCTCGTCGAGGCCCTCGGCGAGCGAGGCCAGGAACGCGTTGCGCTTGCGGCGGCTCTCCTCAAGCATCGTCACGGCCTCATCGGTCTGTGTGACGACCTTCTGACGCCGGTCCTCGGGGTGCGGCTCCAGCCGGACCAGCCCCTTGGCTTCGAGCAGCGCGACGATGCGGGTCATCGAGGGCGGCTGCACATGCTCCTTGCGGGCGAGTTCACCCGGGGTGGCCGTGCCACAGCGGGCGAGGGTGCCGAGCACCGACATCTCGGTGGGGCTCAGCGATTCGTCGACCCGCTGGTGCTTGAGCCGACGGGACAGCCGCATCACGGCAGATCGCAGGGAGTTCACGGCGGCAACGTCGTCGCCATGGCTAAGGTCCGACATCTCTTTAGCGTAACTCATTACTCTCCCTAAAGACCACTGCGGCGCGCATGATTGCCCGTGACCCGGGCCACTGAACCCTGAGATCACCCATCCGGGTGAGTTGGTTCCGAAAAGTGACGCGGTACTCGGTTCGGTCCGGCAACCCTCGTACGCATGGGGACCAGCGTGCTCAGCCTGCGGATAGACGGGGAGCTGCTCGAACGGCTCCGGGACCGTGCGGCGAAAAGGGGAATGAGCGTCCAGGACTATGTGATCCGGACGCTCGTCCGGGACGACTTCGACGAACGGTTCCAGGCCGCCGTCGAGGAGACGGAGCGGTTCTACGGGGTCACATGACTCACGTGAGACCGAGCGCCGGCATCAGGTAGTAGAACGCGAACACCGCCGAGACGACGTACATCGCGACCGGGATCTCCTTGCCGCGGCCGGCCGCCAGGCGCAGGACGACGAAGGTGATGAAGCCCATGCCGATGCCATTGGTGATCGAGTAGGTGAACGGCATCATCAGCATCGTCACGAAGGCCGGGATCGCGACCGTGTAGTCCGCCCAGTCGATCTCCTTGACCGAACCGGCCAGGATCAGGAAGCCGACCGCGAGCAGCGCCGGAGTGGCCGCCTGCGACGGGACCATCGTGGCGACGGGCGTCAGGAACAGGGCTACGGCGAACAGCGCGCCGGTCACGACGTTCGCGAAGCCGGTGCGGGCGCCCTCGCCGACGCCGGCCGTGGACTCCACGAAGCAGGTGGTGGCCGAGGAGGAGCTGGCGCCGCCCGCAGCGACCGCGATGCCGTCGACGAAGAGGACCTTGTTGATGCCGGGCATATGGCCCTGGGCGTCGGTCAGCTTGGCCTCGTCGCTGACGCCCATGATCGTGCCCATCGCGTCGAAGAACGTCGACAGCAGGACCGTGAAGACGAAGAGGGTGCCGGTCAGGAAGCCGACCTTGGAGAACCCGCCGAACAGGCTGACCTCGCCGATCAGGCCGAAGTCGGGGGTGGCCACCGGGTTGCCCGGCCAGGTCGGGGTGGTCAGGCCCCAGGAGGGGATGTCCGCGACCGCGTTGATGATGACGGCCAGCACCGTCATCGCGACGATCGAGATCAGGATCGCGCCGGACACCTTGCGCACGATCAGCGCCAGCGTGAGCAGCGTGCCGAGGATGAAGATCAGTACCGGCCAGCCGGTGAGATGACCGTCGCCGCCCAGCTGGAGCGGGACCGTGGTCTGCGCGGCGTCCGGGATGCGGGAGATGAATCCGGAGTCGACCAGGCCGATCAGCATGATGAACAGGCCGATACCGATGGCGATGGCCTTGCGGAGGCTGTAGGGCACGGCGTTCATGACCCGCTCACGCAAGCCCGTGGCCACCAGCAGCATCACGATGAAACCGGCCAGCACCACCATGCCCATCGCGTCCGGCCACGACATCCGCGGGGCGAGCTGGAGCGCGACGACGGAGTTCACGCCGAGGCCGGCGGCGAGCGCGATCGGGACGTTGCCGATGACGCCCATGAGCAGCGTGGTGAACGCGGCCGTCACGGCCGTAGCGGTGACCAGCTGGCCGTTGTCGAGCTGGTTGCCGTACGTGTCCTTCGCGCTGCCGAGGATGATCGGGTTCAGCACGATGATGTAGGCCATCGCGAAGAAGGTGGCGAAACCGCCGCGGATCTCGCGCGGCAGCGAGCTGCCCCGCTCGGAGATCTTGAAGAAGCGGTCGAGTGCGCCGTAGGCGGGCCCGGCTCCCGGCTGTTCAGGGGCGGGGACCTTGGCGGGGGCCGAGGTGGACATGTATTTGGTGGTTCCTACGAAGAGAAATGGACAGACACAAACGGTTTCAGTATGAACGTATAACGCCGGGGTCGGCCATCTCCGCGCGTAGATAACTCCGTCCCCTCAGACACCCGATCGCCTCGTAAGCTGTCCCCCATGGCGAAGTGGACCCCAACACACGAGGCGCCGGAGCCCCTGGAGGGCCCCGTGGTCGGCACCGTCACGGGCGGCACGATCCTCTGGTTCGTCCTCTTCCTGGTGCAGCTGCCCTTCTACGGCTGGTTCGACGACCACGGACACACCTGGTGGGTGTGGACCTGTCTGGCCGGCGGCGGGCTCGGCCTGATCGGTATCTGGTACGTCCGCAGGCGCGACGCCGCGCTCAAGCGAGCGGCCCTCGACCAGCCCAGGGAAACGAGCGGCGAACCCCAGTCGTCCTGATGTGTCCGCGCCCTACAACCAGGGCACGACACCTCTCCTCCCCAAGTCGGAACTTCCGCGCACTCAGCGGGTGAAGGCGTAAATCCGCACGTACCGTCGAATGCATGACGCATATCGACGCGGGCGCCGAACTCGAATCCGCGCACCCGATACCCACCGACGTGGCCGTGACCGGGCTCACCGCCGCCGAGGTGGCCGAGCGGGTCGCGCGCGGGGAGGTCAACGACGTCCCGGTGCGCAGCAGCCGGTCCACCGTCGACATCGTCCGCGCCAACGTCTTCACCCGGTTCAACGCGATCATCGGCGTGCTCTGGGTGATCATGCTGTTCGTCGCGCCGGTCCAGGACAGCCTGTTCGGCTTCGTGATCCTCGCCAACACCGCGATCGGCATCATCCAGGAGTGGCGGGCGAAGAAGACCCTCGACTCCCTGGCGGTGATCGGCGAGGCCAGACCGACCGTACGGCGGGACGGGGTGGCCGTAGAGGTCAGCACCTCGGACATCGTCCTCGACGACCTGATCGAGATCGGGCCGGGTGACAAGGCCGTCGTCGACGGGGTGTGCGTCGAGGCCGACGGTCTGGAGATCGACGAGTCACTGCTCACCGGTGAGGCCGATCCGGTCGTCAAGCAGCCCGGGGACCAGGTGATGTCCGGCAGCTTCGTGGTCGCGGGCGGCGGCGCGTTCAAGGCGACCAAGGTGGGCCGTGAGGCCTACGCCGCCCAGCTCGCCGAGGAGGCCTCCCGCTTCACACTGGTCCACTCCGAGCTGCGCACCGGCATCTCCACGATCCTCAAGTACGTGACGTGGATGATGGCGCCGGCCGCGATCGGCCTGATCATCACGCAGCTGGTCGTCAAGGACAACGACTTCAAGGACTCCGTCGCCCGCACGGTCGGCGGCATCGTCCCGATGGTCCCGGAGGGCCTGGTCCTGCTCACGTCGGTCGCCTTCGCGATCGGCGTGATCCGTCTTGGCCGGAAACAGTGCCTCGTCCAGGAACTCCCCGCCATCGAGGGCCTCGCCCGCGTCGACACGGTCTGCCTGGACAAGACGGGCACGCTCACCGAGGGCGGCATGGACGTCACCGAGGTGAGACCCCTCCAGGGCGCCGACGACACGTACGTACGACAGGTGCTGGGCGCCCTGGGTGAGTCGGACCCCCGCCCGAACGCCTCCCTCCAGGCCATCATCGACGCCTACCCGGACGCCGACGAATGGCGCTGCACCGAGTCCCTCCCCTTCTCCTCCGCCCGGAAGTACAGCGGCGCCTCCTTCAGCGAGGGCAACGGCGAGTCCAGCACCTGGCTCCTCGGCGCCCCGGACGTCCTCCTCGCCGACGACGACCCCACGCTCGCCGAGACAGACCGGCTCAACGAGCAGGGTCTACGAGTCCTGCTGCTGGCCCGCGTCACCCGCGACCTCGACGACCCCGAGGTCGCCCGGGGCGCCCGCCCCACCGCCCTGGTCGTGCTGGAGCAGCGGCTGCGCCCGGACGCCGCCGACACCCTGCGCTACTTCGAGGAGCAGAACGTCCGGCCCAAGGTCATCTCCGGCGACAACGCGGTGTCGGTCGGCGCGGTCGCGAGCAAGCTGGGCCTGTCCGGCACGACGGTCGACGCCCGCCGGCTCCCCTCCGACAAGGACGGCATGGCGGACGCCCTCGACGAGGGCACCGTGTTCGGGCGGGTCACCCCGCAGCAGAAGCGGGACATGGTGGGCGCGCTGCAGTCCAAGGGACACACGGTCGCGATGACCGGCGACGGTGTGAACGACGTACTCGCCCTGAAAGACGCCGACATCGGCGTGTCCATGGGATCGGGCTCGGAGGCCACGAAGGCCGTCGCCCAGATCGTGCTGCTGAACAACAGCTTCGCCACGCTGCCGTCGGTGGTGGCGGAGGGCCGGCGGGTCATCGGCAACATCACGCGCGTCGCGACGCTGTTCCTGGTCAAGACGGTCTATTCGGTGCTGCTGGCGATTCTGGTGGTGTGCTGGCAGGTCGAATACCCGTTCCTGCCCCGCCACTTGACTCTTCTGTCGACCCTGACGATCGGCATCCCGGCGTTCTTCCTGGCCCTCGCGCCCAACAAGGAACGGGCGAGGCCTCATTTCGTGCGGCGGGTGATGCGGTACTCGATCCCGGGTGGGGTCCTGGCAGGCCTCGCGACGTTCGCGACGTACCTGATAGCCCGCAACTACTACACCGGCGAAGGCTCGTTGGAAGCGGAGACGAGCGCGGCGACTCTGACGCTGTTCCTGATCTCCATGTGGGTCCTGGCGATCGTGGCCCGCCCCTACACCTGGTGGCGGATTCTCCTGGTCGCCGCCATGGGCTTCGGCTTCCTGGTCGTGCTGGTCGTGCCCTGGCTGCAGGAGTTCTTCGCGCTGAAGCTGATCGGGGTGACGATGCCGTGGATGGCGGTGGGGATCGCGGTGGTGGCGGCGGTCGCCCTGGAGGTGCTGTGGAGATGGGTCGACCGCCGCGTTCCCGCTTAGCGCTGGCTCCGGCCAAGACGGCGCCGGTTGAGTGTCGGCTGCGGCGCCGTCGTGGCTGGTCGCGCAGTTCCCCGCGCCCCTAAAGGGGCGCGGCTCTACTGCACGTCTACGTAGTCGCCGGCGACAGCCGTCGGCGCCGTGGTCGCCGTACCCGCGAAGGTGAAGCGGTAGTAGCCGTCCGTGGCGGCCGTGACCGTCGTCTTCAGGGCGCCGGTCGAGGTCGACGTGATGCCCTTGACGTTGGTGTAGTTGGTGGTGCCCGCCTTGCGGAACTGCAGCACGACCTTCTGGGTGCTGTAGCCCGCGTAGGTGTTGGTGTCCCAGTTGGCGCGGGACAGCTTGCCGGTGACCGTGATGGTCTTGCCCTTCTTCACCGGCTCGGGGGTGGCGTTGACGGTCAGCTTGGCGGCGCGGAGGACCTTGATCGTGCCGACGTCGCCCTGGACCTTCGTGTCTCCGTCCGACGTGATGGCGATGCCGCCTGTCTTCCACGTACCGGCCTGGGAGCTGGGCAGGAGTTCCCTGGACGGGCTGATGGAGATCACGGCCGAGCAGTTGAGGACGGTGGTGGAGACAGTAGTGCAGTTCGCCACGTCGTCGCTGCCGAAGCCGTAGGGCGCCGTCTCCGGGGAGGTACCGCCTCGGTATATGAACGGAAGGCTGGCGAAGTTGTCTTCGCTGGTGTCGAGGTCGGCGGCGTGGGTCAGCGTGTACGTGACGGGCACGGTGACCTTGGTGGTGGCACCGACGACGATCGACTTGCCCTTGTTGACCTTCATGTTGGACAAGGTCACGTCGAGCTCGGCGGCAGCAGCCGTAGCGCCGACGGAGCTGAAGGCAAGCTTGCCGGAGACGGGCGAGTCGGCGGCCTGGGCGGCCGGGACGACGAGAGCGGAGAGGGCCAGGGCGCCGGTGACGGCGGCCACGGTGGTACGGATGCGCATGAACTTCCTCAGGTGGACCGAGTAAAAGGTGGGGAGACTGCCCGACCCCGGGGCACGGGCCCCGGGGTCGGTGGCGAACGCTTCTCGGGGACCGCTTACCTCACGTCGACGAAGTCGCCCGCGACAGTGACCGGCGCGGTGCTCGGGGTGCCCTTGAACTGGAAGCGGTAGTAGCCGTCGATGGATGCCTTGACGGTGGTCACCAGCTTGCCCTGCGTCCTGGTCTTGATGCCCTTGACGTTCGTGTAGTTGGTGGTGCCCTTCTTGCGGAACTGCAGCACCACGGACTGGTTGCCGAAACCGATGTACCGGCTGTTGTCCCAGTTGGCGTGGGTCAGTTCGCCGGTGACCGTGATGGTCTTGCCCTTCTTCACCGGCTCCGGCGCGGCGTTGACCGTCAGCTTGGACAGACGCAGGAGCCTGAAGGAGTTCGTCGGGTCCTTCACCACGACGCCGATGTTGTCCGGGTTCTCCGGGTCGTCGGGGTCCTCGCCGTTGTACGCGACCGCGAACGCGGCCGCCTTCCAGGCGTCGGCATCGTCGTTGAACAGGTAGAACGGGTCGATCGCGACGGTGGCCTTGCAGGAGGCGACGGTCGCGGACGAGTCCGTGCAGGTGGCGTCGGTGCTCGTGAAGTCGGAGAAGGAGTCACCGAACGACGCGCCGCGGTACAGCTGGACGGCCGCGACGAAGTCGGCGGCGTGGATGTCGACGTCCGCACCATGGGTCAGCGTGAAGGACACCGGCACCTTGACGGTGGCGGTGGTGCCGAGGACGACGTCCTTGCCGCTGTTCACCTTCACGTTGGAGAAGGAGGCGTCCAGGGGGTACGACGCCGCGGCCGTGGCGAACGCCGACGTGCCGTCGGTCGCGGCGTCGAGGGCGGCGGCCACGTTCGCGGGGACCTTCGGCTCGGCGGCCGTCGCGACCGGAGCGGCGACGGCGGAGAGGGCCAGGGCGCCGGTGACGGCGGCCACGGTGGCTCGAATACGCATGCGTTCCCCAAGTGGAGAAAGGGGGCCCCGGCACTGGTCGTTCCCGACGGCTCGTCGTCGGCACGGGGCCCAAATGATCACGGAGTCTGTTGACTCACCGGATCAGATCTGCGGCGGAGGGGAATGGTTGTACGGATGGTGCGAAATTTGTGCGGGAAATATCAAGATCCCCCTCCGCCACAGGGTCGGGCTTAGCGCACGCCGACGTAGTCGCCGGTCGCGGTGACCTGCCCGGTGCTGGAGATACCCGCGAAGCTGAAGCGGTGGTGGCCGTCGACGTTCGCCGTCGTGGTCGTCTTCACGACGCCGCCGGCGGTGGAGTTGACGCCCTTCACGGTGGTGTACGAGCTGGCGTCCGTGCCACGGAACTGCAGCTGCAGCGCCTGGCCGCTGAGGCCGACGTACGTGCCGGTCTCCCAGTCGGCGCGGGTCAGCTTGCCGGAGACGGTGATGGTCTGGCCCGCGTTCACCGGCTCAGGCGCGGCGTCGGCGGTCAGCTTGGCGAGACGCTGGACCTTGTGGGTCTTGTAGAAGTCGTTCTCGTAGGTCTCGCCTACATTGGGCCAGACGTACGCGCTGACGTGCCAGGTACCGGCCAGCGCGTTGGCGTACAGCTCACCGACCCCGTCACCGTTCAGACCGGGCGACGCCGTGATGGTGAGCTTGCAGTTCGACGTCGTCTCGCTGATCGGCGTGCAGTTGGCCACTTCCTCGTTCGGCGGGAGGTAGCCGTCGACGTTCTCGACGTCCGAGCCGTGCCAGAGGTCCATGTAGGCGTCCAGGATGCCGCTGGGGTGGCTGGCGGTCAGGGATACCTCGAAGGTCCTGACGGTCGTCGTACCGAAGACAAGCGCCTTGCCGGCGTTGACGGTCACGTTGGACACCTCGGGCGCGGCTTGGGCAGCGAACCCGGTTTTGGCGGAGGGGGCCCCGAAGCGCTCCTGGAGGCTCGGCTTGTCGAAGCTCACGGTGCCCTGGCCGTCGGCCTGCGCGGCCGGCACGGCAAGGGCGGAGAGGGCCAGGGCGCCCGAGAGGGCGGCCACGGTGGCTCGTATGCGCATGCGTTCCCCACGTCGTGTGCGGACCCGGCACCGGTCGTTCCTCACGGCTCGTTCGTCGGAGCAGGGGCCCAAGTGATGGTGGAGTCTGTTGACTCCGGTGAGGAGATTCGCGGCGGTGGTGAAAGGTTGTACGGGTGCGGTGAACTTTGTTCGCGAACTCACCGCAAATGAATGGAGGTTGACGGGACGGGCAACCTCAGTCGAACCACCGGTCCCGAGCCAGCTCCTCCGTCCGCGAAGGATCCTCCAGCAGCGCCGCCACCTCGAACCGCCGAGGCCACTGCCGGGCCGCCCAAGCCAGGCCCGCGGCGACGCCCTCCAGGGTCGAGGCGTGCAGGACGCCGTCGGTCGTCAGGCGCCAGTCGATCTCGACGCCGTCGACGACGAGTTCCTCGTGCTCGACGTATGACTCGGGTGTCCGCGGGCCGAGCAGCACCCGTACTGAATCCGGCACGGCGTGCTCGGTGCCCTCGGAGTCCACCGAGCCCGTCACGGACTCGCTCAGGCGCCGGACTTGGAACAGTTCGGCCAGTTCGGCGGCGCGGGCGGGGCGGACGGGCAGCAAGGGGACGCCGTCCGTGAAGGGGAGCAGGTCGGGGGAGTCGACGACGACCGCGTCGGCCGCGTCCACCACGACCACGTCGCCGTCGACCACGGCCCGCAGGTCGTCCGGCAGGGTCACCTGCTCGGGGTCCAGGTCGGCCAACGCGCTGTAGAGGGCGTGCAGTTGGGCGCCGGTGACCTCACGGTCGGGGTCGGCGAGGCGGTCCAGCAGCTCTGCCGCGCCGCCCGGCTCGTCCAGCAGCGCCGATACCGACGTCCGTACGCCCAGCGCCCGCAGTACCTGCTCGTCCTCGAAGCCGGTCGCGTCGGCCTCCTCGTACAGGCCGCGGAGGAGGGGGTCACCCCCCGCCGCGAGCAGACCGGCCGGGCGGCGGCCGTCCAGGACCGGGTTTCCGCGCAGCCACCAGGCGGTGTAGGGGCGTACGACCTCGTGGGTGCCGTCCGGGAGGAGGATCCGGACCGGCTGGACGATCGCGTCACGCAACGGGGGTTGCGAGAGCAGCGCGAGCGCCTGGGGCCAGTGGTCGTCGTCGATCAAGTCCAGGTCGCGTACGGCTACCAGCTCCGTGGCGACCGGTGGGACCGGCGTGTCCGGGAAGCGGTCCAGGATGTCCTCGCACCAGACGTCCACCGCGTCCAGCAGGCCCGCGTCGTCGGGTTCGGCGAAGTCGCCCTCGCGCGGCTCCAGTTCGTCCGGGTCCAGGACCACGTCCGTGGCACGTACGAGCGCGAATCCGGCCAGCACCCCGCAGGCCGCCAGCGGCTGCTCGCCCCACTTCTCGGCCAGCTCGGCGTCCACGGTGGCGAGTTCGCCCTCCCGCATGACCTGGTGGAAGGGGCTGCCGGGGAAGACGAGTTCACCGGCGGGCACCAACTCCCCCTCCTCGTCCGGCAATGCCAGCGCGCCGAGCCACGGCTCGTCACCGGGCTCCAGTCCCGCGTCCCGGACGAGCGCGAGGACGGTGTCGGCCAGCTCCTCGGCGTCGAGAGTGGCGTCCTCCTCCCAGGAGATCCCGCCGTCCTCGTCCAGGGAGGCGGCGACGGCGGCCCGTACCTGAGGGGTGGTGAGCACGGCGCGCGGGGTCGCGGGGAGCGCGCCCAGCTTCTCCAGGAGGGGATGCGCGCCGTCCGGGTGGGCGACCTTGAGGCCGAGCCGGGCGAGCATCTCCGGGTCGATACGGGAGGCGTCCGGGGTGGGGAGCAGGACCTGCCGGGGGCCGATCGTCGTACGGCCGTCGGCGAGCGGTACTGGCAGGCCGGAGAGGCGATCCGGGTCGACGCCGGCGAGGCTGTCGTAGAGCCGTCGCCACCAGTCCGGCTCCTTCTCCAGTCCGGCGAGGCGGTCGATCGCGTCGGTCAGCGGAACCCGCGCGACACCCAACGTCCGCAGCTCCACCCGCCGTTCGAGCCCGGCGGGCAGCAGCGTGGGCAGCACCTCGGCCAGCACCCGCACGGTGTCGGCACCGGCGCCCTCGACGATCTCGGCGTCCCGGGGGCGCAGGGAATCGGGCAGATCCTCGATGCCCTCGGCGGCGGGAGGCAAGAAGGACGTGCGGGGCAGGCGCTGGAGGATCGCCTGGCGCAGCGCCCCGTCCAGTTCGCCCTTGCCGAGCGGCCCGGGGACGAGGCCGATGACGCCGGTGCTCACGGGGCGCCAGTCGGCGAGCAGCTCGGCGTACGCGTCCGCGGCCTTCTCCACGAGGAAGTCGGTCAGCGGGCCGGGGGCCGCGTGCCGCCGGGTCGTGTCGAGGGGGAAGGAGGCGATGAGCAGGGCGGGGACGCCGAGGGGCTCGTCGCTGGGGGTGGGGGCGTGGACGACGGCGCTGGTGCGCGGGCGGGCCGGGGAGCCGTCGCCGTCGACCGGGACGGCCCAGGTGACGGACCAGTGCGGGCGCAGGCGCTCTTCGGTGGGCCGGTCGGCGAGCAGGTCGGGCGCGAGCGGCCCGTGCGCGGCGACGGTACGCCACCCGGTCGTGCCCTCCCTGGAGTCCTCTACGACCGTCAGGGCGCCCTCGGTGCGGCGGCGCAGGGTGCGGACGTCCTCGGTCTCGATCACGACCTCTTCGAGGCCGGGCAGGGCGAGGAGGAGGGCGTCGTCGACGGCGTGCAGCAGGCGCTCGGCGAGGTCGGCGGCGGCCGTGTCGCGCAGGGGCAGGATGACGACCGTGTCGTACGGGTCGGGTGCGGTGCCCTCGGCGGCGAACGGGAGACGGAGGAGCGGGACGTGGCCGTCGCGCCGGCGGATCTCGTCCCCGAGGCCGGGACTGTGCCGTGCGGTCTCCGCCGACAGCTCGCGCGCCTCGGCGAGGGACCAGCGGACGCCTCCGTGCCGGCCAACGACCGCGGGCTCGTCGGTGACGGCGAGAACGGCGGCGAAACCGACGCCGAAGCGGCCGATCGCCGTTTCCGCGGTCTCGCGCTTGGCGGAGGCGCGGAGCGTGGCGAGGGACTCGACGCCGGCCGCGTCGAGGGGCGCGCCGGTGTTGGCGGCGAACAGGACGCCGTCGCGGAGGGTGAGCCGGAGCCGTCCGGGTACGCCCGCACGCGCTGCCGCATCGGCGGCGTTCTGAGCGAGCTCGACGACGAGCCGGTCCCGATACCCACCGAGGACCAGATCCTCCTCGGCGTTGGCGTCCTCACGGAACCGGGCCGGGCTGGTCGCCCACGCGTCCAGCACTCCGCGCCGCAGACGAGCCGTCCCGAAGGGGTCCGCGCCTTCGGCGGCCGGCCGCACGAACTTGCTCACGTTGTCTCTCCTCATCGGCCCTCATCAGCGTGAGGATGAAGGTATCGCGCGATGCGGGTGAGGTGACTCGCCCGGCCGCCTGTCGGCGCCCCAGCGGACTGAGGTGTCACGGTGTCTCGGGGAACACCCTCGCGACGGCCGCCGTACGGCTGGAGACACCGAGCTTGCGGTAGACGTTCTCCAGGTGTTTGCGGACCGTGCTCTGCTCGACCACGATCTGCCGGGCGATGGCGTCGTTGCTCAGCCCTTTCGCCACGGCACGCATGACGTCGAGTTCGCGGAGCGTCAGCCGTACGGGCGTCTGCCGTCGCCGGGCGGCCTCGCGGTAGATGTCGTACAGATGCGGGCGCATCAACTCCAGTGTGAGCCTGTCCCGTTCAGTGAAGGGGCGCGCGCTCTCGCGGCTGAAGGCGTACATGCGGATGCGGCCGGGGGCGGTGGGCAAAGGCACCACGAGCATGTTGGGGAAGGGGCGCAAGTAGTCGGTGTACAAGGCCAGGTTCCGGAACTCCCGCGTGGCCATCCAGTCCGTCAGCTGGGAAACCTCCAGATCACCGTGGCTTCGCTCGACCGCGACACAGTGGGGATGCTGGTGCTTGAAGCGCCACCAGAGCTCGCTGTCCGGCACGGGGTAGTGGCCGCCGTACTCCACCTCCTGGTCCCCGAAGAAGCACCGGGTGGGCAGATCCACCTCGCCGAACTCCGCCAGGTCGCAGGGCACCAGCCGCCCCAGCCCCTCCAGCAGCGACCGCGGCGGGACCTCGTCCCCCTTGTCGTGCCGTGCCTCGTCGATGACATCGAGCATCGCCCGCATGTGGCGCTCGGTGATCGAGTGACGGCTCATGACCCCGCCCCCCTCCGCCAGCCCCCGGCCTGCTTCGAAGGTACGCCCGTTTCACCCGAAACCGGGGTCCGAAGGATTCGCGGATTGCCGAATGGTCGCCACGAGGGGGCGGGACCACCGTGGACTACGGAACATCCGCCCCCCGGAACGGGGGGATCGGCTCTTGAACGGGGAGAAGTCCATGAACGCACCAACCAAACCGAGGATCACCCCGACAAAGATCCTCGCAGGGGCCGGCGCGGCAGTGCTGGCCCTTGCAGCCATCTGCGGAGACGGCCACGACGCTGTGGCCAGTGGCGCCGACGCGGACTTTCTCTGGGCCAGGGCGGGGATCTGCAGGCTGTACGCCCATGACGGTGTCTTTGACGTCGTACACGGTCGTGACGGCTGGGATCGGTGCATGGCCTACCGCGTCGACGACAGGTCCGGGCGAGAGGCGAGTTGACACATGTCGACTGGGTTCGGGTCCGACGGGGAACTACGAGTGTCCCAACTCCACGGACTCCTCGTCCGCCCCGACCGGCACCGATCCGGAATCCGGGGAGGGCCGCAGTGGGAAGGGGTCCACTCGGGTCTCGTCGATGACCGGCGGGGCCGGCCGGGGCGGCTTCGGCATGACCGCCGCCTCGGAGTGGCCGCCGCAGCCGTAGGCGAGGGACACGACGTGGCCGTCCGCGGGTGAGAACTCGTTCGCGCACACCCCGAAGGCCTGTCCCATCGTCCCGCCGATCGGCGCGAGGAAGCCGCAGCTCACGCAGGACGCCGGTGCAGCCTGGGCCATCGCGGTCTTGGGGCCGTACGCATCTTCCCAGCGGTCGGCGGCGACATGCAGGCCGTAGCGGGACAGGACGCGGGCCCGGCGCATGCCGAGTTCCTCCGCGACCGACGCGATCGAGCCGCGCGAGGGCGTCACGGAGAAGTTCGCCGGCGGGCCCGCCGTCACCTCCGCGTCCTCCGCCTCGACCAGCTCGGCCATCTCGTGCGACACGGCGGAGTTGGGCAGCGGCTCGTCCTCGCCGGAGTAGCCGGGCTCCAGACGCAGATCCTCCGCGTCGGTGGGAAGCAGATCGCCGGGGCCCATGTCGCCGGGGCGCAGCCGCTCGCTCCACGGCACCCACTCGGGGGCCAGCAGCGCGTCCGGGCCGGGGAGCAGCACCACCTCGTCCAGCGTGACGAACTTGGCGCGGGAGGCGCGGGCCACCGTGACGGCCCAGCGCCAGCCGCGGTATCCGAGTTCCTTGCACTCGAAGAAGTGCGTGACGACGCGGTCGCCTTCCGACACCAGCCCCGCGTGCTCGCCGACGACGCCGGGAGCGGCGGCCTCCTCGGCGGCGGAGCGGGCGAGGTCGACGGCCTCGGCACACAGGCGGTCGGGGGTGCGGCTTCGCGTGGTCGCTGCGCTCACTGGTATCGCTTCTCTCCTACGCCAGTCTCTCGGGTGCGCCTTTGCCTGAAGGCGGTCGGGCGGAACGGAGCGGACCTTGGGGCCGCGTCGACGTCCGCGCCCGATCGTGCTCGGGCGCACCTGCTCCATCCATTCTGCGGGATGACCGAGAGGCGCGCGGCCGAGAACGTTCGCCACGACGCGCTACGCACGCTACCTGTTCGCTGGCGCTGGGCCTACACCGACGTGGGTTTCCGTGGGCTCTTGAGGCTCGGGGGCGTTTGGTGCGCCTTCTGACGTGCCACGTCCTGTCGGCTGGCGGGTGCTGCGCCGTCTCGGCTGGTCGCGCAGTTCCCCGCGCCCCCTTCGGGGCGCTGCAGAGACCGAAACTATGCAAAAGTGCGGCGCTTCCGTGCCGTAACCGCACTACCCGTGCCCATCTCGGGGCACTATGGCGGAATGGCAGGTGCAAGGACGCCCCACGGTGCCACCCGTGTCGGTGGGATCAAGGGGAGCAGCCGACGGAACGGGACGGGCCGGGTGGGTGGGTCGCTGCGTTCGGTGGGCCGTGCCCTGCACTTCCCGGTGACGGGGACTGCCCGGGGTATCCGGAAGGCCACCCACGCGCAGGGCGCCGGTGAGTCCGGGCTCGGCAAGCTGATCGAGCTCCACGGGGTGAATGGCGCCGGGGACATGATGATCACCGTCGCCCTCGCCTCCACCGTCTTCTTTTCCGTCCCCACCGACGAGGCCCGTGGCCGGGTCGCGCTGTACCTCGGTATCACCATGGCGCCGTTCACGCTGCTCGCCCCCGTGATCGGCCCGCTCCTCGACCGCATCCCACACGGCCGCCGCGCGGCGATGGCGATGGCGATGCTGGCCCGGGCGCTGCTCGCGCTGATCCTGGCCGGTGCCGTCAGCACCGGCTCCATCGAGCTGTACCCGGCGGCGCTGGGCGTGCTGGTCGCGTCCAAGGCGTACGGCGTGGTCAGAAGTGCCGTCGTGCCCCGGCTCCTGCCACCCCGTTTCTCCCTGGTGAAAGCCAACTCGCGGGTGACACTCGGCGGGCTCCTCGCCACCGGTGTGGCCGCGCCGATCGGGGCGGGCCTGCAGTCCGTCGGGGATCGCTGGCCCCTCTACGGCGCCTTCGTGATCTTCATTGCCGGGACGATTCTCTCCTTCTCGCTGCCGCCGAAGGTCGACTCGGCGAAGGGCGAGGACACGGCCCTGCTCGCCGCCGACGAGAAGCACCTGCACGGCCCGCACCGCAAGCCCGTCAAGCGTCCAGGGCTGCGCACCGTCGGGATCGCCGTCACCCACGCCCTCGGCGCCAACGCCGCCCTGCGCTGTCTCTCCGGCTTCCTGATCTTCTTCCTGGCGTTCCTGCTGCGTGAGCATCCGCTGACCGGGGAGAGCGCGGCGGTGTCGCTGGGCATCGTGGCGGTCTCGGCGGGCGCGGGCAACGCGATCGGTACGGCGGTCGGGGCGTGGCTCAGATCACGCGCGCCGGAGATCATCATCGTGACGGTGGTGGCGTTCGTGCTCTGTGCGGCGATCGCCGCGGCGATCTTCTTCGGGGCGGCGATGGTGGCGTTCCTGGCGGCCTCCGCCGGGTTCGCGCAGGCGCTGGCCAAGCTGTCCCTGGACGCGCTGATCCAGCGGGACGTACCGGAGACGGTCCGCACCTCCGCCTTCGCCCGCTCCGAGACGCTGCTCCAGGTGGCCTGGGTGTTCGGTGGCGCGGTCGGCATCGTCCTCCCCCTCGAAGGCGGCTTCGGCCTCTCGGTGGCCGCCGCGATCGTCGCCACCGGCTGGCTGACCACGGTCCGCGGCCTGCTCACCTCGGCCAGGCACGGCGGCCCGCCAAGGACACGCGTGACGTGACGATCCGCGCCCCGAAGGGGCGCGGGGCCGTATCGATATGCGGCTCCGCCGCGTGGGCGCGACCAGCCCCCACCGACCCGCAGGTAGCTCACGACCCGCAAGTACATCACCCCGCCTCCAGCGGAGCGCTGCCGTGCCCGATAGCCTTCGCCCATGACCATGCAATCCGCTGTGCGACGCCGCCGCGCTGTCGCCGCCGCCGGCGCCGTATCCGCCGGACTGCTCGTCCTGTCGGCCTGTGACAAGCCGACCCCGATGTCCACGGTCACCGTCGGCACCTCCTCGGTCAGCGAGGAGGCCACCTGCGGCGGTGAGGGCGAGGCCCTGAACTCCGCGGATCTGACGAAGTGCCTGAAGGACACCGGCGTCAAGTCGATCACCGTGGACCCGGACGAGACCGTCCGCTTCGGTGTCGACCCCGAGGTCGCCGACAAGCGCTGGACGATCCTGATGAACGGTCAGCCGCTCACGGAGGACAGCGACAAGACGTACCGCACGATCCCGGGCAGCGTGTTCTTCAACGCCCAGTACGGCGCCCAGGGCAACTCGACCCTCGTCTCCATCAAGGCGGCCGA
This sequence comes from Streptomyces sp. 4N124, assembly GCF_052245395.1. Classification (NCBI taxonomy): domain Bacteria; kingdom Bacillati; phylum Actinomycetota; class Actinomycetes; order Kitasatosporales; family Streptomycetaceae; genus Streptomyces; species Streptomyces sp. 4N124. The sequence continues at coordinate 46,886 of NZ_JBQQBS010000002.1, forward strand.
CGGCAAGAAGAACAGCAACACGGTCACCGGCCTGTGGTCCTTCAAGCTGAAGAAGGACGACTGACCACGCCTGCCGTACGCGTCCTCGTAGCCACCGCGGTCCCGGCCGAACGGGACGCGGTGGCACGGGCGTTCACGGGCCCGTTCCCCGGTGACGTCCTCGCCGTCGGAGTCGGTCCCGCCCGCGCCGCCGCCACCACCGCCACGGCCCTCGCCAGAGCCTCGTACGACCTGGTGATCTCGGCCGGAATCGGCGGCGGTTTCCAGCCGTCCGCCCCCGTCGGCTCCCTCGTCGTCGCCGACGAGATCACCGCCGCCGACCTGGGCGCCGAGACGCCGGACGGCTTTCTGCCGGTCACGGAGCTGGGCTTCGGCGCCGTCACCCATCGTCCGCCGGAATCACTCGTACGAGAGCTCGCGGCGGCCATCGGAGCCCGTACCGGCGCGGTACTCACCGTCTCCACCGTGACCGGCACCGCCGCCCGCGCCGCCGCCCTGCTGGAACGCCATCCGACCGCGCTCGCCGAGGCGATGGAGGGCTTCGGCGTCGCCGAGGCGGCTGCCGCGCACGGCGTTCCCGTGCTGGAGATCCGCGCCGTCTCCAATCCCGTCGGCCCGCGCGACCGTGCCGCCTGGCGCATCGGCGACGCTCTCGCCGCCCTCACCGAGGGCTTCGGGAAGCTCGCGCCCGTACTGGAGAGTTGGAACAGGCATGACCGCTGAGCCGCTGCAGATCGCCTACTCCCCCTGCCCGAACGACACCTTCGTCTTCGAGGCCCTCGCCCACGGCCGCGTGCCGGGCGCTCCCGCGCTCGACGTGACCTTCGCGGACATCGACATCACCAACGGCATGGCCGAGCGCGGCGAGTTCGACGTGCTGAAGGTGTCGTACGCCGTCCTGCCGTACGTCCTCGACGAGTACCGGCTGCTGCCGTGCGGGGGCGCGCTGGGCCGGGGTTGCGGGCCGCTGGTGCTCACGCGCGAGCCGGACGTGGACCTCACCGGCCGCACGGTCGCCGTGCCGAGCGAGCGGTCGACGGCGTACCTGCTGTTCCGCCTCTGGGCCGCGGACACGATCGACGGTGGCGTCGGCGAGATCGTGGTGATGCCGTTCCACGAGATCATGCCGGCCGTCCGGGACGGAAAGGTCGACGCGGGACTCGTCATCCACGAGGCGCGCTTCACGTACCAGAACTACGGCCTGCACAAGCTCGCGGACATGGGCGAGCACTGGGAGAACACCACCGGCCTGCCGATCCCGCTGGGCGCGATCATCGCGAAGAAGTCCCTGGGCACGGACACCCTGCGGCTGCTCGCCGAGTCCATCCGCACCTCCGTGAAGGCCGCCTGGGACGACCCCGAGGCCTCCCGCCCGTACGTCATGGAGCACGCCCAGGAAATGGACCCGTCCGTCGCCGACCAGCACATCGGCCTGTACGTCAACGAGTTCACCCACGACCTCGGCGCGGACGGCTATGCGGCGGTCAGGGGTCTGCTGACCCGCGCGGCGGCCGAGGGGCTGGTGCCTGCGCTCGGGCCCGGAGCCCTCTCGTTCCCCTGACCCCGCCGAACAGACCAGCCGCCGGACGGAGTCCGGCACGCCGTCCGCAGCCCGCGAAGCGGCGCAAGGACGGCAGAAAAGGTGCCGCGGCGGTCAGGGGTCTGCTGACCCGCGCCGCGGCCGAGGGGCTGGTGCCGCCCCTCGGCCGGGTGCGCTGGATTTCCCCTAGAAATCCGGAAGATCTACAGGATCTATACGTCGAGCTGGTCGGCGACCGCTCGCAGCAGGCCGGCGATCTTCGCGCCGGCGGCCTTGTCGGGATAGCGGCCCCTCTCAAGCATCGGCGTGATGTTCTCGAGGAGGGTCGTCAAATCCTGGACGATGGAGGCGAGCTCGTCCGGCTTCTTGCGAGTGGCGGCCGCGACGGACGGGGTCGGGTCGAGAAGCGTCACCGAAAGCGCCTGGTCACCGCGCTGCCCGGCGACGACCCCGAACTCAACTCGCTGACCCGGCTTGAGCGTCTCGACTCCGGCGGGGAGGACCGAGGAATGGACGAAGACGTCGCCGCCGTCGTCACGGGAGAGAAAGCCGAAGCCCTTCTCGCTGTTGAACCACTTGACCTTGCCGGTAGGCACGTCTGTCCTCGTCCTCGTACTCGTCGGAAAACTGCTTCGGAAAACGCCAAGGAACTGCTCTTGATAGCACTGGGGCGGGTCGTCGGGACCCGCCGGTACCAAGGCTAATGGTCTTCCACCCGGTGACAAGACGTCACCCGGTTGTTCCTTCGCGCAGGGAACTACCCTGGTCGGGTGCGTGACAAAACCCAAACGAATTCCGCCGCGCCCGGCGACCGCCTGGTCCGTGCCGGAGCCATCGTCTTCTTCGCCGGTGCCGTGGCCACACTCGTCACCGTGGCCCCGCTTCTCCTCGGTACGACGCCATTTCCGACGTACATGTTCGGATTGAGCATGCTCATGGGCGTCGGCTTCCTGGTGGCGGGAGCCGGTGTCTTCCAGTCGATTGCGGCCGGCCGCCGTCAGGCCCGCGCCGGGCGGTAGTCCGCGAGCCAGGCCGGAAAGTGGGTGAGGTCCGGCAGGACCACATCCGCTCCGGCCGCCCGCAGCGCGTCGCCGTCGCACGGCCCGGTCGTGACGGCCACGGAGAGCGCTTCAGCGGTACGGGCTCCGCGCACGTCGCCGATGTGGTCGCCGACGTACACCGCCGCGCCGTGCTCACGCAGCGCCTCCGCCTTCTGCTCGGCCCACAGGTCGCCTATCACCGCGTCGGCGTCGATGCCGAGGTGCTCCAGGTGCAGCTTCGCGTTGGGCTCGTACTTGGCGGTGACGACGATCGCCCGCCCGCCGGCCGCACGCACGGCGGCGATCGCCTCACGGGCGCCGGGCAGGGCGGGGCTGGCGGCGATGGCGATCGTCGGATACATCGAGCGGTACAGATCGCTCATGGCCTCCACCTGTTCCGCCGGGAACCAGTTGATCATTTCGTCCGCGAGCGGCGGCCCGAGCCGGCTGATCGCCAGGTCGGCGTCGATGTACGTCCCCGTCCGCTCGGCGAGCGCCGTGAAGCAGGCGTGGATGCCGGGCCGGGAGTCGATCAGCGTCATGTCGAGGTCGAAGCCGACGGTGAGGGAGGCGACGGGAGGCAGGGCGGCAGAGGTCATATGGGCCATTGTGCCCAGGCGGGCGGCGATCAAGACGCCCGGTCCTCCCCTACCGCTGCCGCTGGGACCGCCACAGCAGGAACAGCGCGGAGGCGATGGCGGCGCCCCGGACGACCCACGGCCAGGTCTCGGAGACGGCGGCGTTCATCTGCCCCTCGGCGATGGGATCACCCCACCGCCCTTCGTTGCGTCCCCACAGCCAGACGATCCCGGCGGTGAGCGCCGCGCCCGGCAGCCACATGACCGCCACCTGCCGCTCCGCCTGCGTCAGCCGCCGGGAGGCGTAGGCGATGAGCCAGCCGAAGAGCAGCACGAGCAGGTTCCCGAGGAAGGCACCGGCGACGAGGAGGGACGCGCCGAGCAGGAGAAGGGGGTTGCTCCACTTTCCGGGGCGGGGAAGGCGCAGGCGGCGGCGCCCGGACGTGGCCTCCTCGGCCTTCTCCACAGCGACCGGCTCGTCCCGTACGACCTCCTTCTCCGCCTTCTCGATCTCTTTCGGCCTCTCCTTCGGCGGCGGAGGCTTCAGCAGATCCGGAATCTCCACCCCGCCGACGAACCCCGGCACCTCGTCCCCGACCCCGAACGGACTGCTGTCCACCCGCCACCAGTCGGGCTGCGTCGCACTGTTCCCGAGTTCGTCGGCACCGGCGAGGTGGGGCGGGGAGGGCGCTTCCGCGACGTCCTCGACGGGTTCGGCGGGCCGAGGCCGGGGCACCACGCGCCGCAGCCCCTTGGCCCTGGGCCGCTCCTCCGCCCGGTCCGGCTGTACGGGCACGGAGGCGCCCGGCGCCTGCGGGGCACCGCCGCCGCCACCGGCGTTGGCCACGACCTCATCGGGGCTGCCCAGCCGGGCGAGGATGCGGCGCACGGCGGCAGGACTGTCCACCGGCGTCTTCGCCCGACGCCGGTCGATCTCGTTCCGCAACTCCGAGACCAGCCGCATCCGATCGGACGACGGCAACTGCCGCTGCTGCGCCACGTCACCGACGCGGCTCAGATACTCGTAGACGACCTGGTCGCTCTCGATCCCCACGAAGTCCCCTCCGGGGCGGGTGCGTTGGATACCCCGTGATGACAGACGTTACCGCCAAGCTGCGGGCATGCGTGCCGCCTGGGGCGGCACGGGTGGGCGCAGGCGGCACCCCGCAAGCGCCGGGCTGCGCGACCCACCCCCGCCCAGCCCCACGCCGGCGCCTATAAAGCCGCGGCAACGAAACCGACGTAGTCACCCGGTACCGTGATTCGGATGAGCACCGAGGACAAGCCGGCCCCCCGTTCCCTCGCGGAGGCACTCCGTGGGCGGGACGACGCCGCCCTCGCCGCGCTGCTGCGCAGCCGCCCCGACCTCATCACCCCCGTCCCCACGGACCTCACGCAGCTCGCGACCCGCGCCGGCACCCGCGCCTCCGTCGTGCGTGCCCTGGAGCGCCTGGACCGCTTCGCCCTGCAGACGGCGGAGGCGCTCGCCGTCGCCGCGGACCCGGCACCGTACAAAGAACTCCTCGGCCTCATGACCGGCGACGAGGCGGACCAGGCCGTCGCCGCCGCGCTTCCGCACGCCCTCGCCACCCTGCGCGAACAGGCCCTCGTCTGGGGCCCCGACGACCGCCTCCGCCTCGTCCGCACGGCCCGCGAGCTGCTCGCCCCGTCCCCGCAGCACCCGTCCCCGACCGGCCTGGGCCCGACGGTGCAGGAGGCGACGTCGGGCATGTCGCCGGGCCGTATCCAGGAGATCGTCACCGCCGCCGGGCTGGCGTCGACGCACGACGCGGTCTCGGCGGTGGCCGCGCTGACCGCTCTGTTCAACGACCGCAAGCGGATGAGGGCCCTGCTCGCCGACGCCCCCGAGGAGTCCCTGGAGGTGCTGCGCCGCCTGGTCTGGGGCCCGCCGTACGGGCAGGTCACCGCGGACCCGGCGCCCAGGCTGCGCTGGCTCCTCGACCGCGGGCTGCTGCTGCCGACGCAGCCCGGGACCGTCGTACTCCCCCGCGAGGTGGCCCTGCGTCTGCGGGACGGCCGCGCCCACCGTGCCACCGAGCCGCTGCCGCCGGCCGTCGAGCCCGCCGCCACGCACCGTCCACAGGTTGTGGACGCGACGGCGGCCGGGCAGGCGTACTCGGCGCTGGCGACCGTCGAGGAGCTGCTGAGGGACTGGGACGAGGGCGGCCCGACGGTGCTGCGGGCGGGCGGACTGAGCGTCCGGGATCTGAAGCGGACGGCCGTCGCGCTGGACGTACCGGAGCCGATCGCGGCGTTCTGGGTGGAGCTGGCGTACGCGGCGGGCCTGATCGCGTCGGACGGTGAGGCGGACGAGCGGTACGCGGCGACCCCGGCGTACGACGAGTGGCTGGAACAGCCCGCGGACCAGCGCTGGGTGCGGCTCGCGGAGGCCTGGCTGGCGGCGACCCGCACGGCCGGCCTGGTCGGCGGCCGGGACGCCAAGGAGCGCACGATGTCGGCCCTCGGCCCGGGTCTGGACCGCTCCGCCGCGCCGGAGGTACGGCACCGGGTGCTGGCCCTGCTCGCCGAACTGCCGGAGGGCGCCGCGCCGTCCGCCGAGTCGGTGCTGGCCCGGCTGCGCTGGGAGCGCCCGCTGCGGGCACCGCAGAGCGACGACGACCTGCGCACCCGGCTCGCCCGGTGGACGCTCTCGGAGGCGGAACTGCTCGGCGTCACCGGCCGCGGCGCGCTGTCCGCGCACGGGCGGGCACTGATCGGGGCGCCGGCCGCGAAGCCGGCCGCCGACGCGCCCTCCGGCCCCGGCGACAAGCTCCCCGTCCACCACCGGCACCACAGGGTCCCGGCCCGCGAACCCCTCACCCCCGCCGAACAGGCCGTCGCCTCCGCCACCGCCGCCCGGCTCCTCGCCCCGCTCCTCCCGGAGCCGCTGGACCACGTCCTCCTCCAGGCCGACCTCACGGCGGTCGCCCCCGGCCCGCTCCAGCGCCCGCTCGCCGACATGCTCGACGTCCTCGCGGACGTGGAGTCGAAGGGCGGGGCGACGGTGTACCGGTTCACGCCCGGTTCCGTACGCCGTGCGCTGGACGCCGGCCGCAGCGCCTCCGACCTGCATGCCTTCCTCGCCGCGCACTCGCGTACGCCGATTCCGCAGCCGCTGACGTACCTGATCGACGACGTCGCCAGGAGGCACGGCCATCTGCGGATCGGCGCGGCTTCGGCGTACGTCCGCTGCGACGACGACGCCCTGCTGAACGAGATCCTCGCCGACAAGCGCGCCGCCGCCCTCCACCTGCGCCGCCTCGCCCCGACCGTGCTGGCCGCCCAGGCCGACCCGGGCGCCCTGCTGGAGGGCCTGCGCGCGATGGGATTCGCGCCGGCCGCCGAATCCGCCGAGGGCGACGTCCTGATCACCCGTGCCCACGCCCACCGCACCCCGCCGCGCACGGCCCCCGAGCCCGTCCCGGACGGCCCTCCGGCGCCCGACCCGACGCTCCTGACGGCCGCGATCCGCGCGATCCGGGCGGGCGACCTGGCCTCCACGACCCCGCGCAAGCAGACCCCCGTGACCAACGGCGAACTCCCCCGCACCGGCTCCGCCGAGACCCTCGCCACCATGCAGGCCGCCGTCCTCACCGGCGAGGCCCTGTGGATCGGCTACGTGAACGCCGAGGGCTCCGCCAGCCAGCGCGTCATCGCCCCCATCAAGGTCGAGGGCGGCTTCGTGACGGCGTACGACCACACCGCGGACGAGGTCCGCACGTATCCACTGCACCGGATCACGGGTGTAGCGGAACTCGCCGACGACTAAAGCGCCCCGAAGGGGCGCGGGGAACTGCGCGACAAGCCACGACGGCGCCGCACTTCCTTCGCTCGGACGGGTGTACGCCCGCGTTCATGCACGCCACGCCGGACACTTCCCACCCATGAGGGAACACGCAGGTCATCCCGCATTCCGAAGCGGAGCGCCGGGCAGCCAACGGATGTCCTGATCCGCAGTGAAAGGAAGTCCACGCCCATGCGTGCTGCCCGTCGTGTCGCCGCCGTCCTGTCCGCCACCGCCGTGATGATCGGCGCCTTCGCCACCCAGGCCGCGGCCATCGGCATCGACGTCGCCGGCCTGATCATCGAGACACCGGCCATCTGACCCTTCCCCACGCGCTCTCCGGGCCGGTCCCGGTGTCCCCGGGTCCGGCCCACCCCGATCGATCCCCTCTGCGAAAGGCCCCCGACGTCCCCATGCGTGACAAGCTCAACCACCGCGCCCGCGCCGCCGTCGCCGTGTCCGCCGCCGCGCTGGTCTCCGCGGCCGCACTCGTCGCCGCGCTGGCACCCGAGGCCTCGGCCGCTCCCGCGCTGCCGCTGCCGCTCCCGGTCGCCGGGGCAGGCGGCGAGCCCCTCCTCAACATCGACGGACATGTCTTCGCTCAGCCACTGGTCAACAACCTCGACCTGTCCAAGCTGAAGTAGCCCGGCGCATCCGGTAGCTATCCCCGTCCAGCCGCACGATCTCGGCGTGGTGGGCCAGCCGGTCCACCATCGCCGGGACGGCCGGGCCGCCGAACACCTCGTCCCACCGCTCGAGCGGGCGGTCACCGGTCACGATCAGGGACCCCCGCTCGTAGCGGTGCGCCACCAGATGGAAGAAGAGCCGGGACGTGTCCGCGTCGAAGGGCACGTACCCGACCTCGTCGACGATCAGCACCGGACAGTCATCCAGCTCGGCCAGTTCCTCCGCGAGCCGTCCCGCGGCCTGCGCCCCGGCCAGCCGTGCCGCCCATCCGGCGGCCGTGTCGAACAGCACCCGGTGCCCGGCCTCACAGGCGCGCACCCCGAGCCCGACGGCCAGATGCGTCTTGCCGGTGCCGGGCGGCCCGACGAACACCACGTTCCCGCGGGCCCCGACGAAGTCCAGCTTGCCGAGCCGCGCCACCGCCTCCCGGTCGAAGACCCGGGGATGCTCGGCGTCGTACTCCTCCAGCAGCTTCCGCGCCGGGAACCCGGCGTCCCGGATCCGCTCCTCGGCCCCCGTCTCGACGGCGGGCGCCCCCGCCTGGCTCGGAATCGGCACGGCGGGCCGCGCGGGCGCGGGCGGTTCGACCGCCCTGTGCTCATGGTCCCGGTGCCGGCCGGCCCGCTCGGCGTGCGCGGCCATCGGCCCCGACATGTACGCCAGGATCGCCGCCGAGACGATGAACGCCATGTGGATCACCGTCCCCCACAGCAGCGAGTGCCGTGCGGTGTGGTGCACATCCACGAACATCTGCAGCAGATGGACGGAGGAGATGCCGACGATGGCGGTCGCCAGCTTGACCTTCAGCACGTTGGAGTTGACGTGCGAGAGCCATTCCGGCTGGTCGCGGTGGCCCTGGAGGCCGATGCGCGAGACGAAGGTCTCGTAGCCGCCGACGATCACCATGATCAGCAGGTTGGCGATCATGACGACGTCGACCAGCTTGAGCACGGCGAGCATGACGTACGTCTCGTTGGCCTGGCCGGTGACGCACCGGAGGATTAAGGTCCACAACTCGTTGAAGAACTTGTAGACATAGACGCCCTGGGCGGCCACAAGGCCGAAGTAGAGCGGTGCCTGAAGCCAGCGCGTGGCGAACAGGGCGTAGCCCAGGGTGGTGGGCGGCGCGGACGGATCACGAGTGATGAGCTGCACGGTCGGCCATTCTTCGCATCCGCCGCCGTACAGGTGAAACCACACCACTCACAGGAATGAATAGACATCCTGTACGACGGGACACCCGCCCCGGCCCCGACCGGGAAACGATCAGGCACACTGGACGTTTGGCCGACCTCTGGCCTTAGGGAAGGAAGCCGCGCGTGAACGGTCCCCTCATCGTCCAGTCCGACAAGACGCTGCTCCTGGAAGTCGACCACGAGCTGGCCGACGAGTGCCGTCGGGCCATCGCGCCGTTCGCCGAGCTGGAGCGGGCGCCGGAGCACATCCACACCTACCGGGTGACCCCGCTCGGGCTGTGGAACGCGCGGGCGGCCGGGCATGACGCCGAGCAGGTCGTGGACGCGCTGGTGCAGTACAGCCGCTACCCCGTGCCGCACGCGCTGCTGGTCGACGTCGCCGAGACGATGGACCGCTACGGGCGGCTGACCCTGTCCAAGCACCCGGCGCACGGGCTGGTCCTCACGACCACCGACCGTCCGGTGCTGGAGGAGATCCTGCGCTCCAAGCGGGTCGCTCCGCTCGTCGGCAACCGGATCGACCCGGACACCGTGGCCGTGCATCCCTCCGAGCGCGGGCAGATCAAGCAGACGCTGCTGAAGCTGGGCTGGCCGGCCGAGGATCTCGCCGGGTACGTCGACGGTGAGGCCCACGCGATCGAGCTGGTCGAGGACGGGTGGGCGCTGCGCCCGTACCAGAAGCAGGCCGTGGAGAACTTCTGGCACGGCGGGTCCGGGGTCGTCGTACTCCCCTGTGGTGCCGGGAAGACGCTGGTCGGCGCCGGGTCCATGGCCCAGGCGAAGTCCACGACGCTGATCCTCGTCACGAACACGGTCTCGGCCCGGCAGTGGAAGCACGAGCTGGTGAAGCGGACCTCGCTGACCGAGGACGAGATCGGCGAGTACAGCGGTACGAAGAAGGAGATCCGGCCGGTCACCATCGCGACGTACCAGGTGCTGACGACCAGGCGGAAGGGCGTCTACCCGCATCTGGAGCTGTTCGACTCCCGCGACTGGGGGCTGATCCTCTATGACGAGGTGCATCTGCTGCCCGCGCCGGTCTTCAAGTTCACGGCGGATCTGCAGGCGCGGCGGCGGCTCGGGCTGACGGCGACGCTGGTGCGGGAGGACGGCCGTGAGTCGGACGTGTTCTCGCTGATCGGACCCAAGCGGTTCGACGCGCCCTGGAAGGAGATCGAGGCGCAGGGCTATATCGCGCCCGCCGACTGCGTCGAGGTCCGGGTCAATCTCACCGACGCCGAGCGGCTGGCGTACGCGACCGCCGAGCAGGAGGAGAAGTACCGCTACTGCGCGACGACCGACACCAAGCGGAAGGTGACGGAGGCGCTGGTACGGCGGTTCGCCGGGCAGCAGATCCTGGTCATCGGCCAGTACATCGACCAGCTCGACGAACTGGGCGAGCACCTGAACGCCCCTGTCATCAAGGGCGAGACCTCCAACGCCCAGCGCGAGAAGCTCTTCGGCGCCTTCCGGGAGGGCGAGATCAGCGTGCTGGTCGTGTCGAAGGTCGCGAACTTCTCGATCGACCTGCCGGAGGCGACGGTCGCCATCCAGGTGTCGGGGACCTTCGGGTCGCGGCAGGAGGAGGCGCAGCGGCTGGGGCGGGTGCTGCGGCCGAAGGCTGACGGGCACCAGGCCCACTTCTACTCGGTGGTGGCGCGGGACACGATCGACCAGGACTTCGCCGCGCATCGGCAGCGGTTCCTGGCCGAGCAGGGGTACGCGTACCGGATCGTGGACGCGGACGAGTTGCTCGCGGGGAGCTGAGCCGGGCGGGGCAGGGTCACTTGCGGCGGACGCCGGCTTCCTCGCCGTACTCGCCGAGGACGATCACGTCGAAGGCGGCGCCCGCGTACACCTTGAGGGCACGCAGGGCCTCGCCGAGGCGGTGACGGTGATGGGTCTGGGTGATGGCGGTCGCGCCTGAGGCGCGGCCAGGGGCTGGGGTGAAGGTTGCTGCGCTCATGTATCCATGGTGGCTCTCCGGCCATGGGGAGGGCATCGGTCTGCGGGGCGAACCCGTGTCGTCCGTTGGTACGCCTGTGGGGCTAGCCATGCCCCTTAGGACGGAGAGGGCCGTCCCCTAGGGGATGACGCAAGGCACGGGAAACGCGACCGACGCAACGCACGGGAACCCGACGGCTCGTGGCCCGGAAAAACCGTTGGCATCCATCTCCCACGGCGACCTAGAATCTCCGCTCTTGTCTGGATCCAACGGAGGCACCCCTTGTCCACGCCGTCGTCCGCCGATCCCCTCTCCCGAGAGCGCTCCCATCTCGCCTCCTCCCGTGCCGCCCTGCGCGCCATGCGCGAGGACGTCGAGTCCCTCGACATCAGCGACGTCACCGCGAACTGGGTCAACGCCGAAGTCCTCGCCCACCAGATCGACGAGCGGATCAAGGCCCTCGCCGACCTCAGCGACACCCCGCTGTTCTTCGGCCGGCTCGACTACCTGCACGCACCGGGCGCGGACCAGGCCGAAGGGGCGGAAGGCGAGCGCTTCTACATCGGGCGGCGGCATGTGCACGACCACGACGGCGACCCGATGGTGATCGACTGGCGTGCGCCGGTGTCCCAGCCCTTCTACCGGGCCTCGAAGAAGGCCCCGATGGACGTCGCGCTGCGCCGCCGCTTCGGGTACACGGGCGGCGACCTGACCGCGTACGAGGACGAGCACCTCTCCGACCCGTCGGAGGCCGCGCGGACGAGCAAGCTGCTCCAGCAGGAGATCGAGCGCCCGCGCGTCGGGCCGATGCGGGACATCGTGGCGACGATCCAGCCGGAGCAGGACGAGATCGTGCGCAGCGGGCTGGGCGGGACCGTGTGTGTGCAGGGAGGTCCCGGGACCGGGAAGACGGCCGTGGGCCTGCACCGGGTCGCGTATCTGCTGTACGCCCACCGTGAGCGACTCGCCCGCACCGGCACGCTCGTCATCGGGCCGAACAAGTCCTTCCTGCACTACATCGAGCAAGTACTCCCCGCGCTGGGCGAGTTGACGGTCCGGCAGGCGACGGTCGACGACCTCGTGGCGCACGTGGAGGTGCGGGGCACGGACGACGCGGCAGCAGCGGTGATCAAGGGGGACGCGAGGATGGCGGAGGTGCTGCGGCGCGCCGTCCGCTCCCATGTGACCATGCCCACCGAGCCGGTCGTCGTCGTGCGCGGCTCGCGTCGCTGGCGGGTCCCGGCGTACGAACTCGAAGGCATCGTCCAGGAGTTGCTCGACCGCGACATCCGGTACGGCGCCGCCCGCGAGGCCCTGCCGCAGCGGATCGCGCACGCGGTGCTGGTGCAGATGGAACGCTCCGGAGAGGCGCCGGACGACCGGGTGCAGGACGCCGTCGCCCGCAACGCCGCGGTGAAGGCGGCGGTGAAGGCGATCTGGCCGCCGGTCGACCCGGCGAAGCTCGTGCTGCGGCTGCTGACGGACGCGGACTTTCTCGCTGTGCACGCGGGAGGGGTCCTCAGCGAGGACGAGCAGAAGAGGATCCTGTGGGCGAAGCCGGTGCGGTCGGTGAAGGCCGCCAAGTGGGCTGCCGCGGACGCCGTGTTGATCGACGAGGCGACGGATCTGGTGCAGCGTACGCATTCGCTGGGGCATGTGGTTCTCGACGAGGCGCAGGATCTCTCGCCCATGCAGTACCGCGCGGTCGGGCGGCGGTGCACCACCGGTTCGGCGACGGTCCTCGGGGATCTGGCGCAGGGTACGACGCCCTGGGCTACGCGGAGTTGGGACGAGGCGCTGGCCCACCTGGGGAAGACGGACGCGGTTGTCGAGGAGCTGACGGCCGGTTTCCGTGTGCCGACGGATGTGATCACGTACGCGTCCCGGCTGCTGCCGCATATTGCGCCAGGGCTGACGCCGGTGGCATCGGTGCGGGAGAATCCGGGGTTCTTCGAGGTCCGTGCGGTGGCCGAGGCGGGGGAAGTGGTGGCCGCGTGTGAGGAGTTGCTGCGGAATGAGGGGTCTACGGGGCTGATCACCGCCGATGCGCGGATCGCTGCGCTGGCGGAGGCGTTGGTGGCGGCGGGGATCGGTTTTCTGGCCCCCGGTGAGGAGACGACGCAGGAGACCCGGCTTACCCTCGTTCCTGCCTCGCTCGCGAAGGGGCTTGAGTACGACTACGTGGTCCTCGACGAGCCGCAGGCGGTGGTTGATGGGGAGCCGGATGAGCGGACGGGGTTGCGGCGGCTGTACGTGGCCCTCACTCGGGCCGTCTCGGGGTTGATCGTGACGCATGCGGCGGGGTTGCCGGCGCAACTGTGATTGCCACATGAGGTTGTGTGGCGAGTGCGGGTGAGTGGGGGCTGGTCGCGCAGTTCCCCGCGCCCCTAGGGAGTTCGAGTCAGCCTTGGTCCAAGACCCGACGCCACTCCAGTACCGCGTCCGCCGACACTGGGGACGTCCAGCCCTCCGGCCTCGCTGCCCCTCCGATGTGGAAGGCATCGATACCTGCGGCTCGCAACCGCGGTACGTGATCCAGCCGTAGGCCCCCGCCCACCAGGATCTGCTGCTCGTACCCCGGCTCCCCTCGCCGCCCCGCCTCCGCGAGCAGCGTCGAGAGGCCGTCGTCCACGCCGTCCGCTGATCCGGCTGTCAGGTAGGTGTCGAGTCCGGGCAGGTCGGCGGCCTGTTTGCGGAGGGCGTCGCGGTCGGCCGCGTGGTCGATGGCGCGGTGGAAGGTCCATCGGCAGCCGTTCAGTTCGGCCACCACTCGCTCCACCGCGTCCAGGTCGACGCCTCCGTGGGTGTCCAGGAATCCGAGCACGAACTGGTCGGCCCCCGCGCCGCGCAGGTCCCGCGCCACCTCCGCCAAGCGTCCGACGTCCTCCGCCGCGAATCCGTCCGCGAGCCGCAGCATCACGCGCAGGTCGATGTCGACGGCGGCGCGGATCGCGGTGAAGGTCTTGGTCGGCGGGGTGAGGCCGTCCGCTGCCATGTCGGTGACCAGTTCGAGGCGATCCGCGCCTCCGGCCTGGGCGGCGAGGGCGTCCTCGGCGTCGAGGGCGATCACCTCCAGGACTGCACGCTTGCTCATGGGACCCCATTCCTCGGCGGCTCGGGACGGCTAGGAGGTCTAGTCCAATGCCAGCCTACCCGGGAAGGCCGAGGTCGCGGGAAGATCGCCGTCAGCCGAAGATGTTGAGCTCGGCCTCCTTCACGCCCGCCAGCTCGTACGACGCCCCTGCCGTCGTACGCCCCGAGTACAGCCGTACGAGCGTGGCGGCGTCCCCGATGAACCGTGCGGGTGTCCGCGTCCCCGACACATCGCCCAGCCGCACCGGCTCGTCGACGTCGTCGAGGTCGGCGTGCAACGGCACCTGGCCCCGATCCCGGGTCACCGCGGCCAGCAGCGTGAGTGCGTACGGCAGTCCGGCTCCGGCGTAGGCTCCGGGCTCGCCCCACGCCTCGCGTACGTCCCCGGCGTGCACCCACTCGCCGAGTGCGATCCCGTCGAAGACGCCGCCCGCCGCGGCGATCACGGGCCCCGCGTCGGTCATCCCGCGCTCCAGCTCGTCGACGACACGCGCGTTCGTCCAGTCGGCGCGCTCGGCGATGTCCCGGTCGTTGGCCTCGGGCGAGAACACGTCCTTCTCGAACCGGCTCTCCACGACCCGCAGCAAGGCGGCCGAACAGTGGGCCAGCACATCCCGCACGCTCCAGCCGGGGCAGGCGCCGACAGGCGTGGCGAAATCCGTGTCCGGTCGCTCGCGCAACAGCGGAATCAGCGCGTCGCGCTCGGTGATCAGCAGCCGTCCGGGCAGTTCGGGGTCACGTACCTCAGCAGAAGTCATGCCTCACACGCTAGGGCGCGTGGCCCACGTCACGGGAGAATGGCGCACATGCCCGACCTCGAAGCCCTCGCCGCCCGCTTCACCGACGCCCTGCGGGCGGCCCGCGCCCCGGTGGACTCGCCCGACCCGGCGCCGTACGCCGACGATCTGCTCACCCGCTGGCAGGAACCCCAGCGCCGTTATCACACGCTCACGCACCTCACCGCGGTCCTCGACCACATCGACGTGCTGGAGAAGCACGCGGAGGACCCGGACGTCGTACGCCTGGCCGCGTGGTTCCACGACGCGGTGTACCTGCCCGACCGGTCCGAGAACGAGGAGCGGTCGGCCCGGCTCGCCGAGCGGGCGCTGCCCGAGGCCGGTCTGTCCGCCGCGAAGACCGCGGAGGTCGCCCGGCTGGTCCGGCTCACCGTCACCCACGCCCCGGCCGGTGACGACCGCGACGGGCAGGTGCTGTGCGACGCCGACCTGGCGATCCTCGCGTCGCCGCCGTCGGCGTACGCCGCCTACACCGCGTCCGTCCGCGAGGAGTACCACTTCGTCCCCAACGACGCCTTCCGCGAAGGCCGTTCAGCAATCCTGCGCCAGCTCCTCGACCTGCCCCGTCTGTTCCACACACCGCATGGGGAGAGGGAGTGGGAGGCGACGGCGCGCTACAACCTGCGGTCGGAGCTGGAAATGCTGTCGCTCGGCCGACCGCCGTCGGCCTAGTCTGCGCGGCATGCGGAACACGGGTGGGGATCAGGTACAGGAAGCCGTTGCGGGCTGCGTCGCTCTCCTGCGGACGGCCACGGACCGGGACTGGGAAGGGGCGAAGGCGGGTCGGCTGAGCTGGAGTTGCCGCGACACCGCGTTCCATGTCGCCGAGGATCTGATCGCGTACGCGGGCCAGCTCGCCGGACGCGCGCAGGACCGGTACGTCCCGTTCGAGATCGTGCCCGAGGAGGGCATCGACAACGAGGGCGTCCTGGACGTGATCGAGGCGACCGGCGCGCTGTTCACGGCCACCCTGCGCAGCACCCCCCGCGAGGTGCGCGCGTTCCACCCGTACCCCTTCCGCAGCGCCAACCGCGACGGCTTCGCGGCGATGGGGATCGCGGAGGTGCTCCTGCACACGCATGACATCGCCGAGGGACTCGGCCTGTCGTACGAACCACCCGCCGGGCTCTGTGAGTCCGTCCTCACCACGATCTTCCCGGACGTCCGCCCCGGCCCCGCCCCCTGGCCCACCCTGCTGTGGGCCACCGGCCGCGGCGACCTGCCCGGCCGCGCACCCGTCACCCAGTGGCGCTGGCACAACAACCTGGTCCTCCCCACCGACCGCCTCACCCTTGAGGGCGTCACCCCGGCGGCAGCCGCCGACCTGCACACGGGCGGCGACGGCGGGTTCGAGTGGGTCGACGGCGAGCCGTTCGAGGGCACCCGCGTGGCCTCCGGGCTGCTGATGAAGGCGTACGAAGAGGGAGCGCTGCGGCCGGAGTTCGGGGTGTTCGTGCTGGTGCGACGGGAGGACGGGGGTGCTGTCGGTGCCATGGGGTTTCATGCGGCGCCGGACGGCGAGGGACTGGTGGAGATCGGCTACGACCTGGTCGAGGGCGGCCGCGGTCATGGCTACGCCACGGAGGCGCTGCGCGCCCTGTCGGCGTGGGCCCTGGCCCGGGACGACGTCCGGCGGATCCTCGCGAAGGTCGAGCCCGACAACCGGCCGTCGCAGGGTGTCGTGACCCGCGCCGGATTCAAAAGGGTCGGTGAGGACGAGGAGTTGTTCGTCTACGAGCTGCGCGGCTGATCCCGGCCCTTCGCCCGCCGCAACCCCGCCCCCGTCAGCAGCCGCACCACCTCCCGGCTGCTGACCTCCACCGCCCCGGCGGCCACCACGTCCGCGTAACGATGCGACGGGATGTCGTAGTGATCCCGCTCGAAGGCACGCCGGGGCACGCCCAAGCCCTCGGCGAACGTGTGGAGTTCGTCGTACGAGACGTCGCTGACGAGGTGGGACCACATCCGGCCGTGGCCGGGCCAGGTGGGCGGGTCGATGTAGAGCGTCACGACGAGGCGGTCCCGCCGGTGCACGAACCGAGCGTGCCGACGGAGGCGACTTTCACGCCCGCCTTGTGGCACACCCAGTGCGGGTCGGGCCCGAGTTCCGGTTCGACGTCGAGGGCGTGCGGGTCGCCGGAGCCGCAGACGGGGCACAGGGGCCAGCGGCCGTACCGCTCCAGCAGCGCGTCCTGGACGTCCTGGGCGATCAGCCCGGCCACGAACGCGGCTCCCTCCGGCCACTGCTCCACCCACCAGCGCCGCTGTACGACGGACTCCTCGACCAGCGACACCACGTCCGCCTCGGCGACATCGCCCGCGACCAGGTCGGCGAGCACGAGGGCGCGTGCCGCGTGCAACGCCTGCTCCAGGGGGCTGACAGGGGAGTCGGGGGAGTCGGTGGGGTCCATGTCTCCATTGTGCGCACTCTTGACCACCGCACCGAGCCGAAAATATCTTTCAAGAGTGACCCAGGAAGTGAAGGAAATTTTCGGCACCGGCACCGGACCTGGCGGTGCGCCACCCGCGCCCGCCGCTCTCGCGGCCAAGGTGCGCACCCTCGCCCCCTCGATGACCCGTTCCATGCAGCGCGTCGCCGAAGCCGTCGCCCACGACCCGGCCGGCTGCGCCGCCCTCACGGTCACCGGACTCGCCGAACTCACCGGCACCAGCGAGGCGACCGTCGTCCGCACCGCCCGTCTCCTCGGCTACCCCGGCTACCGGGATCTGCGCCTCGCCCTCGCCGGCCTCGCCGCACAGCAGCAGTCCGGGCGCGCCCCCGCGCTCACCACCGACATCGCCGTCGACGACCCGATCGCCGACGTGGTCGCCAAGCTCGCCTACGACGAGCAGCAGACCCTCGCGGACACGGCGGCCGGGCTGGACACGGTGCAGTTGGGGGCGGCCGTATCCGCGCTGGCCTCCGCGCGCCGGGCCGATGTGTACGGGGTCGGGGCGTCCGGGCTGGTGGCGCAGGACCTCACCCAGAAGCTGCTGCGGATAGGGCTGATAGCCCACGCGCACAGCGATCCGCACCTCGCCGTGACGAACGCGGTGCAGCTCCGCGGGGGTGATGTGGCGATCGCGATCACGCACTCCGGGTCCACGGGGGACGTCATCGAGCCGCTCAGGGTCGCGTTCGAGCACGGGGCCACGACGATCGCGATCACGGGGCGGCCGGACGGGCCGGTGTCGCAGTACGCGGATCATGTGCTGACGACGTCCACGGCCCGGGAGAGTGAATTGCGGCCCGCCGCGATGTCGTCCCGCACGAGTCAGCTCCTCGTCGTGGACTGCCTGTTCATCGGGGTCGCGCAGCGGACGTACGAAACGGCCGCGCCCGCGTTGTCGGCGTCTTATGAGGCGCTGGCGCACCGGCATCGGAACGGTTCGCGGTAGACGTAAGTCCGCCCCTGATCCTTGAGTGACCCTGAGTGAAAGAGCCGCCGCCTCATGACCTCCGCCTCTCCTCAGCGCGACGTCCGTGCCGAGTTGGAATCGCTGACCACGGAAGCCTTCCGGCCCGAACTCTCCGAGATCGATCAGCTGCCGACCCTTGAGATCGCCCGGCTGATGAACGGCGAGGACGCGACCGTCCCGACCGCCGTCGCCGCGAAACTCCCGCAGATCGCCGCCGCCATCGATGCCGTGGCCGAGCGGATGGCCCGCGGCGGCCGGCTCCTTAACGCCGGCGCAGGCACCGCCGGCCGCCTCGGTGTCCTGGACGCCTCCGAGTGCCCGCCCACCTTCAACACCGATCCCTCCCAGGTCGTGGGCCTGATCGCGGGCGGCCCCGAGGCCATGGCCACCTCCGTCGAGGGTGCCGAGGACTCCGCCGAGCTGGCGAGACGGGACCTCGACGGACTCGGCCTGACCGCCCTCGACACGGTCGTCGGCGTCTCCGCCTCGGGCCGCACGCCGTACGCCGTCGGCGCCGTGGAGCACGCCCGGCAGCTGGGTGCGCTGACCGTCGGCCTGGCGTGCAACGCGGACAGCGCGCTCGCGGCGGCTGCCGATCACGGCATCGAGATCGTCGTGGGGCCGGAGTTGGTGACCGGATCCACCCGCCTCAAGGCGGGCACGGCGCAGAAGCTCGTGCTCAACATGCTGTCGACGATCACGATGATCCGGCTGGGCAAGACGTACGGGAACCTGATGGTCGACGTACGCGCCTCCAACGAGAAGCTGCGCGCCCGCTCCCGCCGTATCGTCGCCCTCGCCACCGGCGCCTCGGACGAGGAGATCGAGGCCGCGCTCGCGGGCACGGACGGCGAGGTGAAGAACGCGATCCTGACCATCCTCACCGGCGTCGACGGCCCGACGGCCGCCCGCCTTCTGGAGGAGTCCGGCGGCCATCTGCGTGCCGCGCTGGCGGCGGCGAGGGGCTAGCCCGCACGCTCACCGCATGCACACCCCGCACACCCCCGCGACCACGGCCGCCGCCCTCCTCCCCCTGGTCGGCGGCCCCGCGAACATCACCTCCGTCGCCCACTGCATGACCCGCCTCCGCCTGGGCCTCGCCGACCGCACCCTGGTCGACGACGAAGCCGTACGGGCCGTGCCCGGCGTCCTGGGCGTGGTCGCCGACGACGACACGTACCAGATCGTGCTGGGGCCGGGGGTGGTGGCGAGGGTGACGCCGGAGTTCGAGGCGCTGGTGACGCCGGCCGCTCAACTGGCCTCGCACGGAGTGCAGTTGCGAGAGGATCAACGTCAGCGCAACGCGACCCCGCTCAAACAGACCCTCCGTCGCATCGCGAACATCTTCGTCCCCCTCATCCCCGCCCTCATCGGCTGCGGCATCCTCGCGGGCGTCAACGGCCTGCTGCTGAACGCCGGTTGGCTGCCCGGCCTCACCCCCGCCCTCGCCGCCATCGCCTCCGCGTTCATGGCCCTGATCGCGGTCTTCGTCGGCTACAACACGGCGAAGGAGTTCGGCGGCACTCCGGTGCTGGGCGGGGCGGTGGCGGCGATCGTCGTGTATCCCGGGGTGGCGAAGGTGACGGCGTTCGGGGTCACCCTCGCTCCCGGCCAGGGCGGGGTGCTGGGCGCGCTGGCGGCGGCGCTGCTGGGGACGTACATCGAGAAGTGGTGCCGCACCCGCATCCCCGAGACCCTCGACGTCCTCCTCACCCCGACCCTGACCGTCCTCGTCTCCGGCCTGGCCACGCTCTACGGCCTCATGTACGCGGCCGGCGAGATCTCCACCGCCGTCGGCACCGCCGCGAACTGGCTCCTCACGACGACCGGCGCGCTCGCCGGCCTGATCCTGGGCGGCCTCTTCCTCCCCCTGGTCATGCTGGGCCTCCACCAGGCCCTGATCCCCGTCCACATGACGCTGATCGACCAGCAGGGCCACACCACCCTGCTCCCCATCCTCGCCATGGCCGGCGCGGGCCAGGTCGGCGCGGCACTCGCGGTGTACGTCCGGCTGCGCCACGACACCTCCATCCGTACGACGATCAAGTCGGCCCTCCCGGCAGGGCTGTTGGGCGTCGGGGAACCACTGATCTACGGCGTCTCCCTCCCCCTGGGCCGCCCCTTCCTGACCGCCTGCGCGGGCGGAGCGGCGGGCGGCGGCTTCGTGGGCCTGTTCGCGATGCTCGGGGAGCGGGTGGGGGCGACGGCGATCGGCCCGTCGGGCTGGGCACTGTTTCCGCTGCTGGCGGGGGACGGGGGGTGGGCGGTGCCGGTGGCGGTGTATGCGGGTGGGCTGGTGACGGGGTATGGGGTGGGGTTCGCGGCGACGTATCTCTTCGGGGGCCTGACGCGCATCGCCGAGCCCGGATAGCGTGGGCGCATGGCAGCCGCAGCGATGACCACATTTCAGATCGGCGGCGACCTGGAGGTGGGGCGCCTCGGATTCGGGGCGATGCACCTGCCCACCGAACCCGCGGATGCGCGCACCGCCGCCATCGCGGTCGCGCGACGAGCCGTCGAACTCGGCGTCACCCTGATCGACACGGCGCACATGTACGGCTGGGGCGCGAACGAGGAGCTGCTGGCCGAGGCCCTGCACCCGTACCCCGATGACCTCCTCGTCGCCACGAAGGTCGGCATCTCCCGGGTCGACGGCGAGTGGCGGCAGGACGCCAGCCCCGCCGGGCTGCGGGCGGGCGTCGACGCGGCCCTGCGCCGCCTCCGCCTCGACCGCATCGATCTCCTCCAACTGCACCGCATCGACCCGGAGATCCCGGTGGCCGACCAGGTCGGCACGCTCGGCGAGCTGGTGACGGAGGGCAAGGTCGGCCGGATCGGCCTGTCCGAAGTCACCGTCGCCGAACTCACCGAAGCACGCACCGTCGCCGACATCGCCGGCGTCCAGAACCGCTACAACCTGCTCGACCGCGAGTACGAGCCCGTCCTCGAAGCCTGCGAGGCAGCGGGCATCGCCTTCCTGCCCTGGCGCCCGGTCGCCCACGGCACATCGGGCACGACCGCCGAGATCGCCGCCGTAGCGTCCGAGACCGGCGGCACGGCAACACAGGTGATGCTGGCCTGGCTCCTCGCGCACTCGCCGGTGATGTTGCCGATTCCGGGGACGGCGAACGTGGCTCACCTGGAGGAGAACGTGGCGGCGGCGGGTCTGGAGCTCACGGCGGAGCAGGTGGCGCGCTTGGACAAGCTCTGCCCCTTGTGAACGGCGGTCAGAGGGTGGTGGCGCCGAGCCAGCGTTCGGCGGCGCGTTCGAAGGCTGTGAGGTCGGGGTCGTGGTCGTCGGCCCAGGCGATGACGCCGTCAGGGCGGATGAGCAGGGCGCCGCACCCGAGGTCGTTGACGACGGGGGCCGCGACGTACCGGATCAGGTCGGCGTGGCCGACGTGCCCGCCATGGAGCCGTTGGTCGGCGGTGAAGTCGAGGACGAGGCTGCCGCCTTCCTTCATGAAGTCGCTGAGGTGCTTGCCGTCGGTGAAGCGGAAGTCGGGGGCGTTGCGTCCGACCAAGGGATGCGTGCTGCCGAGGTCGTAGCGGGTGGAAGCCCCTGACGTCCGGTTGTAGACGTAGGTCACTCCGTCCGGGGTGTTCAGCAGATCGCGGACCAGGGTCTGGATGGCCTGGGCATGCGGGTCGGGCTGCATGACCGCACTCTGCGCGCGCGTCCACTCCAGGGTGTGGGCACCGACCGGGTGGCGCTCCTGGGTGTAGGTGTCGAGCAGTTCGTCGGGGGCGTACCCGTATACGGTCGCGGCGAGCTTCCAGCCCAGGTTGATGGCGTCGCCGATGCCGGTGTTGAGTCCCTGGGCGCCCAGCGGCGAGTGGATGTGGGCGGCGTCTCCCGCGAGCAGGACGCGGCCCTGGCGGTAGGAGTCGGTCTGCATCGCCCGGTCGGTGAACGTCGACGCGAGGTGGATGTCGTCGAGGGTGACGTCGGTGCCCGACACGCGGCGCAGCACGGACTGCAGGTGCTGGAGGGTCGGCTGCCGGGTGCGGTCGTAGGCGCCGCCGTCGCAGTCGAGCATGCCGATGTGGCCGGGGGTGGGCATCCGCAGGTACATGCCGGTCGGGGTGAGGTTGAATCCGGGCCGCAGGGGGTTGGGCTCGGCGACGGTGGCGAGCATGGTGTAGCCGGTGAACAGGGGTTCGGTGCCGGTGAACGCGAAGCCTGCCAGGCCGCGTACGGTGCTGCGGCCGCCGTCGCAGCCGACGAGCCAGCGCGCCTGGTACTCCTGGTCGCCGGCCTGCACGGTGACACTGTCGGCGTCTTGGCGCAGGGCCGAGACCCGGGCGCCGCGCAGGATCTTCACGCCGAGCTTGGCGGCCTGCTCGGCGAGCACGCTCTCGACTGCTTCGAGACTGGTCATGATGCCTTCCAGCACCGGGCTGGGCAGCCTGTAGGCGAGGGCGTCGGCGTCGATGTCGGCCGGGTCGAGCATCATGCCGGCGAAGTGCGCCACGCTGCGCGGCGCGGGGGCCACCTCCAGGTCGGCGTCCGCGCCGGCGTACTGGTCGGCGCCGGAGGCGCGCAGCAGCCCCGGCAGCATGCCACGACGGTGGAACACCTCGACCGAGGTCGGGGAGAGGCCGCGCATGCCCAGCGGCATGGCCTTCCACTCGGTGGGCTCCGCTTCCTGCTCGAGGACCAGGACATCGCAGCCGGCGAGGCCGAGCTCGCAGGCCAGCAGCAGTCCGACGGGGCCCGCGCCCGCTATCACGACGTCATGCATGAGACGTTCCCTTCGCTGTTTCGGTCGTTCTCGATCAGTGGTGGGTGGGCTCACCGGAACAGCGTCAGGTCGATGGAGTCGCCCAGCGCCCGGCAGCCCGCGTCGCTGCCGTGCAGGTGGTCACCGGCGTGGAAGCCGTCCCTGATCCGGCTCGGGTGGGCGGGGTCGCTCCAGACGGCGTCGAAGTCCATGACCGCGTCGAAAGCGCCGCTGGTGCGGATCCACTCATTGACCTGCCGGCGCACTCGCTCGCCCTCCGGCGTGAAGATCTCGTCGCCCTCGTAGGGGGTGAGCGTGGCGGCCAGGACGTGCACGCCGCGGGCGTGGGCCCGGGCGATGAGCTGTCGGTAGCCCGCGATGAGGTCTTCCGCTGTCACCGGGGCGCCGGGGAACATGGCGAGGAAGTCCGGCGAGGGGCCGGTGCCGTCCTTCGGGGCGTAGGAGACGCCGATGTCGCCGAGGCCGATGGCCAGGACGACGTGGCCCAGCCCCGGCGTGGCCAGTACGTCGCGGTCGAAGCGGGCCAGGACCGCGTCGCCCAGACCGTCGTTCAGCATCCGGTTGCCGCTGATGCCCTGGTTGGACACACACACGGTGCGCCCGTCGTCCGTTTCGGCCAGGCGCTCGGCCAGGCGGTCGGTCCAGCGCCGGTTGGTGTCCGGGGTGGTGCCGGAGCAGTCGGTGTTGGAGTCGCCGATGATCGCGATGGTCGTGGCCGGGCCGTCGGCGAGCACGTCGATCGCCGAGATGAGGGCCTGCAGGGGCAGTGACTCGGCGTCGGCGGGCAGGGTGAGCGCGTCGACACGGTTGCCCGGCATGGTCCATGCGGTCTGCACGCCCATGGCGTGGCAGGTGGCGCTCTTGACCGCCTCGGGCAGGTACAGGCTGACGGACAGCTCCGACAGGACGGGCAGGGGCAGGTCGATCGGGTCGCTGAGCATCGGGGCGCCGGTCGGGATGGTCACGGCCGGCCGGCCGTCGAAGGTGAGCACGCGCTCACTTCCCGGGCGGATCCCGCCGTCGGGGGTGGCGAGGGCGACCTGGGCCGCGCCGATGGACAGGGGGGCGGTGCCGTACTCGTTGGTGAGGCGCAGGCGGATCTGCCGGCCGCCACCGCTGATGCGCACCACCTGGCGCAGGGTCGTGTCGGCGAACGAGGGCAGGGGGCCGAATGCCCCGATCGGCGCGTGGGGCGAGGTGCCCCAGGTCCGGACCCAGCCGCAGTCCGCCGTGCTGCTGGTCGTGGTGCCGGTGGTCCCGGTCATCGGGAGCCTCCTCTTTCCGGGTACGCGAGTCTTCCGTGTACGCGAGTCGCGATGTCGCCGGCGGCGCTCGTCGTGTCCGCCGCGGTGCTCGAAGACTGGCGCGATCCGCTCACAGGAGGCGCACACCGTGCTGACACGGGACCGGGCGGATCGGCCACCAGGACGATCAGGGCTGTCAGCGGCATGGTGCGGCATGGTGTGGTGTTCGAATTTGGCATCGGCGTGCGCTCGCGCAAGGATCAGCCCATGGATGGGGATGCGCGGCTTCGCATCACGTTGCTCGGCGCATTCCAGGCGTCGCGTGGTGACCGTGTGCTGCCCGTTCCCGGGGCTCGGCTCCGGCAACTAGTCGTGCGCCTGGCGCTCACCGGGGGCCGCCCGGTCGGGCAGCAGACCCTCATCGACGCGATCTGGCCCGAGGACCCTCCGTCCGGACCCGCCCACGCCTTGCAGGCGCTCGTGTCGCGGCTGCGCAAGGCGCTCGGCGCCGCCGACTCGGTCACGCAGGCCGCAGGCGGATACCGGCTGGACGTGGCCGCCACCGACGTGGACGTGCTGCGCTTCGAGCAGCTCACCGCGGCCGGCCGGGAACGCCTGCGCGCGGGCGACCCGCACGGTGCGACAGCCTGCCTCGGTGCAGCCGTGGCCCTGTGGGACGGGCATCCGGGCTCCGAGCCCCTCACCGTCGCCGCCGTGGAGCCCTCCGCGGCGGCCCGGCTGGCCCAGGCGTCCCTCGACGCCGTCGCCGACCTCGCCGAAGCCGAGCTGGCGGTGGGAAACGCCGCTCACGCCGCCACGCTCCTGACCGGCCTCCTGTCCGCACAGCCCCTGCACGAGCGGGCCCTCGCCACCCTCATGGACGCTCTCGCGGCCCAGGGACGCCAGGCCGAGGCCCTGGCCCGGTACGAACAGTTCCGCGCGGCCCTGGCCGACGCGCTCGGCGTCGACCCCGGCCAAGCCCTGCGCGAGCGCCACCTCGACCTGCTACGCACCCAGCAGCCGCCCTCCCCCGCCACCAAGCAGCCCGCACCGACACCGAAGAACCCCGGTAATCTCCCCGCGCCGCTGACCAGCTTCATCGGCCGCGACGAGGACCTGGCCCGGATCGACGCCCTGCTCGCAGCCGGCCGGCTGGTCACCGTCCTCGGCCCCGGCGGCGCGGGCAAGACCCGCCTGGCCATCGAAGCCGCCCGCCGCCGGCGCCACACCTACCGCGACGGGGCCTGGCTCATCGACCTCGCCTCAGTCACCGAACCGGACAAGGCCGGCGGAGCCCTGCTCATCGCCCTCGGCCTGCGCGGCTCCGCACTGTTCGACGCGACGGCCCGGCTGCGCGGCGACCTCGTGGACGAAATCGACGTACTGGCCGACCAGCTCGACGGCCGCGAAAGCCTCCTCGTCATCGACAACTGCGAACATGTCATCGACGCCGTGGCGCATCTGATCTCCGCGCTGCTGTCCCGGTGCCCCGGCCTCCAGGTGCTGGCCACCAGCCGCGAACCCCTCGCCATCGACGGGGAGGCACTGGTACCCATCGGCTCCCTGGACCAGCCCGCGCCCGACGCCGACGCCCCCGAGGCACGCCGAACGCCCTCGGTACGCCTGTTCACCGAACGGGCCGCCGCCGTGCGCCCCGGCTTCCACGTCGACGCACACAACCTCGCCGACGTGCTGCGCATCGTGCGCAGCCTCGACGGCCTGCCCCTCGCTCTCGAACTGGCGGCGGCACGCCTGCGCACCCTCTCCCTGACCGACCTGGCCGGCGGCCTGTCCGACCGGTTCAGGCTGCTCAACAGCGGCAGCCGCACCGCGTCCGCCCGCCACCGCACCCTGCGCGGCGTCATCGCCTGGAGCTGGGACCTCCTCTCCGCCGACGCACGCACCGTCGCCGAACGCATCGCCGTCCTGCCCGGCGGCGTCACCCCCGCATCGGCCGCCGCCGTCTGCACCGGGACCAGCGTTCCCGTGCGCACCGTCCCCGACCTGCTCGCCGACCTGGTCGCCCGCTCCCTGCTGCAGCTCGACCCCGACACCGGCCGGTACCGCATGCTGGAGACGATCCGCGAGTACGGCCTGGAAAACCTGGCCGCGCAGTCCACCCTGACCAGCGCACGGGACCTGGCCGCCCACTACAGCGCCGACCTGGTGGTCCACTACGACCCGCTGACCCGCGGCCCCCAGCAGCTCCACGCCCTGCACACCCTGCGCGCCGAGCACGACAACGTGATCGCCGCCCTGCGCCACCTCTGCGACACCCAGCGCGCCGACGCCGCGATCGCTCTCGCCGTCGACCTGACCTGGTACTGGCAGATCCGCGGCCGCCACGACGAGGCCACCTTCTGGCTGGAGCGGACTGCCGCCCTGCCGGCGCGGCATCCGGACGCCCGGCGCGACATCGTCCAGGCGATGCTCCAGCTCAACTCCCACACCAGCCGAAGCGCCTTGTTCAACGACCTCGCCACCGGCGAAAGCCAGGAACTGCGGCCCCTCACCCGCCGCCTGCTCTCCCACCCGAAGCTCCCCGGATTCGCAGGCGAGCTGACCACCGTAAAACTCGCCCTCCTGCACCGAACCGGCGACAGCGCCGCCCTCCTCGATCGCCTCATCGACGGGCCGGACCTCTGGCTGGCCGGCTACACCCGCATCTCGCGCGCCCACGTCGCCGAGAACCAGGGCGACCTCGACCAGGCACGCAGCGACGTCTCAGCAGCCCTGGACTGCTTCACCCGCGTCGGCGACCACTGGGCGCAGGCCACCGCACTTCCCCTGCGCTCGCTGCTGCGCCAGTACGACGGCGAACTCGACGCCGCCCTCGACGACTTGAAAGAAGCCGAACGGCTGGCAGGAGAGTTCGGGGCGCTCAGCCTCAGCGACGAAATCTTCCTCGGCCTGCGTCAGTTCGATCTCCTGGTCCGCCTCGGCCGAACCGCACAGGCCACCGAGATCCTCACCGCCACCCGGCACCGCGCACTGCGCTCAGCCTCCCCCGACCTGGCCCGCCTGCTCGATGCCCGCGAAGCCCTCCTGCACCTACAGGCCGGAGACCTGGACCGCGCGGGCCGGCTCATCGACGCCGCCGAATCCGGCCTTCCCGATCAGGCACCGCACGGAGGCGAACACGGTCAGGCACTGATGGCGACGGTACGGGCCGAACTCTGCCTCAAGCGCGCCGACGGGTCCGCGGCCGCCCGCGCTCTGCGCCGGGCATACACAGCGGCAGTCCACAGCCACGACCTCCCGGTCGTGGCGATGGTGGCAGTGACCGTGGCCGGCCTCGCCGAACTGCGAGGGCAGCACCGTGATGCGGCCGTCGTCCTCGGCGCAGCCGCACGCCTGCGCGGCGCACACGACCCCACCGATCCCCACATCCGGGCAGTGCGCACGCGCACCCGGTCCGTGCTCGGCGACGCCGCCTTCACCACGGCCTATACGGCGGGATGGCAACTGGACGCACCGACGGCCCTGAAGCGCGTCGATCCAGCGACGGCCTCCCGGGCCAGGGCGTGATCGCTCCGCGCGCCTCTGCCCGCCTCCGCAGTCCGTGCCCACGCGGCCGGGATCCGCGCCGCGATCTCCCGATGCTCTGCACCGAAATATTGAAGGACTATGCCCAGTGACATCCGCGCGGATCAGCGCAGAAGCAGTCTCATGGACACACCGCACACACTCGCAGGTGTGTACAGTTTCAGTATGGACACGTACGCGCTTGTGGAAGCCCGCAACCAGCTCGGCCAGCTGGTCGGCCGGGTCCGGCACGGCCAGGAGCACATCCTGATCACCGAGTACGGCAAGCCTGCCGCCGCTCTCATCCCGATAAGCGAACTGGAAGAGCTCCAGCGCCTGCGCGACGAGGCAGACATCGCCGAAGCACGAGCCCGTGAAGCGGCTCCATCCGGTCCATCGATGCTCCACGACGAGTTCATGGCGCAACTGGAGACCGAGGACCGCCAAGAGGCCGCTTCATGACGTATGCCGTGGTGTGGGAGAACCACGCCATGAACGAGTTCCGGCGGCTCCGCACCGCCGACCCCGTGGGCGCCAAGGCGACTGCCGCAGCGGTACGCGCACTCGCCGACGACCCTCGCCCGGAGGCGGCCCGCGCCCTGGGCGGCTCCGGCTACTACCGGCTGCACGTTGGACAGTGGCGTGTGCTGTACCGACCGGACGACGACACCGTCACCGTCCACGTACTGAAGGTGGGCCGCAGCACCTGACCGCGGCCACCCGAAGCGACCGGAGCCACCCCTGTATGAACCACGCCCAGCGAACCGCCCTAGGCCGCGCCCTCCGTCTCCTCGGCGAGCACGGTGAGGCGCTCACCAGCGACACCCCCGACGCGCGCCTCCACGAGGTGAAGGCCGACCTCCGCCGTGCCCTGGACCTCCTCGAAGAGGGCGTCACCGGCGCCGCCCCCACCACCCGCTGCGCCGAGCACCCCACGGGGCCGGTCGACGAGAGCGCGCCCGACCTGTGCCTGCTCTGCGAGACCAGGCGCCGCGCCGCCCGCCGTTCCGAGATCAACGGGCCGGCGCCCCAGTTCTCCCAGCCCGGCTCCCCCGCCCCCTCCCGGTACGGCGTCCGCGACGACCGTCCGCAGCCGCAGCAGCGCTGGCTCCCGGAGATGTGGAACGGCCAGGTCTGGCAGCTGTGCGGCACCCCGCGCCGCGACCGGCGCGAGGCCGAGCTGTATCTCGCCGCCCAGCGACGCGGACCGCGCCCGGCCATGGCGTACCGGCTGGTGCACGAGTTCACCGACTACGAGGTGCTGCGCGTGTGGGGCACGCCGGTGCACGTCGACATCGAGCCGCTCGGGAACCTCTGAACACCGGCGGCCCTACGACTTCACCGCCGTCTCCGCTCCCGCCGGCTCCGACGCCGCCCGCGCCGCCCCCACCCCCGCCGGCTGCTGACGCGGGATCAGCGAGGCCACCGCGAAGGCCAGCAGCGCCGCCCCGGCGCCCACTGCCAGGACGACCTTGAAGCCGTTCTGGGACGGGAGGGCGTAGCCGCCGAAGTCCGTCGTCATCTGGGCCAGGATCACCCCGGCGATGGCGCTCGCCGTCGACGTACCGATGGACCGCATCAGGGTGTTGAGGCTGTTCGCGGCGGCCGTCTCCGACGCCGGCACGGCGGCCATGATGAGCGCGGGCATCGAGCCGTAGGTGAAGCCGATACCGGCGCCGATGACGCAGGACACCAGGACGAAGTGCCAGACCTCCGTCATCAGGGCGATGTTGAGGAGGTAGCCGGCGGCCACGATCAGGGCACCGATCATCAGCGTGACCTTCGGGCCACGGGCCTTGGACACCGCGGCGGAGACCGGCGCCGTCGCCATCATGACCAGGCCGGACGGCGCCATGACCAGACCGGCGATCAGCATGGACTTGCCCAGGCCGTACCCGGTCTGCGCGGGCAGCTGGAGCAGCTGCGGCAGGACCAGGGACATCGCGAACATCGCGAAGCCGACGGCGATCGAGGCGAGATTGGTGACGAGGACCTGACGGCGGGCGGTGGTGCGCAGGTCGACCAGCGGCTGCTCGGTACGCAGCTCCCACCAGCCCCACAGCAGCAGGATGACGACGGACGCGACGAGCAGACCGATCGTGGTGGCGCTGCCCCAGCCCCAGTCCGCGCCCTTGGAGATCGCCAGCAGCAGACAGACCAGGCCCGCCGCCATGCCGAGACCGCCCACCAGATCGAAGCGTCCGCCGGTGCGCACCTTCGACTCCGGTACGAGCGCCAGCATCAGGCCGAGTGCTACGACGCCCAGTGCGGCCGACGTCCAGAACAGGACGTGCCAGTCGAAGTTGTCGGCGATGAGCGCGGCGGTGGGCAGTCCGAGGGCGCCGCCGACGCCGAGGGAGGCGCTCATCATGGCGGTGGCGGAGCCGAGCCGCTCGGCGGGGAGTTCGTCCCGCATGATGCTGATGCCGAGCGGGATCACACCGGAGGCCAGGCCCTGGAGGACCCGGCCGATGATCATCGGGACCAGGGACTCACTCAGCGCGCAGACCACCGAACCGGCTATCAGCATCACGACACTGATCAGCAGCATCCGCCGCTTGCCGAACATGTCACCGAGCCGGCCGACGACCGGCGTCGCCACGGCCGCGGCGAGCAGCGTCGCCGTCACCGCCCACGCGGTGTCCGACGCGGGGGCGTCGAGCAGCTTGGGCAGCTCCGGGACGATCGGGATGACCAGGGTCTGCATCAGCGATACGACGATTCCGGCGAAGGCCAGCACCGCCACCACGGCGTTCGGCCTCGGCGGGGCGGAGCCTGCCGCCTCGGCGGGACGGGCAAGGGCGTCGGACATGACGGGGCCTCCGTAAGAGCGCTTGTAAGCTTGACCTAGGCAACCTTAAGTCAGTTGCTTGACTTAATCAAGCGCCGGAGGGATGCCGGAAACGCCCGAGGGCGGCACCCCCTGCGTGAACAGGGAGTGCCGCCCTCGGTCGAAGGACAGACGATCAACCGGAGTCGATCAGAAGTCCATGTCACCGCCCGGCATGCCGCCGCCGGCGCCGGCACCGGCCGCGGCCTTCTCCGGCTTGTCGGCGATGACGGCCTCGGTGGTGAGGAACAGCGCGGCGATGGAGGCGGCGTTCTGCAGAGCGGAACGGGTCACCTTCGCCGGGTCGATGATGCCTTCGGCGATCATGTCGACGTACTCACCGGTCGCGGCGTTCAGGCCGTGGCCGACGGGCAGGTTGCGCACCTTCTCGACGATGACACCACCCTCAAGACCACCGTTGACGGCGATCTGCTTGAGCGGGGCCTCCAGGGCGAGCTTCACGGCGTTGGCGCCGGTCAGCTCGTCACCCTCCAGGTCCAGCTTCTCGAAGACCGTGGAGGCCTGGAGCAGGGCCACGCCACCACCGGCGACGATGCCCTCCTCGACGGCCGCCTTCGCGTTGCGAACGGCGTCCTCGATGCGGTGCTTGCGCTCCTTGAGCTCGACCTCGGTGGCGGCACCGGCCTTGATGACGGCCACGCCGCCGGCCAGCTTCGCCAGACGCTCCTGGAGCTTCTCGCGGTCGTAGTCCGAGTCGCTGTTCTCGATCTCGGCGCGGATCTGGTTGACCCGGCCGGCGACCTGGTCGGCGGAGCCGGAGCCGTCGACGATGGTGGTCTCGTCCTTGGTGATGACGACCTTGCGGGCGCGGCCCAGGAGATCCAGGGTCGCGTTCTCCAGCTTGAGGCCGACCTCCTCGGAGATGACCTCGCCGCCCGTGAGGATGGCGATGTCGCCGAGCATGGCCTTACGACGGTCACCGAAGCCCGGAGCCTTGACGGCGACGGACTTGAAGGTGCCGCGGATCTTGTTGACGACCAGGGTCGACAGGGCCTCGCCCTCGACGTCCTCGGCGATGATCAGCAGCGGCTTGCCCGACTGCATGACCTTCTCCAGGAGCGGGAGCAGGTCCTTGACCGAGGAGATCTTGGAGTTGGCGATCAGGATGTACGGGTCGTCGAGGACGGCCTCCATACGCTCCATGTCGGTGGCGAAGTACGCCGAGATGTAGCCCTTGTCGAAGCGCATACCCTCGGTGAGCTCCAGCTCCAGACCGAAGGTCTGGGACTCCTCGACGGTGATGACGCCTTCCTTGCCGACCTTGTCCATCGCCTCGGCGATGAGCTCGCCGATCTGGGTGTCGGCTGCGGAGATGGAGGCCGTGGAGGCGATCTGCTCCTTGGTCTCCACGTCCTTGGCCTGCTCAAGGAGGGCACCGGAGACGGCCTCGACGGCCTTCTCGATACCGCGCTTGAGGGCCATCGGGTTGGCGCCGGCGGCTACGTTGCGCAGGCCCTCCTTGACCAGGGCCTGGGCGAGAACGGTCGCCGTGGTCGTACCGTCACCGGCGACGTCGTCCGTCTTCTTGGCGACTTCCTTGACCAGCTCGGCGCCGATCTTCTCGTACGGGTCCTCGAGCTCGATCTCCTTGGCGATGGAAACACCATCGTTGGTGATCGTGGGGGCGCCCCACTTCTTCTCGAGGACGACGTTCCGGCCCTTGGGGCCAAGGGTGACCTTGACGGCGTCGGCGAGCTGGTTCATCCCGCGCTCGAGACCGCGCCGTGCCTCCTCGTCGAACGCGATGATCTTGGCCATGTGAAGTGGTCCTCCCGGACTGGGGTGGATTGCTCCGGACCGCGCTGGCGCCCGCGACGGACGGCTCGCCTGCCTGTGGTTCCTTGCCCCACCCGGCCTGCGGGCCTCACCGACCCGGTCCTGGTTGTCACTCTCACCTTCAGAGTGCTAACGCCAATGATTAGCACTCGCCCATGCCGAGTGCAAGCGCTCCTCAGTGATCCTCAGGCGTGACAAGGGGTCCGGACATGCCGGAGGGCTCGCAACCCATGACTCCCCATGGGAAACGAGCCCTCCGAAGATGAACAGAAGAACGTCGCTGCAGTCAGTCGGCGCGTGCTTCAGCTGGTCGCGAGACGGACCATGTCCGCCTGCGGCCCCTTCTGGCCCTGCGAGATCTCGAAATCGACCCGCTGACCTTCTTCCAGGGTGCGGTAGCCGTCCATCTGAATCGCGCTGTAGTGGACGAATACATCCGCACCACCGTCGACCGCGATGAAGCCGTACCCCTTCTCCGCGTTGAACCACTTGACGGTGCCCTGAGCCATGCCTAACTCCCCTATTACTGGCCCTTGCACAGATCCACACTTCGCGGATCCGGGTCAGACCTCACCCCCCACGGTTGGGGGCGTGCGCCGGAACGCGTCGACCGCGGCTGAATGTATCTGTCCAACTGCCGTCTGCAACAGGTCAATCGGACGAGAAATCTGGGCGCGACCGGTCGGTGAAATGCGGAGAATTTGTGGAAATCCAGGGCAAGTCGGACCCAATAAAAGGAGCGAATGACGCAAAAAGCCCGCGTACTTTGGCTACTTCTTGTCGGCCGTGCGGGCGGAACTCATATGCGCCCGGCATGAAAGCCCGAGCAGGTTCCCCAACTGTACCGCGCTCAACCATAGAGAATGGCCCCCTCCGCTTCTCTCACGGAGGGGGCCATTCGATGAACAATGCGTGATTCAGCCGCCCGCGACCGCCGGAATGATCGAGACACCGGCCCCGTCCGGCGTCGCCGTCTCCAGCCCCTGCTCAAAACGGACGTCGTCGTCATTGACGTACACGTTGACGAACCGCCGCAGCTTGCCCTGGTCGTCGAGGATGCGGGCGGCGATGCCGGTGTGGTTCTTCTCCAGGTCGGAGATGACGTCGGCGAGGGTCGCACCCTCGGCGGAGACCTCAGCCGCACCGCCGGTGTAGGTGCGCAGGATGGTAGGGATGCGGACGCTTACGCTCATGACTTGAACCTCCGGTCAGTACAGCGCCCCTTCAGGGGCGCGGGGAACTGCGCGACCGGCCCCCACCGGCCCGCAGACGAAATCAATGGGGACGGGCCCCTAGCCGAGACCCGCTTCCCGGAACGAGTCCAGGCTGGGCCGAATCGTCGCAGTCAGCCCCGTGCCGGCAACCGCGTCAAGCGTCTTGAGACCATCACCGGTGTTGAGCACGACCGTGGTCTTGCTGGGGTCGAGGACGCCGTTCTCGATCAGCTTGCGCGCCACACCCACCGTGACACCGCCCGCGGTCTCCGCGAAGATGCCCTCGGTCCGCGCCAGCAACTTGATCGCGTCCACGACCTGCTCATCGTTCACATCCTCCACCGCACCGCCGGTACGGCGAGCAATGTCCAGGACATAAGGACCATCCGCCGGGTTGCCGATCGCCAGCGACTTGGCGATCGTGTTCGGCTTCTGGGGCCGGACGACGTCGTGGCCGCCCTTGAAGGCGACGGACACCGGGGAGCATCCCTCGGCCTGCGCGCCGAAGATCTTGTACGGCTTGTCCTCGACGAGACCGAGCTTGATCAGCTCCTGCAGACCCTTGTCGATCTTCGTGAGCTGCGAGCCGGAGGCGATCGGCACCACGAGCTGGTCGGGCAGCTGCCAGCCGAGCTGCTCGCAGATCTCGTACGCGAGGGTCTTGGAGCCCTCGGCGTAGTACGGCCGCAGGTTGACGTTGACGAAGCCCCAGCCCTCGCCGGCCGGGTCGCCGATCAGCTCGGAGCAGAAGCGGTTCACGTCGTCGTAGTTGCCCTCGATACCGACGAGCTCACCGCCGTAGACCGCGGCCATGACGACCTTGCCCTGCTCCAGGTCGTGCGGGATGAACACGCAGGAACGGAAGCCGGCGCGGGCTGCGGCGGCACCGACAGCACCGGCCAGGTTGCCCGTCGACGAGCAGGACAGCGTGGTGAAGCCGAAGGCGCGCGCCGCCTCCAGCGCCTGCGCCACCACCCGGTCCTTGAAGGAGTGCGTCGGGTTGCCGGAGTCGTCCTTGACGAAGAGCTTGCCGGCGTCGACACCCAGCTCGCGCGCGAGGTTGTCGGCCTTGACGAGCTTGGTCCAGCCCGGGTTGATGTTGGGCTTGTCTGCCACGTCCGCGGGGACGGGCAGCAGCGGTGCGTACCGCCAGATGTTCGCGGGTCCCGCCTCGATCTGCTTGCGGAGCTCTTCGGCGTCGTAGGCCGAGAAGTCGTAGGCGATCTCGAGCGGGCCGAAACACTCCTCGCACGCGAAGACCGGGCCGAGGGGTACTCGGTGACCGCATTCACGGCACGAGAGGGCCGCGGCGGGGCCGAGGTTCACGGTGTCGGTGGTGCTTGCAACTGTCTGCGCAGCCATGTGAGGCGAGGCCCTTTCTCCTCATCTTCCTCACGACGCATCTCGCCGTGAGACGGATTTGGCACCTTCCCTAGCCGGGAGCCTCGCGGAGAACGATCAACACTGATCTACGAGTACCGACTGGAGGGTTGCCGGGGCTTCAACGGGCCGTATCCCTCTGCCCCTCTGGATGAGCGGTATTCAGTTGTCATGCGGTTGTGGTCGCCAACGACCCCCGACATGCGATGGTCATCAGCGTTGTTCAAGACTGTAACCGAAGGCCAGGACAGTTGAGATAGTCGTCCGAACCGCGAGATGGATCACACACCTCTAGTCGTGATCCGCGACAGTGAGGAGCCGCTTACTGTGCTGGAAGAAGTCGAGCGCTGGTTGAGCGCACGCTCCTGGTCCCTGACCGATCGCCCGCTCCACAAGATCCTGGCCGCGAAACGCGCCACGGGACAGACCGTCAGTGTCGTGCTGCCCGCGCTCAACGAGGAGGAGACGGTCGGCGAGATCGTCGCCGTGATCCGTCACGACCTCATGCAGCAGGTCCCGCTCGTCGACGAGATCGTCGTCGTCGACTCGGGATCGACCGACCGCACCTCCGAGGTGGCCGCCGCCGCGGGCGCCCGGGTCGTCCACCGCGACGACATCCTGCCGCGCATCCCGGCCGTCCCCGGCAAGGGCGAGGTCCTGTGGCGCTCGCTCCTCGTCACCAGCGGCGACATCGTCTGCTTCATCGACGCGGACCTGAAGGAGTTCAAGTCGGACTTCGTCTCCGGCATCGTCGGCCCGCTGCTCACCGACCCGGAGGTCGACCTCGTCAAGGGGATGTACGACCGTCCGCTCGGCGGCGCCGCAGGCCAGGGCGGCCGGGTGACGGAGCTGATGGCCCGCCCGCTGCTCAACATGCACTGGCCGCAGCTGGCCGGATTCGTCCAGCCGCTGGGCGGCGAGTACGCGGCCCGCCGCTCCCTGCTGGAACAGCTCCCGTTCCCCGTCGGATACGGCGTGGAGCTGGGCATGCTGGTCGACGCCCTGCATCTGGTGGGCCTGGACGCCCTCGCCCAGGTCGACGTCGGCGTGCGCAAGCACCGGCACCAGGACGGCCAGGCCCTGGGCCGGATGTCGGCCGCGATCTACCGCACGGCCCAGCTGAGGCTGGCCCGCGGCCATCTGATCCGCCCCTCCCTCACCCAGTTCGAGCGGAGCGAGGACGGATTCGAACCCCGCACCTACTCCGTGGATACGGAAGAACGGCCTCCGATGGCCGACATCGCCGAGTACCAGTCCCGCAAAGCGGCATAAACGTGCGCGTGGCGTAACGAAACGCGCCGGTTGTATACGCGTGGGCCGTACGTTTGAGCGGTTCTGGCCTGGGCTAGGTTGAGGCGTATGGCTGCAACCTTCGGTGCTGCGCAGGTACTGGTCGCGTCCAACCGCGGCCCCGTCTCGTACGGGGTCCGCGAGGACGGCTCGCTGCACGCCAAACGCGGCGGCGGCGGGCTGGTGTCCGGTCTCTCCGCGATCGGGCCGGACGCGGACGCCCTGTGGGTCTGCTCGGCCCTCGGCGACGGCGACCGCGAGGCGGTACGGCGCGGAGTCGGTGAGTCCGGTGTACGGATGCTGGACATTCCGGCCGATGTGCACGCGGACGCGTACAACGGCATCGCGAACTCGGTCCTCTGGTTCGTCCACCACCTGCTGTACCAGACGCCGCTGGAGCCGGTCTTCGACGCGGAGTTCCGGCGGCAGTGGGAGTCGTACGTCCGCTACAACCGCGCGTTCGCCGAGGCGCTGGCCGAGGAGGCGGGGGCCGGAGCGGCGGTGCTGGTGCAGGACTACCACCTGACGCTGGTGCCGGGCATGCTCCGCGAACTCCGCCCCGACCTGCGGATCGGCCACTTCTCGCACACGCCGTGGGCGCCGGTCGAGTACTTCCGCATGCTGCCGGACGACATCTCCGAGCAGGTGCTGCGCGGGATGCTCGGCGCCGACCGGCTGGGCTTCCTCACCCACCGCTGGGCCGACGCGTTCACCGCGTGCGCCGAAGCCCTCGTCGGCGGGCTCGGCGACACCCGGGTCGGCGTGCACGGGCTGGGCGCCGACGCCGACTTCCTGCGCCGGCGCTCGCACGAGACCGACGTCGAGGAACGGATGGCCGCGCTGCGGGCCGAGATCGGGCCGGGCCGCCAGACCATCGTCCGGGTCGACCGCACCGAGCTGTCCAAGAACATCGTGCGCGGCCTGCTGGCGTACCGGCAGCTCCTCGACGACCACCCCGAGCTGCGCGGGAGGGTCGTGCATGTCGCGTTCGCGTATCCGTCGCGGCAGGATCTCGCCGTCTACCGGGAGTACACGGCCGAGGTGCAGCGGCTCGCGGAGGAGATCAACTCCGGGTACGGCACGGCGGATTGGACGCCGGTCGTACTCCACGTGAAGGACGACTTCGCCCGCTCACTGGCGGCATACCGGCTCGCGGACGTGGCCCTGGTCAACCCGATCCGCGACGGCATGAACCTGGTCGCCAAGGAGATGCCGGTCGTCTCCGACGAGGGGTGCGTGCTGGTGCTTTCGCGGGAGGCGGGGGCGTACGAGGAGCTGGGCGAGGACGCGATCACCGTGAACCCGTACGACGTGACGGGCACGGCCGAGGCGTTGTACGAGGCGTTGACGATGCCGGTCGGGGAGCGGGGGGAGCGGACGAAGCGGCTGGCGGCGGCAGCGACGGCGCTGCCGCCGGCGCAGTGGTTCCTGGACCAGCTGCACGCCCTACCCGATACGGGCCGCCAACTCCGCCAGTAGCCGCACGACCCCCGCCGGACCGTCCACCACCACATCCGCCCGTTCCCTCAGCTCGGTCACCTCGTCGCTGCCGCTGCACACCAGCAGACCGGGGGTGCCGTCGGAGCGGAGCTTGTCGACGGCCGAGTAGGCGGGAAGGTCGCCGAGGTCGTCGCCGGCGTAGAGGACGGATTCGGCGCCGATGTTGCGCGCGTGGTCGGTGAGGGCCACACCCTTGTCCATGCCCGGTGGCCGGAGTTCGAGGACCAGGCGACCCGGCTCGACGATCAGGCCATGGCGGGTGGCAAGGTCGGCAAGGGGCTCGCGGAGGGCCTCGAAGGTGGCCTGGGGATCGTCGGCACGGCGCGTGTGCACGGCGACGGCCCGGCCGCCCTTCTCCTCGATCCAGGCGTTGGTCCCGTCCAGGAGCGCCGGCAGCTCCGCGCGGACGGCGGCGACTCCGGGGTGCGGCGGTGGGGCCGTGACGGTGTCGGTGACGGCGTCCCAGCGCTCGGCGCCGTAATGGCCGAGGACCACGAGATGCTCCAGACCGGAAACACCGGAGAAGCCGCCATGCCGGACGGCGACCTCCGCCGGACGCCCGGTGATCACCGCGACGCCGGCCACCTTCGGCGCCAGCGCGGCCAACGCCGGCACCGCCCCCGGATGCGCCCGCGCCCGCTCCGGATCCGCCACGATCGGCGCGAGCGTCCCATCGAAGTCAAGGGCGATCATCGCCCTACCGGGCCGCTCAAGAAGAGCAGCAAGCCCGGCCCGACCGAGCGGGGTGACGGGGTTCGGCAAGGCTTCATTTGTCGAGTCCACAAGCCTGACCATATCCACGCAGGCCGGCTCAACGCCCCTTCAGGGGCGCGGGGAACTGCGCGACCAGCCCCTACCACCCCGCAGACGAACGCATGCCGACGGACCCCTCACCTCTCCGCACGCCGAGCGTCCCGCACACGCCGCAGCCGATTCACCGTCACCGGATCATGAGCCAACGCCCGAGGATCATCAAGCAACGCATTCAGCAGCTGGAAATACCGCACCGGCGCCAACCCCAGCTCCTCCCGTATCGCCCGCTCCTTCGCGCCCGGCCCCGGAAAGCCCCGGCGTTCGAGCGCGAGGATGTCCTGCTCCCTGCGGCCCAGCTGCTCCATGCCCCGCACGCTATCCCCCACCACTGACAGCGCGCCCGGAGTCACTCGGTGCTCGCGGCCGAAACCGCCGCCGCCTGCAGCTGCTTCAACACCGCCGACGGATTGCCGCCGGAGGCCACGGCCTGCCCGATCCGCTTCTTGACGGCCACGCTGACCTCGGCCCAGGAGGTCTTGCCGACCGGATACAGCTCGGAGAGCGGCAACTCGTCCAGGAACGGCTTGAGATCGGCGTCCTGCTTGGCCTCCGACATCGTCGCGGACGCGTTCGACGTGACCGGCAGCAGGTCGTACTCACGCGAGAAGTCCAGCACGTTCTTCTCGTCGTACACGAAGTCGAGGAAGTCGCCGACCTCCTCGGCGTGCCCGTTCTTCTTGAACGCCGTCATCCAGTCGGCGACCCCCATCGTGGCGTCGCTCTCACCGTCGACGCCGGGCATCGGCACCATGCCGAACTTCACGCCCTTCTTCCCGGCGATGTTCATCAGCGAGGGGTGCCCGTTGAGCATGCCGACGTCCCCCTTGGCGAACGCGGCGAACGCGTCGGCGCGGTTCAGCTTGCCCGGCGCTATGGGCCCGGTCAGGCCCTTGCCGACGAGTTCGTCCTTGAGCCAGGTGAAGGTGTCGAGGTTCTGCGCGGAGTCGATGCCGTAGGTGCCGTAGCCGTCGGTGTAGCCGCCCCCGCCGCTGAGCAGCCACTGCATGGTCTCGGCCTGCGCCTCCTCCGGCCCCAGCGGCAGGGCGTACGGGTACTTCACCCCGTCCGCCTTCAGCGCGGCGGCGTCGGTGGCGAGCTCGTCCCAGGTGGTCGGCGGCGTGAGGCCGGCCTGCTTGAAGAGGTCCTTGTTGTAGAACAGCAGCCGGGTGGAGGCGGCGAAGGGCATGCCGTACTGCACCCCGTTCACCTGCCCCGCCTTGGCGAGCTGGGAGGCGAAGCCGGCCTGGGTGGTGATGGAGAGCAGGTCGTCGGCGCGGTAGAGCAGGCCCTTGTCCGCGTAGTCGGCGTACGCGCCGATCTGCGCCATGTCCGGGGCCTTGCCGGCGTCGACCAGCTCCTTGACCTTGCGGTCGACGTCGTTCCAGGAGTAGACGCTGACCTCGATCTTCACCCCGGGGTGGTCGGCCTCGTACGCGTCGACCAGCTTGCCCCAGTACTTCTGGGAGCTGTTGGCCGCGCTGTCGCCGTAGTCGGCCGCGACCAGCTTCAGGGTCACCTCGTCCGCGTCACCGCCGAGGCCGCAGCCGCCGAGCACCGCCGTCATGCCCAGAGCGGACACCACCGCGATCGCCCCTGTCCTCTTCCGCCCCTGCACAGCTCTCCTGCCCCACCATCGCGATCGCGCATCACCATCGCGAAAACTTTCGATACGTCGCCATAAGGTCTACACCACGCAAGTGGACTAGACCTCTTCCGGGTCCACGGGCCACACTGTCCCCGTGAGACATGTCATCGCCCTCGACGTGGGCGGCACCGGGATGAAGGCCGCCCTGGTAGGGGCGAAGGGCGAGCTGCTGCACCGGGCCCGCCGCGCCACCGGCCGCGAGCGCGGCCCCGGGGCCGTCGTCGAGAGCATCCTCGACTTCGCCGCGGAACTACGCGCCTACGGCGACCAGACCTTCGGCGAGCCCGCGGCCGCCGCCGGAGTCGCCGTCCCCGGCATCGTCGACGAGGAGCACGGCATCGCCGCCTACTCGGCCAACCTCGGCTGGCGCGACGTACCCCTGCGCGACCTGCTCACCGCCCGCATCGGCAACGTCCCCGTCGCCCTCGGCCACGACGTCCGCACCGGCGGCCTCGCCGAGGGCCGCATCGGCGCGGGCCAGGGCACCGACCGCTTCCTCTTCGTCGCCCTCGGCACCGGCATAGCGGGCGCGATCGGCATCGAGGGCCGCGTGGAGTCGGGCGCCCACGGCTTCGCGGGCGAGATCGGCCACATCGTCGTACGACCGGCAGGGGCCCCCTGTCCATGCGGTCAGGCCGGCTGCCTGGAGCGGTACGCGTCGGCGGCGGCGGTGAGCGAGGCCTGGGCGAAGGCTTCCGGCAACCCGGACGCGGACGCGGCGGACTGCGCAAAGGCCATGACCTCCGGCGACCCGAAGGCCATCGCCATCTGGCACGAGGCCATCTCCGCCCTGGCCGACGGCCTGACCACCGCCCTCACCCTGCTGGACCCGCGCACCCTCATCATCGGTGGCGGCCTGGCCGAAGCAGGAGAAACGTTGTTCACACCGCTGCGGGACGCGGTGAAGAACCGCGTGACCTTCCAGAAGCTGCCGACGATAGTCCCGGCGGCCCTCGGGGACACAGCCGGCTGCCTCGGCGCCGGTTTGCTGGCCTGGGATCTCCTCGACACAACTGACCGCACGGAGGTAAC
The DNA here is from genome assembly GCF_052245395.1 of Streptomyces sp. 4N124. Lineage (NCBI taxonomy): Bacteria > Bacillati > Actinomycetota > Actinomycetes > Kitasatosporales > Streptomycetaceae > Streptomyces > Streptomyces sp. 4N124. The sequence continues at coordinate 88,002 of NZ_JBQQBS010000002.1, forward strand.
GACCTAATGGCCACCCCCCCAGGGGCGCGGGGAACTGCGCGACCAGCCACAGTCAACCCGCACCCCGCGACGGCGAAGGCACCCCTCGTCCTGTCCGGTGCCAACGTGGTCATGCCGACGGGAACCGTCAAAGACGGCTCAGTAACCGTCAACGGCACCCGAATCGCCGCAACCGCCCCGGAGCACGCCCAGGTCATCGACGTGACCGACCACTGGCTACTCCCCGGCTTCGTCGACATCCACAACCACGGCGGCGGCGGCGCCTCGTTCACTTCAGGCACCCCAGACGACGTAGTCACCGGCATCCACACGCACCGCCTGCACGGCACCACCACCCTCGTCGCCTCCACCGTCACCGGCGACATGGACTTCCTGGCCCAGCGCGCGGGCCTGCTCAGCGAACTCGCCGAGCAGGGCGACATCGCCGGCATCCACTTCGAGGGCCCGTTCATCTCGCCGTGCCGCAAGGGCGCGCACTCCGAGGAACTGCTGCGGGACCCGGACCCCGCGGAGGTCCGCAAGCTGATCGACGCGGCGCGCGGCAAGGCGAAGATGGTCACGCTCGCGACCGAACTCCCGGGCGGCATCGACTCCGTGAGACTCCTCGCCGAGCACGGCGTCATCGCGGCGATCGGCCACACGGACGCGACGTACGAGCAGACGGTGGAGGCGATCGAGGCGGGCGCGACGGTCGCGACGCACCTCTTCAACGCGATGCCGACGCTGGGACACAGGTCGCCGGGCCCGATCGCCGCCCTCCTTGAGGACGACCGCATCACCGTCGAGCTGATCAACGACGGCACACATCTCCACCCCGCCTCCCTCCAACTCGCCTTCCACCACGCGGGAGCGAGCCGTGTGGCGTTCATCACCGACGCGATGGACGCGGCCGGCTTCGGCGACGGCCGCTACATGCTCGGCCCGCTGGAGGTCGAGGTCAGCGAGGGCGTGGCCCGTCTGGTGGAGGGCGGCTCGATCGCCGGCTCCACCCTCACCCTGGACCGCGCCTTCAAGCGCGCGGTGACGATCGACCGCCTCCCGGTCGAGGACACGGTCGCAGCCCTGTCCGCCAACCCGGCCAAGCTGCTGGGGATGTACGACACGATCGGCTCCCTGGAGCCGGGCAAGTACGCGGACCTGGTGATCCTCGACACGGACTTCAACCTGAAGGGCGTCATGCGCAGGGGTGAATGGGTGGTGAATCCCCAACTGGGCTGATCCGTCCGGCAGTCAGCGAGACGGTGGCCGACCCAGGACTGGGCTCGGCGGCCGTCTCTTTGGCATGATCTGACATCCGGACAGACAGACGGCAAGCGCATTCCGCATTTCATCGGGGGAGGTCGGCCCAGGTGATCCTCACGGTCACACTGAACACCGCTCTCGACATCACCTATCGCGTACGGGCGCTCCGGCCGCACACCACGCACCGGGTGACCGAGGTGACCGAACGCCCGGGCGGCAAAGGCCTGAACGTGGCCCGCGTACTCGCCGCCCTCGGCCACGAGGTGACGGTCACCGGCTTCACGGGCGGCGCGACGGGCCGCGTCATCCAGGACCAACTCACCACCACACCGGGCCTGGTGGACGCCCTCGTCCCGATCTCCGGCCCGACCCGCCGCACGATAGCCGTCGTGGACGAACAGACCGGCGACACGACCCAGCTCAACGAACCCGGCCCGGTCATCACCCCCGCCGAGTGGTCCGCCTTCCAGGAGGCATACGAGGATCTGCTCCCGTCGGCGTCGGCGGTGGCCCTGTGCGGCAGTCTGCCGCCGGGCGTGCCGGTGGGCGCGTATGCCGGGCTGATCCGGGACGCAAGGGCGGCAGGCACCCCGGTGTTGCTCGACACGAGCGGCGAACCACTCCGCCGCGGTGTGGCGGCCCGCCCGGACATCATCAAGCCCAACACCGAAGAACTCGCCGAACTCACCGGCTCCCACGAGCCCTTCCGAGCCACCCAGGACGCCCGCCGCCGCGGCGCACACGCCGTCGTCGCGTCGCTGGGCCCCGAGGGACTGCTCGCGGTGACCCCAGAGGGCCGCTGGCGCGCAGCCCCACCCACCCCGGTACACGGCAACCCGACCGGCGCGGGCGACTCCGCGGTCGCGGGCCTCCTGTCGGCCCTCGTCGAGCACTTGCCGTGGCCGGACCGACTGGCCCGAGCGATCGCCCTGTCGGCGGCGACCGTACTGGCGCCGACGGCGGGCGAGTTCGACCGCAGGGCGTACGAGGAGCTGGTGGGGCGGGTGGCGGTGACCGGGGAGGTCAGCGCGGCCTAGCTCTCGACCTGGCCCTTCTTCAGCGACAGCTGGTCCAGCAGGACGTTGCACTTGTCGCCGTTCTCGCAGGAGACCGAGATCGTGTTGGTGCCCTTGGTGAGGGAGGGCCACGCATACGTCGTGGTCCAGCCCTTTGCGAAGTCGCCGTCGGCGGCCTTTGCGTAGTTCTTCATGCTCAGCTTGCTGCCGAACGGCTTGCCGTTGACGGTGAGCGTCATCGACTGGTCCTCACCGGCCGCGCTGTAGCGGGCGAAGAGCGTATAGACGCCTTCTTCAGGGATGCCATTGACGGTCCAGGTCACCGAGTTGCCGACCTGGTTGAGGTTGCCGACGTAGATGCCACCGTCCGACTGAGCACCCTCGACGTCCGAGGCCAACGCGGCGGTTCCGCCCAGTCGCAGCGCCTTGGCGTCGCTCTTCGGGAGTTCCACCTCGCTGCCGGCGTCGCCGCTCGCCGACTGACTCGGCTCCGCGCTCTGCCCGGTGGACGGCGAGCTTGACGCCCCGCCGCCGTCGGCCTTGTCGTCGTCGTTGCCGTTCATCATCGCCAGGCTGATCCCGATCACGACCGCGGCGACCACCGCGACCGCGCCGATCAGCAGCCCCTTGGTGTTCGGGCCGCGCCCGCGCCCACCGCCGCTGTACGACGGCTGCGGCGGAGCGGTGGGACCGCCGCTGCCGGGGAACGCGTAGTGGGCGCTCGGCTGGCCGTACGCGCCCTGCTGCTGCGGCACGGTCTGGCCGTACTGCGCGGTGGGTGCCGTGGGGGCAGGTGCCTGCTGGCCGTACTGGCGCTGGCCGACCGAGCGCGCTCTGTTGACGGAGCCGACGGAGCCGGGGTAGCCGTAACCGCCGGAGGGCGGCTGGGCGCCGTTGGCCTGACCGTCGGCGTAGAGGTAGCCGAACGGGTCGTCGTCCTCGGGCGTGCTCGCGCCGTTGTTGCCGGGCGTCATCCCTAGGTCTCCTCAACAGGTGCGGTGCGGATGCAGTGCATGGGGTCAGAATGGCGAGCCTACCCGCTCCGCGAGGCCCAAACGGGTGACTCCGGTCGCATCAGCTCACTGACCTGCGCGTCATCCCGCACGTCTGTGCTGTTTGGGACGCGATCGTTTCTCGACGTACATCCGCTCGTCAGCGGACTTCAGCACTTCGTCCGCCGTCATCCCGCAGTGTGCCCACCCGATACCGAAGCTTGCCCCGACCCGCATGGCACGCCCGTCGACCCGGATCGGCTGGATGATCTCGGCGCGCAGCCGGGCCGCGAGGTCCGCCGCGTCGGCGCGCCCGAGCCCGTCGGCGAGGACGACGAACTCGTCACCGCCGAGCCGGGCCACCGTGTCGCCGTCGCGGACCCCGCGGGACAGTCGCCTGGCCACCTCGATGAGCACCGCGTCGCCCGCGTTGTGCCCGAACCGGTCGTTGATGGACTTGAAGCCGTCGAGGTCGCAGAAGAGGACCGCGAGCCCCTTGGTGCCGTCGTCGTGCTCGCCCTCGGGGGCGACGGTGTGGACATGGTGGTCGTAGGCGTCGTAGACATCGATGCCACCGCCCGGGCGGTAGTCGAAGCCGTGGCCGTTGGCGTCGTAGGCGGGATGGCCGTAGGCCGCGTCGACGGGTTCGAGGGCGCCGGGGTGGGTGGGGCGCTGGCAGAGGCGGGAGGAGAGCCGTGCGCGCAGCTCGGCGGAGTTCGGCAGGCCGGTGAGGGAGTCGTGGGAGGCACGGTGGGCGAGCTGGAGCTCGCGGCGCTTGCGTTCCTCGATGTCCTCGACGTGGGTGAGCAGGAAGCGGGGGCCGTCGGCGGCGTCGGCGACGACGGAGTTGCGGAGGGAGACCCAGACGTACGTCCCGTCGCGGCGGCCCAGGCGAAGTTCGGCCCGGCCGCCCTCCGCCGAGGTCCGCAGCAGCGTGCCTATGTCCTCGGGGTGGACCAGGTCGGAGAAGGAGTAGCGGCGCATCGCGGAGGCGGGGCGGCCCAGCAGACGGCACAGGGCGTCGTTGGTCCTGAGGATCCGGCCGTGCTGGTCGCCGCCCATCTCGGCTATGGCCATGCCGGAGGGGGCGTACTCGAAGGCCTGCCGGAAGCTTTCCTCGCTCGCTCGCAGGGCCTGCTGCTCACGTTCGAGCCTGACCAATGCCCGCTGCATATTCGCGCGTAGACGTGCGTTGCTGATGGCGATGGCGGCCTGGAAGGCGTACATCTGCAGGGCCTCGCGGCCCCAGGCGCCGGGCCGGCGGCCGTTGCGCGGCCGGTCCACGGAGAGCACGCCGATCAGCTCGCCGCACGAGCCGCCCTGAATACCGGGCGTGTGCATGGGCGCGAAGAGCCGGTCCGACGGGTGCCACTCGTCCTCGAAGCGGGGCGCGGGCCCGTCGGTGTACCACTGCGGTACGTCGTCGTCATCGAGGACCCAGCCCTCGGTGTGCGGGATGAAGACCAGGTCGCCCCACTGCTCGCCCATGCTGAGGCGGCGCTCCCAGGACTCGCGCGAGCCGACACGGCCGGTGATGAGCGCCTCGGCGGCGGGGTTGCCGGCGAACGCGGCGACGACTAGATCGCCGTCCGGCCGGACCAGGTTGACGCATGCCAGCTCATAGTTGAGGCCGGTCACGACGCCGTCGGCGACGGTCTGCAGTGTGTCCGCAAGGCTGCGTGCCGTGTTCATGTCCGCCATGACCTGGTGCAGCTGTCGCAGGGACGCAAGACGGACGTACGGCTCCGACTCGGTCTCCATGCTCGCCCTCCCCCCGAGACCTCGCAGCGAATCAAGGGTTCTCTTCGGCGGTTCTTGATCAGTGGTGCCCTTGCAGCTTCCCGCCACTGAATCACAGCGCGCTGCTCACTCGGTACACAGGGTCAACAATTAATGGCTCTTGTGACTCAAGTCACAGCGAAACATGAACAATTGAGCGGTGTTTCTGCGATTTTCCTGTGCGTTTACCGACCGCAAATTTCGCACCTCTGTGGAGATTGCGTCTCTGGTCCTAGGACCCGGTTCGGACTGACGCCCGATGTGCCCCGCACCGGCCGGAGACTAGCGTTTTGGCGTGCTGAACACTCCCCGTGCCACCACCCCGCCCGTCCCCGTGCCCCGCGCCGGGCATGCTGAGGGGGTGAGCAACGACGAGTTCCGCGCAGCCATGTCCCGGCTGGCCGCGGGCGTGGTCCTGGTGACCGCACAGGAACCCCCGCTCGACCCGGACGACCCCATGTCACCGAAGGTCGAGGACGTCGGCATGACCGCGACGGCCTTCATGTCGGTGTCCCTCGACCCGCCCCTGGTCCTGGTCAGCCTGCGCGACGGTTCCCGCATGGACGACCTGCTCGCCGAGCAACCCCTGTGGGGGGTCTCGGTCCTCTCCGAGAGCCAGCGCCACATCGCCGGCCGCTTCGCCATGAAGGGCCGCATCAGCGACCGTCTGCTGTTCGAGGACATCCCCTACGTCCGCGGTGAGGCGACCGGCGCTCCCCTCGTGGGCGGCGCCCTCGCGACCCTGGAGTGCCGTACCGAACAGCGGGTGCCCGCGGGCGACCACACGCTGGTGATCGGCCGGGTGCTGACGGCCGCCGTACCGAGCGCGGACGGCGGCCCGCTCGCGTATTTCCGGGGGCGGTACCGGCAGTTGGGGTGACGTCACACATCCAGGAGCGTGATGTCCTGGTCGGCGGCGCGGGCGGCGTCGGTCGTGATGTCGATCGCCGTGATCCGGTCGTGTGCGACCGTGAAGCTGAGCGTCCGCACGGGGCGGCCGTCCACGAGGACGACGAAGCCGACGTTGCCGCCGATCAGGGCGGGGCGGGTGATCAGGGCGGGCTGTGCCAGGGCGGCCTGCGAGTAGCGGGACGCCGAGGAAGCGACCGCCACGGCGCCCGAGGTCACGCCGGCCTCGGACCGCGCCACGACATCCGGGTCCAGAACTTCCACCAGCGCGTCGAGGTCGCCCTCCCGCGCGGCGGCCAGGAAGGCGTCGACGACCCGCCGCTGCCGCACGAGATCGGTGTCCGGGGCCTCGGCGCCCTGCACCCGCCGCCGGGCGCGGCTGGCCAACTGCCGGGCCGCGGTCGGCGTACGCCCCACGATCGTGGCGACCTCGTCGAACGGCACCGCGAACAGATCGTGCAGCACGAACGCCAGCCGCTCGGCGGGTGACAGCGTCTCCAGTACGACCAGCAGCGCGACGCCCACCGAGTCCGCGAGCAGCGCGTCCTGCTCCGGGTCCGGCGCCGTGTCCGTCGGCACGGGCGCGCCGGAGTCGAGGGGCTGTTCCGCGCGGGACTTCCGCGTGCGGAGCATGTCGAGGCAGACCCGGCCCACCACCGTCGTGAGCCAGCCCCCGAGATTGTCGACCTCACTGGTGTCCGACCGGCTCAGCCGCAGCCACGCCTCCTGCACCGCGTCCTCGGCCTCGGCCTGCGAGCCGAGCATGCGGTAGGCGACGGCACGGAGGTGGCTTCGGTGCGACTCGAAGCGCTCGGCGAGGAACTCGGTGCTGTGCGGCGCGTCGGTCATGGTCGGGTCCCCTCGTACGGCTCGCGGTCGGTCGACACGAACATGACGGATGGGGTGGGGGAAACGTGACAGGCGGAGCCGGTGTCTCACGCCGGCCAGCTCAGGACCGGTTGAGCGGCCGACCGGCTCAGGACCAGTCCCGCCCCGACCGCCCCCGCTTCGTGTCCGACCGCGCCTTCTTCTCCCGCAGCCGCCGCTCGTTGATCCCGCGTGGGATGCGCGTCGGCCGCCGCGGCTTGGGCGGCGGCGCGGTGGCTTCGGCGAGCAGGGCGGCGAGGCGTACGGCGGCGGTCTCGCGGTTGCGCCACTGGGACCGGTGCTCGGAGGACCGTACGGTGATGACCCCGTCGACGAGCCGGGCGGCCAGCCGCTCAAGGGCCCGCCGCTTCCACACCTCGGGCAGCGCCTCGGTCTTCGCCAGGTCGAAGCGCAACTCCACCTGCGAGTCACTGGTGTTGACGTGCTGCCCGCCCGGCCCCGACGACCGCGAGAAACGCCACATGAGCTCGGCCTCGGGAAGCGAGACGGAGCCGCGAATGGGATAGGGACCGGACATGGCTCCATGGTCCCCGCTCTGTCCGGTCCACGTCACCCGAATATCCCGGCCGGCCCGGGTAAAGAAAGTAAAGCCACCTGGAACCTCGCGTACGCTCCCGGCGTTCATAGGGGTAGCTGTAGCGTTCTTGCCGTACGTAAACGAGGGAAGGGACTCCCAACAATGGCTGTAAGCCTGTCCAAGGGTGGCAACGTCTCGCTCACCAAGGAGGCTCCGGGCCTGACCGCCGTCACCGTGGGCCTCGGCTGGGACGTCCGCACCACCACCGGCACGGACTTCGACCTCGACGCCTCGGCGATCGCGGTCAACCCGCAGGGCAAGGTGTACTCCGACGCCCACTTCATCTTCTTCAACAACAAGCAGACGCCGGACAACACCATCGTCCACACCGGCGACAACCGCACGGGCGAGGGCGCGGGCGACGACGAGGCGATCAACGTCAACCTGGCGGCCCTCCCGGCCGACATCGAGAAGATCGTCTTCCCGGTCTCGATCTACGACGCCGAGAACCGCACGCAGAACTTCGGCCAGGTCCGCAACGCCTACATCCGCATCCTCAACCAGGCGGGCGGCGCCGAGATCGCCCGCTACGACCTCTCGGAGGACGCGGCCACCGAGACGGCCATGGTCTTCGGCGAGCTCTACCGCAACGGCGCGGAGTGGAAGTTCCGCGCCGTCGGCCAGGGCTACGCCTCGGGCCTGGTCGGCATCGCCCAGGACTTCGGCGTGAACGTCTGACGGACGCGCCGTCTTACGGAGCCCCCGGCCTTCGAGGCCGGGGGCTCCGTCGTCATGCCTCGGCCCTGTGGACTCCTCAGCCCAGTTCTCGGCGCGTGCAGCGACCCTCAGCCGACCTCGTCGAGGACCTCGCGCAGCTTGCGCGCGAAGGCGTCGGGCTGCCCGGAGTAGCCGCCGAACTCGCCGTCGAGGAAGCCGCCGTGGTGGCTCGGGAACACCGTCGCCTGCTGACCGAGCAGCTTGGCCGTCGCCACCGAGGTGCGTCCGGTGAAGGTGTCCTCGGACTCCTCGCCCACGGCGATCACGATCCGCGTCGGCGCCGCGGTGAGCACGTCGACGTCGGGCTGGTAACTGCTGACCGCCCAGGACCGGTCGGACAGCAGCGGATCGTCACGAGTGCCGTCATCCTCGGCCGGCATCCCGAAGGCGGCGGGATCCGGCGCGGGCTGGGCGAAGTAGTCGTCGGTGAACTCGCCCTGCCATGACGTCATCACGATGAAGGCCGCCATGCCGGCACCCCAGCCCTTCTCCTGGTACACATCCCGGAAGCCGGCCCGGGCGCGCTCGGCCGCCTTGGCGTCGGGGAGCACCGGGATGAGCGGCGGCTCGTGCGCCACCAGGGTGGTCACATCCTCGGGGTAGGCCGCCACGAGGGCGAGCGCGGTCACCGCACCGCCGCTGCTCGCGAACATCTCGACCGGGCCGACGCCGAGCGCCTCGATGACGGCGTGCACGTCGGCAGCCTGGATCTGGGGTGCGTGGTCGACGCGGCCGTCCTTTCGGGTACTACGGCCGAGGCCGCGCGGGTCATAGGTGATCACGGTGCGGTCGGGGAAGCGCGAGGCCAACCCGCGGAAGCCGCTGGCGTCCATGGGCTGGCCGATCATGAACAGCGGTGGACGTCCGTCGGCGGTCGGCAGCGGGCCGTGGACGTCGTACGCGAGGTCGACCTCGGGGGTCTTGAGCATGTGTGTAGCCATAACCGTGTAGACCCGGTCCGCGCCGAGAACTCATCGCCTCCCAGGCCCGCGGCGCTCATACGATGGTCCGGTGCCTGAAACGGTCGTACTCACCGCTGAAGCGACACCGTCGCTGCCCGCCCTCATGCTGCGCCCGTGGTGCGTCGATGACGTCCCCGCCCTGGTCGAGGCGTGCCGGGATCCCGCTTTGCGGCGCTGGACGAGTCTCGTCGTGGAGAACGAGGCCGACGCGCTGAGGTGGGTGCAGGGTCAGGAGCGGGGATGGGCGGCCGGTGACCGGTTCGGCTTCGCGGTCCTGGAGACGCAACCCGGAGCAGATCAGCGGCAGTTGGTCGGGTATGTGGTGCTCAAGGACGTGGCTCCGGGGAAGCCGTCGGCCGAGGTGGGCTACTGGACCGCGGCGCGCGCTCGTGGGCGCGGAGTGGCGCCGCGGGCGCTGGAAGCCGTCACCGGGTGGGCCTTCGGGCACCTGGGTGCCGACCACCTCGTACGTCTGGAGCTCCTGCACCAGGCGGACAACCTGGCCTCGTGCCGGGTGGCGCACAAGAGCGGCTACGACTTCGACAGGCTGCTGCCCGCAGCGCCGCCGTCCTTCCCGCTCGACGGTCATCTGCACTCACGGCGCAGGGGCGACTGAGAGCCACTGCCGGCAATCGCCGCCGCAGCTCACTCCACCCGCGGGAACTTCGCCTGCAAGGTCCAGATCGCCGGGTTCTCCGCCAGGTCGTCGTGCAGATCGCACAGGTCGGCGATCAGGTCCTGGAGGAAGTCCCGTGCCTCGCGCCGCAGCTCGGCGTGGGAGAAGCTCAGGGGCGGCTCCTCCGCCGGCGTCCAGTCGGCCTCGATGTCCACCCACCCGAACCGGCGCTCGAAGAGCAGGCGGTCGGTGGACTCGGTGAAGTCGAGTTCCGCCCGCTGCGGGCGGGAGGCCCGGGAGCCGGCCGGATCCCGGTCGATCCGCTCGACGATGTCGCACAGCGCCCACGCGAAGTCCAGCACCGGCACCCATCCCCAGGCTGTGGACAACTCCCGGTCCGCCTTGGTGTCGGCGAGATAGACGTCCCCGCAGAACAGATCGTGCCGCAGCGCCCGGACGTCCGCGCGCCGGTAGTCGGTCTGGGGCGGATCGGGGAAACGGGTGGAAAGGGCGTAGCCGATGTCGAGCACGTACGCGATGGTGTCACGGCCCGCCTAGGATCATTGACGTGTCCCGATCCGTACCCGTTGTCCCGACCTGCGTACTTGCCCTGCTCGCCCTCGCATTGACCGCGTGCGGCGGCGGAGTCGTCGGCACCCCCGGCGGCTCGGGCCTCGGCGACCCGTACTTCCCGAAGGCGGGCAACGACGGCTACGACGTCACGCACTACGGCCTGACCCTCGACTACGCCCCCGAGACGGAGCACCTCACCGGCACCGCCGAGATCACGGCGACGGCCACCCAGGACCTCTCCGCGTTCAACCTCGATTTCGAGGGCCTGGACATCGAATCCGTCACCGTGGACACCGAGCGCGCCCGCTGGAACCGCACCGGCCAGGAACTGACCGTCCGTCCGCGCCACGACCTGGACGACCAGGACACCTTCCGCGTCACCGTCCGCTACTCCGGCACCCCCGAGACGATCACCGACCCGGACGGCTCGGAGGAGGGCTGGCTGCCGACCGAGGACGGCGCCCTGGCCCTCGGCGAACCGACGGGCTCCATGGCCTGGTTCCCCGGCAATCACCACCCGTCCGACAAGGCGGCGTACGACATCGAAGCGACCGTGCCGAAGGGGCTGCACGCCGTCTCCAACGGGGAGCTGACCCACGAGACGACCAGGGACGGCCGTACGACCTTCACCTGGCACTCCGCCGAGCCCATGCCGAGCCACGCCGCCACGCTCGCCGTCGGCCGATACGACATCAGCCGCACCACCGTCGCGGACGACCTGCCGGCGTACACGGCCGTGGACCCCCGCCAGACCAAGGCCAGCCGGGAGGTGCTGGCGCAGCTCCCCGAGATCATGGAGTGGGCCGAGGACAACTTCGGCCCGTACCCGTTCTCCTCCACCGGGGCGATCATCGAGCGCGAGGACGACATCGACTACGCCCTGGAGACCCAGAACCGTCCCGTCTTCCCCGGCGCCCCCGACACGGAACTCCTCGTCCACGAACTCGCCCACCAGTGGTACGGCGACTCTGTCTCCCCGAAGACCTGGCGGGACATGTGGCTCAACGAGGGCTTCGCGACCTACGCGGAGTGGCTGTGGCAGGAGGACCACGACGGCGAGACCGCCCAGGAGATCTTCGACCAGCTCTACGCCGGCGACTACTACGACGACCCCGAGGACAACGAGGCGATCTGGGCCTTCCCGCCCGGCAAGCCGACCGACGCCGCGCACATCTCCGACCCCCCTGTCTACGTACGCGGCGCGATGGTCCTCCACAAGATCCGGGAGACGGTCGGCGACGACACGTTCTACGAGATCATCCAGGGTTGGGCCGCCACCCACCGCCACGGCAACGCGGACACCGACGACTTCACGGCATACGTCGAGCGGCAGGCCCCGGATCAGGACTTCACGCCGGTCTGGGAGGAGTGGCTGTACGGCGAGGGCAGGCCGGACCAGTCCTGACGTCATACGATGGGAATCTCCCGTAAACGGTGACAAAAGGGTGCGGAGGGGTGCTGCACGTGCGATCCATCTGGAACGGCGCCATCTCGTTCGGCCTGGTCAGCATCCCGATCAAGCTGGTGAACGCCACCGAGAGCCACTCGATCTCCTTCCGCCAGATCCATACGGAGGACGGCGGCCGTATCCGCTACCGCAAGGTCTGCGAACTGGAGGACCGCGAGGTCACGCAGGGGGAGATCGGCAAGGCGTACGAGGACGCGGACGGCTCGCTCATCCCGATCACCGACGAGGACCTGTCCCACCTTCCGCTCCCCACCGCCAAGACGATCGAGATCGTGGCGTTCGTGCCGAACGACCGGATCGACCCGCTCCAGATGGACGCCGCGTACTACCTCGCGGCGAGCGGCGCCCCGGCCGCCAAGCCGTACACACTGCTGCGCGAGGCACTCAAACGGAGCAACAAGGTCGCCATCGCGAAATTCGCCCTGCGCGGGCGGGAGCGGCTGGGCATGCTGCGGGTGGTCGACGACGCGATCGCCATGCACGGGTTGCTGTGGCCGGACGAGGTCCGCGCCCCCGAGGGCGTCGCCCCGGACACGGGAGTCACGGTCCGCGACAAGGAGCTGGACCTCGCGGACGCCCTGATGGACACCCTCGGCGAGGTCGAGCTCGATGATCTGCACGACGAGTACCGCGAGGCCGTCGAGGAGGTCATCGCCGCGAAGGCCGCCGGCGAGGCGCCGCCCGAGGCGCCCGAACCCGAGAAGGGCGGCAAGGTCCTGGACCTGATGGCCGCCCTGGAGAAGAGCGTCCGGGAGGCGAAGGAGTCCCGCGGCGAGGCGGCGGAAGAGGAACCCGCCCAGGTCAAACGCCTCCCGTCCCGCAAGACCGCCCGCGCCGCACCCAAACAGCCGGCCGGCAAGAAGTCGACGACCGCCAAGAAGACGACCGCGAAGAAGACAGCATCCGCGAAGAAGACGGCCAAGTCGGCGCAGGGCGCGAAGAAGTCGACGGCCGCGAAGAGCACGGCGAAGAAGACGCAGGCCAAGAAGACGACGAGCCGTAAGCGGACGGCTTGAGCGGATGGCCTGAGCGGATGGCTTGAGGGACTACAACTCCTTGCGCGGCACCGCGCACGGGCGGGCGTCACCCCTCCACCCGAATCCCCAATTCTCCCGCCAACACCCCCGCCAGATCCAGCAGTTGACCCGTGCTGATCACCGCCCCCGACAGCCGGCCGATCCCCCGTGCGATGCCCAGTTCCGCCGCCTCCCTCAGGTCGACATCCGTCATCGTCACTGACGTGAAGTCGGCCTCCTTGAGGACGCAGCCGGGGAACTCCACGCGCTCCAGGCGGGCGCCGCCGAAGTCCGGTTCGACCAGGACGCAGTTCTCGAAGACGACGTCTCTGAGGCGGGCGGCGCGCAGGTTCAGGTAGTCGATCTTGCCGCCGCGGATGACGACGCGTTCCAGGACGGCGCCGTGCAGTTGGGTACCGCCGAGCCGGGCGTCCACTACTTCGACATCGCGCAGGGTCGCCTCCGCGAGGTTCGTGCCGACGCCGCGCGGGGCGGTGAGGACCGAGTCGAGGAAGCGGGCGTGGTGCAGCCGCGTCTCGTCCAGCGCGCAGCCCGTCAGCGCGCAGTCCATGAAACGGGCGCCCCCGCCGTCCTGCCCGGCGAGGTCGGCCTCCCGGAACTCCAGCCCGTCGTAATCCCCGTCCGGCTCCAACTCCCCGTCCTCGAACGGCTCCAGCGCCGGCAACCGCACCTCCGGCCGCCGCGCCCCCTTCACCACCCCAGCCTTCTTCGCCACGCCCTGCCTCCCGTCACTCCCGCACCAGACCGCCCGTACCACGCCCGTATCGCCCCCATGCTGCACCCCGCCACTGACAATCCACCTGACCTGCGAAAACCCCGCCCCAAGCAGAGTGCTATGTCACATTCCAGTCCCCTCCGACCAGTGCCATGTCACATTCCGGCCCCCTCCGACCGTCGTACTCCCAGAAAGGCGACCCAACCAGAGCCCAACCAGAGGGAGACCCCCAGCCATGCACCGCATCACCGTCATCGGCGGCGGCTTCGCCGGACTCACCGCGGCCATCACCGCCGCGGAGGCGGGCGCCAAGGTCACCGTGCACGAAGCGCATCACACCCTCGGCGGGCGGGCGCGGACCGCTGAGGGGCCGTACCGGACGAACGAAGGCCCGCACGCCCTCTACAGCGGCGGCCCGCACTGGGCCTGGCTCCGGCAGCGCGACCTGATCGGGCCGCTCGCCCCGATCCCACCCCTGGAGGCGGCCCGGCTGCGGCTGAAGCACCACGGCGCACTGCGCCGTACCCCACCCTTCGCCATGCTCAAGCTGCTCAGCCGCAGCGCCCAACAGGCGCCCGTCGACGTCGACTTCATGACATGGGCCGAGCGGGAGGCGGGCGAGGAGGGGGCCCGCGCCGCAGCGCACCACTCCGCCGTCGCGCTCTTCCATCACGACCCCGGCGGCCTGTCCGCGGCCTTCGTGCAGGAGCGGTTGCGACGTGCCACGAAGCTGCCTCCGGAGGCGCACTATCCGCGTGGCGGCTGGGCCACCCTCATCGACCGGATGGCCGCCCGCGCCTGGAACCTCGGTGTCCGGATGGAGACCCTGTCCCGGGTCGACACCCTGCCCACCGACACGCCCGTCGTCGTCGCCACCTCCCTCGACTCCGCTCGCAGCCTGCTGAAGGACGACTCCCTGACGTGGACGAGCGGGCGTACCGCGCTCATCGACCTCGCGGTGCGGACCCGGCGCGGGGACGCCTTCATCGTGTCCGACCTCGACTCCCCCGGCTGGCTGGAGCGGTTCACCGCGCAGGACCGTTCGCTGGCGCCGGCCGGTGAGCAGCTCATCCAGGGCCAGATCCCGATCGCCCCGCACGAGTCCCGGGCCGACGGCATCGCCCGTGCCGAGCGGCTGCTCGACATGGCATTCGAGGGCTGGCGCGAGCGCGTCACGTGGCGCCGGGAAGCCGTGGCGAACGGCCGTACGGGCGCCGTCGACCTGCCCGGCACCAGCTGGCGCGACCGGCCGGCCGTCGACCGCGGGGCCGGCGTCTATCTCGCGGGCGACGAGGTCGCCGCGCCGGGCGTGCTGTCCGAGGTCTCCTTCAACAGCGCGCTCACGGCGGTGTCGCTGGCCCTCGGCCGCCGCAACGCCCTTGACCTCAAGCAAGCTTGAGGTTGAAGAGTGGGCGCCATACCGAGCGATCGAATCGCCGTACCGAGCGATCACACGAGGAGCGCGCCATGCACGCCATCCGCCTGCACACCTTCGGCCCGGCCGAGAACCTCACCTACGAGGAGGTCACGGACCCGCTGCCGGGCCCGGGCCAGGTCCGTATCGCCGTGGAAGCGGCCGGAGTCCACCTCCTCGACACCGCTCTGCGCGAGGGCATGCAGGGCCCGCTGCCCGAGCCCCCGGCCCTCCCCACCATCCCCGGCCGCGAGGTCGCCGGAGTCGTCGAGTCCCTCGGCGAGGGTGTCGCGGCGCTGTGGCTCGGCAAGCGCGTGGTCGCCCACCTCGGATTCGCGCCCGGCGGCTACGCCGAGCTGGCCGTCACCGACGTCGACCGCGTCCACGAGATCCCCGAGCGCCTGGACTTCGCGCAGGCCGTCGCCATGATCGGCACGGGCCGTACGACGATGGGGATCCTGCAGTTCACCGAGCTGGGCCCCGACTCGGTGGCCGTGATCCCGGCGGCGGCCGGCGGCATCGGCACCCTGCTCGTGCAGTACGCCCGGAATGCCGGCGCCACCGTGATCGGCCTCGCGGGCGGCCCGGAGAAGGTCGCCCGCGTGCAGGCGAACGGCGCCGACCTCGCCGCCGACTACAAGGACCCCGCCTGGCCGGACAAGGTCCGCGCCTTCCTGGGCGGACGGGGAGCCACCGTCGTCTTCGACGGAGTCGGGGGCGACGTCGCCCGCGCGGCCGTCGATCTGCTCGGGCCCGGCGGGCAGCACATCGTCTTCGGCTGGTCCGGCAAGGGAATCCACGACGGCAGCCCGTACGTCGTCGAAGGCGTGACCGAGCAGGTCCTCGGGCCCGTGATGATGCGGAAGGCGGGCGGCCCCAACCCCGTACACACCCTCGAACTGCGCGCCCTCGCCGAGGCCGCCGAAGGCCGCCTCGTCCCGGCCGTACAGCGCTTCCCGCTCGCCGAGGCCGCCGCCGCGCACCGCGCGCTGGAGAACCGCGGAACCACCGGAAAGGTCGTACTGGAGCCATGAACAGGAAGGCCCGCCACAAAGATCCTCAAGAAGATCCTCAAGATGCGACACGAACCGATTCATGGTCTTCTGGCCCGGTGAGTGTCACCCGGACAGGTGAACCCACGGGCACCGACCCCCGCCGCTGGTGGGGCCTGGTGGTGATCGCCCTCGCTCAGCTGATGGTCGTCCTGGACGCGACCATCGTGAACATCGCGCTCCCTTCCGCGCAGAGCGACCTCGGCATGACGGACGGCAACCGGCAGTGGGTGATCACCGCCTACACGCTGGCCTTCGGCGGTCTGCTGCTGCTCGGCGGCCGGATCGCCGACCTGGTGGGCCGCAAGCGCACCTTCGTGATCGGGCTCGTCGGCTTCGCCGCCGCCTCCGCGATCGGCGGGGCCGCCACCACCGCGGGCATGCTGTTCGGCGCCCGTGCGCTGCAGGGCGCCTTCGCCGCCGTACTCGCCCCGTCCGCGCTCTCCCTGCTCACCACCACCTTCACCGACCCGAAGGAGCGGTCGAAGGCCTTCGGGATCTACGGCGCTCTCGCGGGCAGCGGCTCGGCGATCGGCTTCATCGTCGGCGGGCTGCTGACCGAGTACCTGGACTGGCGCTGGTGCCTGTACGTCAACGTGCCCATCGCCGTCGCCGCCGTCTTCGGCGCGCTCGCACTGCTGCACGACCGGCCCGGCCACGCGGGCGCCCGCCTCGACGTGCCCGGTGTCCTGCTGGGCTGCGGCGGCCTGGTCGCGATCGTCTACGGCTTCAGCGAGGCCCAGCCGCGCGGCTGGACGGACGCTCTGGTGCTGACGCTGTTCGCGGCAGGTGTCGTACTCCTGGCCGCCTTCGTGTGGTGGCAGAACCGGGCGCCCATGCCGCTGCTGCCGCTGCACATCATCAAGGACCGCAACCGCGCGGGCTGCTTCCTGACCATGGCGCTCGCCGTCATCGGCATGTTCGGCCTGTTCCTGTTCATGACGTACTACCTCCAAGCCATCCTCGGCTACTCGCCCGTCAAGACCGGCCTGGCCTTCCTGCCGCTGACCGCCGCGATCATCGTCGGCTCCACCCAGATCTCGGCCCGGCTGCTGGACCACGTACCGCCACGCATGCTGATGGCCCCCGGCATGGTGCTGGCGGCGGGCGGCATGGTGATCCTCACGCAGATGACGGTGAATTCCTCCTACACCACCGAGATCCTGCCCGCACTGCTCCTGATGGGCCTCGGCATGGGCCTGACCTTCATGCCGGTGTTCGCCACGGCGACCGCGGGCGTCGCCCCGCAGGACTCCGGGGTGACCTCGGCGACCGTCAACACCTCGCAGCAGGTGGTGGGCGGTTCGATCGGTACGGCGCTGCTGAACACGATCGCGACGACGAGCGGCGCGGCCTATGTCACCGCCCACCTCACCGACCCCTCCCAGCGGGACCTGGTGGTACGGGAGGGCGTCGTCCACGGCTACACAGTCGCCATCTGGTGGGCCGCCGGCATCATGCTGCTGGCAGGCCTGGTCGCGGCCTTGATGGTGACGGCGAAGGCCCCGAAACACGGCGCCCCGACGCAGGCGCCGGTACCGGAATCGGTGGCCTGAGGACGCGGGGAGGGGCTCCCTCGGACCGCGGAGCCCTTCCCCGCCCCGCTCGCCCCTCTGCCAAGCTGCGGGCATGCGTGCCGCCCCACTCCCGCCAAGCTGCGGGCATTCGTGCCGCCTAGGGCGGCACGGGTGGGCGCAGGCGGCACCCCGTCAGCGCCGGACCGCGCGACCCACCCGCCCCAGCCCTCCGCACGCTCACCGCCCCGCAACCCGATCCGCCCACCGCGCCAGCCGCGACGTCTCCCCACTCCGCATCGCCGCCTCCCGCCGATCCGCCGCCCGATACGTCGCGTACATCCCCTGCACCCCCAGCCAACGCAACGGCTCCGGCTCCCACTTGCGCACCTTGTGCCCCACCCACGGCAGATCGGTGAGCTCGGTCCGCCCACCCTGCCCGGAGTCCTGCTGCACCAGGTCCCGCAACGTCCGCGCAGCGAGATTCGCGGTGGCGACGCCCGAGCCGACGTAACCGCCCGCCCAGCCGATCCCCGTCGACCGGTCGAGCGTGACGCCGGCGCACCAGTCACGCGGCACCCCCAGCACCCCCGACCAGGCATGCTCGATCCGCACTCCGGCCAGCGACGGAAAGAACCGCACGAGGACGTCCCGCAGCGCCTCGATCGTCGCCTCCTGCGTTCGCCCGTCGTTGTCGGTCCGCGACCCGAACCGGTACGGCACTCCACGCCCGCCCAGCGCGATCCGCCCGTCGGCGGTGCGCTGCGCGTACATATAGGCGTGCGCCATGTCGCCCAGCGTCTCGCGCCCGTCCCAGCCGACCGACTCCCACTGCTCGTCGGTGAGCGGCGCGGTCGCGATCATCGACGAATTCATCGGCAGCCAGGTCCGCTTCTGACCCTTGAGCCCGGCCGTGAACCCCTCGGTGCAGCGCAGCACATACGGCGCCCGGACTGTCCCGTACGGCGTCACCGCGTGCTTCGGCCGGATCTCCGTCACCGGCGTCCGCTCGTACACGCTCACCCCGAGCGCCTCGACGGCCGCCGCCAGCCCCTTCACCAGCTTCACCGGATGCACCCGCGCCCCATGAGGCGTCCAGCTCGACCCGACGGCATCCATCACCCGGATCCGCTCGGCGGTCTCGCGGGCGCCGTACAGCTCGCGGTCCTTCTCGCCGTACGACAGCTCGCGCTCATGGAAGACCTTCAGCCGCGCCAACTGGGCGGGCCCGAGGGCGACTTCGAGGACCCCGCCGCGATGAACGTCCGCGTCGATCCCTTCCGCCGCGGCGACCTCGACGACCTCGCTCACGGTGTCGTTCATGGCCCGCTGCAGTCGTACGGCGGCTTCGTGCCCGTGCAGTTTCGCGTACCGGTCGCGCCCAGCGAGCCCGTTGTACAACCACCCGCCGTTCCGCCCCGAGGCCCCGTACCCGCAGAACTTCTGCTCCAGGACGGTGATACGGAGGAACGGCGCCGCCTTCTTCAAGTAGTACGCCGTCCACAGTCCCGTATAACCGCCGCCGACGATCACGACATCCGCCGACGCGTCACCGGCGAGCGGCTCCCGCACCGCCGGGAGTCCGTCGTCCGCGTACCAGAAGGAGATACCGCCGTTTGTGGCACCGCTTGCCGAGCTGCTCATGGCGAGGACATTAATTCGCGTGAGCCGATTCCCCCACGCCAGTACGGTCACAAGGTGATCGACATTCCGCAGGAGCTCGCCGCGTCACAGCAGATGTACAACGGGGAAGCGGGCCGCGCCTTCATCGCCGGACTCCCGGACCTGACGGCCGACTTCCTGGACCGCTGGCAGCTGACGGTCGACGGACGGCCGATGCACGGAGTCGCGGCCCTGGTCGTGCCCGTGGTCCGCGCGGACGGCACGGCGGCCGTCCTGAAGCTGCAACTCCTCGACGAGGAGAGCGAGGGCGAGCCGGTCGCGCTGCGCATATGGGACGGCGACGGGGCGGTCCGGCTCCTCGACCACGCCCCGGCCACCGGCACGATGCTCCTCGAACGCCTCGACGAGAACCGCATGCTGTCGCACCTCGGCGACACCCGCGAGGCCGTGCTGATCATCGCCCGTCTGCTGGCCCACCTGACGTCCGTCCCGGCACCGCACGGCATGCGCCGGCTCGGCGACATCGCCGAGGCCATGCTGCACCAGACTCCCTGGGCGCTCCAGCAGATCCCCGACCCGGAGGCCCGCCACCTGGTCGCCGACTGCGCTTCCGCCGTACGCGAGGTCGTGAACGAGCCCGGCGACCGCCTCCTCCACTGGGACCTCCACGACGAGAACGTCCTCGCCTCCGACCGCGCCCCCTGGCTCGCCATCGACCCCAAACCGCTCTCCGGCGACCCCGGCTTCGAACTGTGGCCCGCCCTCGACAACCGCTTCGACGCCACCGACATCGTCTGGCGCTTCGACGCGATGACGGACGTACTCGGCCTGGACCGGTCACGCGCGCGTGCCTGGACGCTGGGCAGGCTCCTCCAGAACGCCCTCTGGGACATCGAGGACGAACGCCCGCTGGAGGAACGCCAGTTGGAAATCGCCAGGCGCCTGCGGAACCACCCTGGCTAACCTCGCCCCATGATTCGCCCCGCAACCCCCGCCGACATCCCCGTCATCCACACCCTGATCCGCGAACTCGCCGAGTACGAGAAGGCCCCGCACGAGGCCAAGGCCACCGAGGAGCAGCTGCACGGCGCCCTGTTCGGCGACCGCCCGGCCTCTTACGCCCACATCGCCACCGACGACACGACCGGCGACCCGGTGGGCTTCGCGCTCTGGTTCCTCAACTTCTCCACCTGGCGCGGCGTCCACGGCATCTACCTGGAAGACCTCTACGTCCGCCCCACCGCCCGCGGCGCCGGCCACGGCAAGGCCCTGCTCACCGAACTGGCCCGCCTGTGCGTGACCCGCGGCTACGGCCGCCTGGAGTGGTCCGTCCTCAACTGGAACCGCCCCGCGATCGACTTCTACGAGTCCCTGGGCGCCCGCCCCCAGGACGAGTGGACGGTGTACAGGCTGACGGACGAGGCCTTGACGAGGCTGGGCACGGTCTGAGCTCCGCTGGAAGTGCAGCGATAGGCCGTCGATCGTCCGCAGGCCCGTTGTGGCTGGTCGCGCAGTTCCCCGCGCCCCTTCGGGGCGCTGCCGAACTGCAGCCAGCTTCACCAGGGCCGCTCAGTCGTCACCGGTCGTCGAGCGGCCCCCGATCGCGGCGATCCCCGCCCCGACCGTACGCCTCAGCTCCCGCGGATCCGCCCCGGCCCGTGAACGCGGGCCACGCCCGCACCCTTCCGCTCCCCGCGACGTACGTCATCGACCGGGACAGCACGATCCGCTGGGCGTTCGTGAACACGGACTACGAGAAGCGGGCGGAGCCGCGCTTTCTTGTCACGCAGCGTCCTGACCCGGCTACACGTCACGAACCTCGTGGCTCGGAGAAACGCGCTCTGTGTACAGTGGTGCCGCCTTCGCGTGCGGCATCGTTGCACGCGCTGCCTCCTTAGCTCAGATGGCCAGAGCGGGTCACTTGTAATGATCAGGTCGTCGGTTCGAGTCCGACAGGGGGCTCGACGAAAGTAGAGGACCAGCCCGCAGGGCCCGTGAGTCCGTAGTTTCGGCTACGGTCCAGGTCCCGCGGGCTGGTCGCCGCACGGGCGGTGAGCCTCGCCGAGGGCCGCCGAGGAGCCCCGCAAGGCCGGTTCTCGCGCGATTGACCTTGAGACGTGGATGCGGCGCGGTTGTGACCGTCACGTGCTCCGGGTGGCCAAGTCTTTTGAGCCGTCCAGCGGCGACAAGCTCACTGCCATAAGTGAACGCTCAATCAGCTGTGGGCTGGAAGAGGAGGTTTGTACCGCACCAGTTCTGCTGGCTGAGATGGTCGAGCATGGCCGCCTCCGCCGAACCCGGATTGCGCCGCACGCCGACGAGGACGGGCTCGGTCAGGGAGGGCAGTAGCGGGCAGGCCAGTTCTTCGAAGCCTTCGGGGATGGCCGAGGCCGGGACCACGGTGACACCCAAGCCCTGCGCCACGAGCCGCACCGCGGTGGAGATCTGTGACGCTCGGGCCACCGTGTGCGGGCTGAGGCTCGCGTCGGCGAGCAGGCGGGCGAGGTGGTCGTCGAGCAGGCTGGCGTGCCGGAACCGGATCCATCCCTCTGACGCCAGGTCCTCCAGGCGCAGGGCGGCGCCGTCCGAGAGAAGCGGGTGCCCCTTCGGCAGGACGGCGACGTAGGCTTCCTCGCCCAGATGGTGAGTGTCGAAGGTGCACCCGGCGGGGAAGCGGTGCACGAGGATCATGTCGAGGGTTCCCTGGCGGACCAGTCGTTCCATGTCCGCGGGATCGGGCTCCTCATGGAGAGTCACCTGCAGCTTCGGGTGGCGATTGCGCAGCTGCCCCAATACCTGGGGCAACTGGCGTGCTCCCAGGCCCATGTGGACAGCCATGATGAGTTCGCCTGCCAGTTCCCCGTCGGCGGCGCGGGCGGCCATGATGGCACGCCGGGACGCGGTCGTCGCGATCTCCGCCTCCGCGAGGAAAGCCCGCCCTGCCACCGTCACCGTCACCCCGCTCGGGGTACGGGTGAACAACTGCACCCCGAGGTGCTTCTCCAAGGCGCCGATCTGCTGCGACAGAGAGGGCTGAGTGACCCCCAGACGTTCTGCTGCCGCTGTCATGGAGCCCTCCTCGGCAACGGCCAGGGCGTATTCGTATTGGCGCAGGTTCATTCGAAATCCAACCTTCGACATGACATAGGAGATGTCAATGCAGAGTATATGTTGCCACTATTTGCCTCTATGGCTGGCGCCTCCTACCGTGGTGCACGCCCGGCGCAGCCACCAGGGCCGGAAAGCTGCCGCCCGCTCTCGGCGCGCGCCGTCAGACATCTTTTCTTTTCGAGGAGCACACAATGGATTTCGAGGGCAAGAGCGTTCTGATTACGGGTGCGGGGTCGCGAGGAGGTATCGGCGCCGCGACGGCGTACGCGTTCGCACGCGACGGAGCGTCGGTGGTGATCACCGGCCGCAACGTTGAGCGCGGGGCCGAGGTGGTGGACGACATCACCGCCGGCGGAGGAAAGGCCCGGTTCATCCTCGCTGATCTGAGTGATCTCGCCGACGTCGAGCGGTTGGCCAAGGAGGCGGGTGAAATCGACGTGCTGGTCAACAACGCGGCAAGCTACAGGGCCAGCATCAAGCCGACCCTCGACCAGGACAGCGAAGCGAACGCGGAGTCGTGGGACACCAACGTGCGCGCCACCTTCGTCCTCAGCACACGACTCGTCCGGGGGATGATCGAGCGGGGCGGCGGCAACATCGTCAACATCAGCAGTATCGCCGCCGTCATCGCCATGCCGCACATGGCGACGTATGGAGCGCAGAAGGCGGCCGTCGAATCCTTCACCCGCAGTTGGGCTGCGGAGTGGGGCCGGTACGGCATACGCGTCAACGCGGTGGCTCCTGGGAACGTGAACAGCGACAACGTGGTGGACTTCATCGGCGCCGACCAGTTCACGGCGTGGTCCGAGGTCAACCCGCTCAAGCGCAACGCCACGCCCGAGGAACTCGCCGAGGTCATCGCGTTCGTGGCGAGCGAGCGCGCGAGCTTCGTCACCGGCCAGGTGATCGTGGCCGACGGCGGTCGCCTCGCTGTTTGAACGACGCGGCGACCACCGCCACCGCGAAGATCTCCGGCTGCCCGTCCGTGTGCGGCCGGAGACCGAACCGGGGCACGACGCCGACCGCCGGCCGGGACGACCTCTGCCGTCACGCTGAAACCGAGGCCGGCTGTCCGGCCGTTCAATACATCCCCCTGGCCGATGTCGACCAGGCGCTTCTGGAGCGAACGGACTCCCACACCTACTGCCCGTACAAGGGCGAGGCGTCCTAACTACAGCCTCGTCACCCCCGAGAAGATCCCGGACGCGGTGTGGTTCTACGAGGAGCCGTTCGAGGACGTGGGGGCGATCGCACCAACTGACGGCCCACCTGACCCGCACCAGATTGTGCGAGAGGAGGACAGAAATGACCGAACTGACCCTGGAAGAGGCGGAAGCGTATGTGTTCGACGTGTGTTTCAAAACCGGCCCCCCTGAGCGGATCGGTGTGGAGACGGAGTGGCTGGTCCAGGACCGCCGCAACCCTGGGCTGCCGATATCCGCCGACCGGCTGAACGCCGCCCTCGCGCCGATCGAGGTCGCAGGCGCCCTGCCCGGGGGCAGCAGGCTCGCCCGTGAGCCGGGCGGCCAGCTGGAGCTGAGTTCCCCGCCGGCCCTCTCGCTCGGCGCGTGCGTCGAGATGATGGCCGCAGATCTCGCCGTACTGCGCACGGCAGTCGAGCAGGCCGGTCTGGCACTCGTCGGCCGGGGCCTCGACCCCTATCGTGAACCGCCTCGCGTGCTCGACCACCCCCGCTACCGGGCCATGGAGAGCTTCTTCGACCGCGCGGGCCCGTGGGGCCGCGACATGATGCGCCGCACCGCATCCGTACAGATCAACCTGGACTCCGGCGAGGAATCCCGCGGCCTCGGCGGCTACCGCTCCCGCTGGGAACTCGCCCACCGTATCGGTCCCGTGCTCGTCGCCGCCTTCGCCAACTCCCCGATACAGGACGGGTGGCCCACCGGGTGGCTGTCCAGCCGGCAGGACATCTGGTCCCGGATGGATGCCGGTCGTACCCGCCCGCCCCGCTACCACTCCGACCCACGTGTGGCCTGGACCCGCTATGCGCTCGACGCGCAGGTGATGTGCATACCGGGCGACCTCAACGGGGACTGGTCCGCGCCCTCCGGCTTGACCTTCGGCGCCTGGCTGCGGGGCGTACCCGAACTGCGGCCGCCGACCCTGGCCGACCTGGACCACCACCTCAGCACTCTGTTCCCGCCGGTCAGACCGCGCGGCTGGCTGGAGTTGCGGATGACCGACGCGCAGAACGGCGACGACTGGGTCGTGCCGACTGTGCTGGCCGCGACGCTCCTGAACGACACGGTGGCGGCCGATGCCGCCTACGCGGCAACCGAGCCACTCTGCCCGGACTCGCAGCGGCCCGTCCCCTCCCACGACGTCTGGCTGCGGGCGGCCCGCACCGGCCTCGACAACCAGGACCTCGCCAAGGCCGCCCGCGCCTGCTTTGCCGCGGCCGACAGCGCCCTCGCCGTTCCCGGCACCCCGGCGATCCTGCGGCATGTCCTGACGGATTTCGCCGAGCGCTACACAGAGCGCGGCCGTTCCCCCGCCCATGACCATCTGGACGCGCTACGCCGCACCTGACCCCCGCCTGCCGAACTGACACCTCCCGTATGAGTACGGGCCACTGACCTAGGGCCTCCGGAACTGTGCCGGTCAGGCTGCCTGCGCCAGGTAGTACGGGGTGATGTCGCGCCGTGCGGCGGGCTGGGCCCTGCGGCGGGTGAGGCGCCTCGTCATCAACGTATGGCAGCCCACGTGATCAACGACTCGCTCACCTCGGGAAGTCGTTCGTGGTCCCGGCAGTGACGACGGGCCCGCATGATCCACGACCACGACCGCTCAACAACCCACCTGCGAGGCAGGACGACGAAGCCCTTCGCGTCCGGCGGACGCCCGGCGTATGCGGAGTCGGCCCAGACGATGGCGATCTCGGGGTGGATGAGCGCGAGGCGGAACAGCAGTTCCTTGGCCGCGGTCACTCGGCGGCTGTCACCTCCACGGAGAGGTCGTTGTCGACCGTGTAGTAAGGACGCACGGCGACACCGCCGACCGCGGCCGACGGATACACGAAGATCTCCTTGCGGTCCGCCACGTCGTCAAGCAGGCGACCGACACGGATGGGAGGGGATCCCCCGGCAGGTCGAGCCTGAACGCTGATGTCCCAGACACGGGTTCCGATGGCGTCGGCGGCGACCAACTCTTCGTAGTCCACGGTGAAGGAGAAGCGCCGGCCGGCGCTCTCGGCCTGTGGTTCCCGGGTCCGTACAGCGCCCTTGGGACCCCTGGCACGCAGACGTACGACGGCTCCCGCGGAGAGCGTGGCGCCATGCAGCCGCCCCCTGACCGTCATCGACCGGTCCGTCACGTCGATGCCCTCGACCTCGGCATGGGCGGTGCGCAGCCAGGCCCGTACCGCGAGATAGCCATCCTTGGTGGTGTACGGAACCCGCACCGCCACCGGCGACGGCCAGTCACGGGTATGTCCGTCGACGAGGGCTCGCAGGTCCCGCAGACGGGGGCGGAGCCGCTGTCGCGGCGCTCCCGGTTCGGGGAGCAGGTACACGTCCCACCGTCCCTCGGCGAGAGGGGGCTGCGACTCCAGGACGGCGACCCGGCCGCCGTTGTCCACCGCTTCGACATCGAGGACGCGAAGGGTTTCCTCGGGCTGTCCCTTCTTGGGGCGCAGCCGCAGCAGCAACTGGGCCGACTGGGAGTCGGTTTCCTCAAGTAGTGGAAGGTGAAAGGTAATTCGGCCATCCACGTCGGCCGTGCAGTCGGCACGGAGCTGCGCGTCCTGTGTCGTGCCCGGTTCCCTGTTCATCGCCGTCCCCTCCGTACCGTGCGCAGCGCACTGCCGGCCGCGGCATGGGCGGCGTCGCGCGCGGCGAAGCCCCGGCTGATCAGGGCGCGATGTATCCGGCCGGGTTCCGGTGCGACCGGCCGCCCGACCCTTCTCGCCGATATCGCCTCGCCGATCAGGCGCTCGGCCTGCTCCACGACGGGGGCCGGGGCGAAGCGTCGCGCGTTCTCCATGGCCGTACGGCCCATCCGTCGGCGCCGCTCGTCGGCGCCGACGAGTTCCAGCAGAGCGTCGCCCAGCGCGTCGCGGTCCCCGACCGGCACCAGCCGGCCGTCGACCCCGTCCTTGATGATCTCGCCGGGGCCGTGCGGGCAGTCGGTGCTCACCACGGGCAGTCCGCAGCGCATCGCCTCGACGAGGGTCATGCCGAACGGCTCGAAGTTGGACGCGGCCGCGCCGATCGAGCCCTTGACCCACTCCGCCTCCATGGGTGCGGCCGCACCCATCAGAAAGACGTTGTCGCACAAGCCCAGGCTCTGGATGAGCTGCCGCAGCCGGGCCTGCTCCTCCCCCTTGCCGTAAATCCGCAGCTGCCAGTCCGGGTGCTCGGCGGCGACCCGGGCGAACGCCTCGACGAGCAGGTCGTAACGCTTCACCGGAACCAGCCGCCCGGCGGCGACCACCACTTTCGCGGTGCCGTCCGCGGCAGGCAGCACCGGATCGGGAACGCTGTTGGGAAGCACCTCCACTGTGACGCCCGGCAACCGCATCTTGCGCCGGTACGCGGCAGCGTCCGCCTCCGTGACCGTGGTGAGCACATCGAGCCGGCGGTAGGCCCGGCGCAACGTGGTGCGCAGCCACGGTGAGTGGTTGTCGAGCGTGAGGTGCTCCTGCCCGACGCGGACGACATGGCGCGGGGCCTGCAACGCGAGATGTACGTTGAGCCCCGGTCGAGTGCCGATGACCACGTCGGCGTCGGTCGCCGTCAGCCACTCACCGATCCGCTGATCGGTCAACTCGCTGTACTGCCGGTAGCGGTACTCGGCGGCCGGGAACACTCTCGCGGGTCTCAGGTGAAGTGGATGTTCCTTTGCCTCCCGCAAGTCCACCAGCGGCCTTAAGGAAACCCTAGGGTCCAGGGCGAAGTTCGGACGTTCCCTATGCCGCAACACCGAGACGACCTCCACATCGTGCCGCGCGGCCAGCGCCTGGGCCAGGTTGAAGGTCGTGGTGATCGTGCCTCCGATGCCGTAGGCGTTGTGAATCAGGAAAGAGATCTTCATGGCGGACTAGACCTCACCAGCCTCCTTCCAGTTGCCTGCTGTTATCACTTTGTTCCCCTTCAGTACTCCAGCATCGGTTCGGGTCCTGAGCTGCGTTTTCGGTGGTGGCAGTGCCGGGCTGCGGCTTGGTGGCGTCTTCTCCAGGCCGACCACTTCAGCGTGTAAGTGACGGTCTTGCGATGGGCTCGTGGGTGGCATCTTGGACGAGGCGTTCGACAAGGCCGATCCGCTGCACCTGATGCGGCTGTTCGGCATCACCGCCCAGACGGCCATGCGCTACATCAAAGCCGCCCATCCCGAGCGCACAGCCAAGCTGCCGCGGTGACGGTGACCGGACGAGGGCTCCGAGCACTCCTCACTCCGTCCCGTGAACTGGACGCGCTCCGGATGGTCCCGCACCCGGCCGTGACGCTGCTCCTGGAGTTCGGCGCCGGCTCGCCCGTCCTTGACTGTGCCCCCGGGCGGCAGCAGCGGGGAAGCATCGTCGCTGGGCCCGGGCTCGGGTCCGGAGGCGCGGTCCGGGCGCGGGGAGAGAACGTCGAGTGCGTGCAGGTGCGCCTGTCCCCGGTGATCGCACGCGCGATTGTGGGTGTCTCACCCGCCGACCTCGACGGCGCCGTCGTGTCGCTGGGCGACCTGTGGGGCCAGGAGGCGTCCCGGATCCGCGAGCAACTCGGGGATGTCTTGTCCTGGCAGGATCGCTTCGCGTTGGCAGACGCACTGCTCGCCCGCCGGCATGAGGCGGGGCCGCCGGTGGACCCGGAGGTGGCCTGGGCCTGGCACCGGATCGTCGTCAGCCGTGGCCTGACCCGGGTCGACGGACTCGCGGCCGAGGTCGGGTGGAGCCGTAAGCGGCTGTGGTCCCGGTTCCGGTCGCAGCTCGGCCTGCCGCCCAAGCGCGCAGTGAAGCTGGTCCGCTTCGACCATGCCGCCCACCGCCTGGTCGCGGGTGAAGGCGCGGCTAAAGTCGCGGCCGACACTGGCTACGCCGACCAGTCCCACCTGCATCGGGACGTCATGGCGTTCACCGGGGCAACCCCCGCGACCGTGGCCGGCGAGCCGTTTCTCGCCGTTGACGACATCGCATGGCCCGGCCGTGGAACAACCGCATTCTTCACCTCTTCAGGGAGCTCGGGCTCGGTCGCCGGTCCGAGGTGAGACGACTACCGCTTCGAGCGGGGAAGCCGAGGAGAAGCTTGGCTACGGCGCCATCTTCCGGCGCCTCAACTCGGATCTCGACCGCTGTCGACGGTGTACGAAATCCTGCGCAACCCGAAGTACACCGGTTACCAGGTGTTCAATCGGCGCGGTTCGCGCTCCCGGAAAGATGCGTACAACGACCCGCGGCTCTGGGTCTGGTCCCCAGAACCTGTTCACGAGCCTCTGATCCCAAGTGGATGTGCGACGAGATCGCCGCCCAACCTTGACGAAGGCAGTGGACGCAGCTGAAAGGATTAACGCCACCATGCCGTCAATCCGTGAACTCCTCCGCAGCGCGGACGAGTTCACGGATTGAATTGCCGCGATCCCGGCAGGCCGATCTTCAGACCTTCGTCAATTAAGCCCGCGTCAGGCCGTATTGAGCCGACGCCGCCACAGCACAAGATCCCTCGCATACCTCATGTCCCCGTCGGGACACGGGATATCACCGGTGTGGAATAGCGTAGATCGCTACTGCTAGTGTTCGTTCAGTCACAGTAGGCAATCAGCCTCGACGTACATGTAGTGAAAGACCGAGGGTTCCATGCGCAAGCTTCAGCAGGTCATGATCGTCGCGGCGGCAGCCGGCAGCCTGACCGCCGTCGGTGCCGGTGCGGGTGCCACTGCCGCCTACGCCGACGGTGGCGGCCACGGCCACAAGTCCGACCGGCCGCACGTGTCCCACAAGCAGGCCCCCACCCGGGCGCAGGTGTCCGTCACCGACCTCTACCGGCCGTACCAGGAGTGCAGCCCGCAGACGGTGGCCGAGGGCGACCTCCCGATCGGCCTGCTCGGTCTCGCCGAGACCTTCGACACCACCTGCGGCCAGTTCAACAACGCCTTCACTGACTGAGGTCGGCGGCGCAGTCGTGCGCGACGCCCTCACGGGCCCCGAAGCACCAGCGCCTTCAGCAGGCCGGCCCTTCACTTCGTAAGCGAATTGGACCCCAGCGTCCCGGACATCGGCCGGACGCCGGGGTCCGCCTCTCCGACATCCCAGGACCCGGCGCGGCCGGTTCACGGCGCACGACGCCCGGGGCACCCCTCACCAAGGAGACGCAACACATGTTCAACGGAAAGAAGATCGCGGCCGTCTCGGGGCTTCTCGGCGGCCTCGCCATGACCTTCGTCGGCGTCACCCAGGCATACGCGGCAGGAGGCCCGGGCGTCTGCGCACTCGACGCCGAGGGCAACATCGTCTGCACCCAGCGGATCGTGGGCCAGACGCCCGAGGGCGACGGGTTCACCGTCCGCCGGAGCGTGAACTGCCAGCCGACGGAGCCCCTGACCCTGCCCGCTCCCGGCCTGCTGAACAACGGGCAGACACGGATCGGGCCGCACATCACCTGTGCCGGCCCGACGCCCGAGGCGCCGGCCGTCGACACCAGCAGCGACAACCGCACGGCGCTGCAACGCCTGCTGGGCGGCTGACGCCCCGTCAGCTTTCTCAACTCACCAGCGGCGGATGGCCGGACCAGGGCGACCTGGTCCGGCCATCCGCTGTTTCGGCAAACGGGTGACCGCGCCCCACAGCCCGTGACTCCCCCTCGGGGAACCGTCGTTGCCACAACAACACCGGCTCTCTCACCCCTCTCCAAGTCCAGGGCAATAGGCGGACGAAAGGGGCGCCTCGGCATGAGCCGACACGACACACAGAAGGGCAATAGATCCCAAATTGCTACGGTTCGCGTGTATATGCTCACACTAAGTAGTCAAGCCAGGGCTTCACGCCCCGGAAAGAAAGGGTCAATTCAATGCGCAAGTTTCAGCGCGTTGCGGTCGTAGCCGCAGCGGTCGCAGGGCTGTCCGCCTTCGGTGCCGGCGCCGGCACGGCCTCCGCCCACGAGGGCGGCTCGGACGGACCGGACATCACCGCGGTGGCGACCTCGCAGGCCAACGCCGTGGCCACGTGGGGCGCTCCGTACGGAAAGCACTCCGCTCCGCACCGGGCTGCCGCGCCGGAGGCCGCTCCCCAGGCCGCTCCCCAGCCTGCTCCGCAGGCCGCTCCGCAGGCCGCTCCGTACGCTCCCCAGTACGCCGCGCCGGAGGGCTTCGGCGAGTACTCCGCTCCCTACATCGCCAAGTAAAGAAGAGCCGAGGGTTCGATGCGCGAATTTCAGGGCACTGCGATTGTCGTCGTGACAGCGGCGGGACAGATGGCTCCACATTCCGCGCCACATTGAGTCCCCCAGGCCGTTTCGCAGGCATATCGCCTCGGAGCGTCACGGCAGGCGCATCGAATTCCATCGGAACACTTTATGCACATCACACGATGTGAAGGCAGCCCGGACGCGCGGCAGACCCACCAGGGTGCGCGCCCGGGCTGCAGCAATGCCATCGCCGGACGCGGCTGTTATCGCGCCGGGCGATGGCTCTGGCATTTCGGATCCGCAAAGGAACGCAGCACATGATCGGTCGACAGAAGATCGCAACCATCTCGGGGCTCGTCGGAACTCTCGCCGTGATCTACGGCGGCGCCGGGCAGGTGTACGCCGCAGTGCCCTCGAATGATTGCAAGACCTCCGCCCAGGGTGACATCACGTGTGTTCGCAAGAGCGAGACCGTCCACAAGGGCAAGGACGGCAGTGTCGTCCAGCAGAGGCACGACTGCTCGACGGTCGAGCGGCCGCGCCTGGTGTTCCCCCAGCACGGGATCGGGAACACCGGCACCACGAGGGTCGGGCCGGTCGTGGAATGCTCCAACAATGCGGCGCTGCCCAAGGGGTTCAAGCTGCCTAAGTTCGATTTCTGAGGCGCGATCGAAAAATGCCGGACCGGGATTTCTCCCGGTCCGGCATTTTTCAGGGGAAGGGATCAATCCCTACTGCCCTTACTTGCCACCGAAGGTGTTGTTGCAGCCCATGGACGAGCCCAGGCCGGTCTCCTGCGCGCCCGGGTTGCCCTCACCGTTCAGCAGGTTGCCGGCCGCACCGTCGAGGATGCCGACCTGGCCGAGGACGCTGACGTTGGCGTCGTGCGACTTGCAGGTCGTGCTCTGCGCGACGTTGAGGGTCGGGCTGCTCTTGCGGCCTTCGTGGTGGCTGCCGTGGTGGCCCCGATCGCCCGAACTCCAGCCGCCCGGGCCGCCGTCGGCGTGGGCGGTACCGGCACCCAGGAGCCCGACGCTGCCGAGAGCGGCGACCAGGACGGCGGCCTTGCGGAGCTTGTGCATGTTCATCTCCGATGGAGCGAAGTGGTGCGATCTGTAACAGATCGGCTTCGTACGGTTACAGAGGGTAATAGGAAGAATTTCGGAGCACTCTGCGGCACGCCGAATTCAGGGAATTCTCACCGCCTTGGCCGATGCCAGGGAATTCCTTTTACTCAATAATAAATAGCAATATCGGTGTGCATAAAAAGGCCCCGGCACCGAGTCTGAGGCTCGGTGCCGGGGCCTGCTTTCCGGCTGTCGGCCGCCTCTGCGACCGTCGCGCGATTAGAACGCGCTGTTGTTGCAGCCCATGGACGAGCCCAGGTGGGTGTCCTGACCACCGGCGTTGCCCTCGCCGTTGAGCGCGTTGCCCAGCAGGCCGTTGAGCACGCCGACCTGGCCGAGAACGTCCAGGTTCAGGTCGTGCGACTTGCAGTTGGAGCTCTGCAGGACGCTGAACTTGCCCCCGTCCTTGCCGCCGTGACCGTCTTGACCGTTGGCGCTGGCGGTGCCGGCGCCCAGGATCCCGACGCTGCCGAGGGCGACGACCACGACGGCGGCCTTGCGAAGCTTGTGCATGTCATCTCCGGTGGAGTGAGGTGTGGGTGCGATCTGTGAAAGATCGACTTCGTACAGTTACGGGAGATTAATACGAAGTA
Organism: Streptomyces sp. 4N124; assembly: GCF_052245395.1. NCBI lineage: Bacteria > Bacillati > Actinomycetota > Actinomycetes > Kitasatosporales > Streptomycetaceae > Streptomyces > Streptomyces sp. 4N124. The sequence continues at coordinate 120,269 of NZ_JBQQBS010000002.1, forward strand.
TCCCAAGATGCCCGGCGACGCGCCGGGTTTCGTGATCGCGTGGCGGAAGCACCCTGACGCCGCATCAGATACGAACGGGCCCTTGACGAGGTCGATCCTCGAAGGGCCCGTTGCGGGTCGATCAGCTGACGTTCGGTCTGCTCAGGCGGACGGCCGTCCGTGCCGCCCTAGCGCGTGGTGGTGGCGCGGGCGTGGGCGAGGGAGTTCGCCTGGCTGTTGGTCTGACCGCAGTCGATGCCGCGGTTCTCGGCGGCGGCGAGTACGGCGACCGGGACAGCCGCGTTGAGCAGGGACTGCGGGCTGCACTCCTGGGACGGGCGGAAGAGGTTGGTCTGGCCGACCTCACCCTGCCCCGGGCCCGTGTGCGGGGCGGCCTGCGGGGAGATGTTCGGGCTGAGCTTCGGGTTGAACTGGGGGTTGACCTGCGGGCTGACATCGGCGCCTCGCGTCGGGAGCGCCATCCGCCGCGGGGCCGACGAGCCGGAGTTCTGCGACGTGGCCTGGGCGGAGGTCATCGAGGTGGCCTGGGCGTCCTGCTGCGAAACGGGCGGCGGAGCACCGTTGTACGCCACAGGGGCGGAGTAGCTGGGGCCGGCACCGACGGTGGACAGACCTCCGGCTGCTGCGACGACGAGCGCGACCTGCTGAAGCTTGCGCATGGAACCTCGGCCCTTCATTGACCTGTGCACGGAACGTATTGCATTGCTGATGACCAGTGCGGCTGTTGCTGGAACGAGCCAAGTGCGGCGTCAGTCACGTGAGTCGGGGTGTGGTCACCCATTTGCTGCGACCAAAAAACAGAACCGATAATCCGACCGATGGCAAATGAGTGACGGCGTTTCTCACCCCGTGACCAGGCCGGGGGATATTTCGTTGCCAGCTGAGAGAGGGCAGCGATCATGAATCAGAGAGGGCCATTGGGATCCGCTGTCGGCTCCAGCGTGAAGTCCATATGACAGCCCAGGAGTTACCCCTGTTAGGGCGCAGCACGAACATCAGACTGAGCGCACGCAAGACTGCACTGAATACAACGGATTTTCCCTGTACAGGTAATGAAGGGCCGAGGGGTTCCATGCGCAAGCTTCACAAGGCCGCGCTCGTCGTAGCAACGGCCGGCGGTCTGTCCGCCATCGGCGCCGGCGTCAGCCATGCCGACTCTCCCGGGTACGGCGGTGTCAGCGCGGCGCCTCCTCCCCCGTACTACCCGGCACCTCAGTACTACGCACCAGCGCCCGCGCCCCAATATCAGGCGCCGCCGCCGCAGTACTACGCACCGGCACCCGCCCCCCAGTACCAGGCGCCGCCGCCGCAGTACTACGCGCCGCCCGCCCCGCAGTACCAGGCGCCGCCTCCGCAGGCCACGGCGGTGGCCCGTTCGCAGGGCACGGCGGAGGTCAGCGGTCCGCAGTCCTACGCCCAGCCGGCGCCCCAGTACGCGCCTCCGGCGCCTGCCCCGGCCCCGCAGCACAGCGGTCAGGCCTCCGCCGTTGCCACGTCGACCGGCAACGCGCAGGCCTCCAGCTCGCCGCACGGCTCGCAACACGCCCCCGCCCAGCAGCCGGAGGTCGTGCCGCAGGTCTCCCCGCAGACGGCGCCGCAGGTCACTCCCAAGGTCGCCCCGCAGCTCGACGTACCCCAGGTCTTCGAGCCGGAGCCCGCGCCTCGCGTCGCGCCGCAGGTGAACCCGCAGTTCAACCCTGAGGTGAACCCGCTCATCAACCCGCTGATCGCGCCGACCGGCGGCACACCGCAGGTGCCCGGGCTCGGCCTCGGTCAGGTCGCGGCCCCGCCCGTGGGTCAGTTGGGTCTGCCCCGACTCGGCTGATCGCCTCACCGCAGTTCGTCATTCCGCTCGTTCAGTTCATCCGCTCGTTCAACGGAGAAGAAATGCGCAAGCTTCAGAAGGCCGCTCTCGTGGGCGCCGTCCTCGGCGGTGTCGGCTCCTTCGGCGTCAGCCCCGCCGTCGCACACGGGCCGGGCAACGACTTCGACGTCAACCAGAGCATCGAATGTCGCTCGCACGACATGAACATCGACATCCTCGGCAGCATCGGCGCCATCAACGGCGCGCTGGGCAACGCGCTCAACGGCGAGGGGAACCCGGGTGCGCAGCCCACCGACCTCGGTTCGGACATGGGCTGCAACAGCGAAGCGTTCTGAGCAGACGGTTCGAGGCGATCGGCCTCGCAGTCCAACGCCCGCACCATCACGGTGCGGGCGTTGGACGAGGAAGGGTATGGCGACCTATCGCATGAGACTGTCCTGTGCCGACGAGATGCTGCTGTTCAACGGGTGTCCGGGAGTTGTCGGCCTGGCGGCGGTCTTCGCCGGTGAGCAGCCCGGCCTGGCGCAGGTGCGGGCGCGCGTCACCGAGCGGTGGGCGGGTCTGGAGCGGATGAACTGTGTGCTCGACCGTTCGGAGAGCGGCGGCGGGCGCGCGCGGTGGGTCGTACCGGGGCCGTTCGACCCCGACGTCCATGTCGTCCTGGCCCGGCACAAGTTGGACGACCTGTGGGCGCAGAGCGTGGACCGGCCGCTGGCCGGCGGGGTGCCGCCCTGGCGGCTGTACGTGGTCCCGGACGCGGTGTACGGCGGTTTCGCCCTGGCGCTCGTGGCGCAGCATGTGCTGCTGGACGGGCGCTCGCTGGCCACGTTGATGCGTTCGTTGATGGACAGCCCCGGAGCGGTGAGGGCGTCCGCCCGGCCGGCGCCGCTGTCTCGTGCCGGGCTGCGAGCGGTGGGCCGGGAACTCAGGGTGATGACGGCCGCGGGACAGGCCCTGCCGATGCCGTCGCCAGGGCGGACGTACTCCTCGGTCGCGGTGAGCGCGCTGTCGGCGCACACGATCCGGGCCGCCCGTCGGCAGCCCGCCGACGGGCGGGGCTCGACGCTGAACGAGCTGCTGGTGGGCGCGGTGGCCGGGGCGATGCGGGATCAGTACGGACCGGTACGGCGGTGGCGGCAGCGGGATGAACCCGTGTACACGGCCGTACCGTGTGATCTGCGCAGCCGGGCCGATCCGGGTGAACTGGGCAATGCCCTCACGGTGATTCGGGTGCCGTTGCCCGTCGATGTGGACGGTCCCATGGCGCGGCTGCGGGCGGGGCAGGCCGCGCTGGCCGCGGTTCCCGCGCGGGCCGCCGTGCATGCCTCGGTGCTGTTTCCCGCGGCGGAAGCGGCGCGGCGGACCGGCCCTTGGGTGACCAGACTTCTCACCAACCGTGGTCGCCACTCCTGCTTCGCGGCGACCGCGACCACAGCCGTCAAGTGGCCCGGCGGATCGAGCACGTTCCAGGGCCACGCGCTCGTGCGCACTGTGGGGCTGCCACCCCTGCACCACCCGGGCACCGCCAGCTTCGCCCTGGCCCAGGCAGGGGACGCGGTCACGCTGACCGTGGTGTGCAACCTGCGCCCGAACGACGCGAGACGGCTCGCCGACGCGGTCGTCACGGAGTTTGAGACATGGGCTCGGACTGCGACGCCATCACTGTGAGCACCAGGAAACGGAGTCAGTTGCATGGACGTGGAACACGTGGACGTATGGGAAGCGCTGCGCCCGCTGTGCGCGCGGGTGATGTCGGTGCCGGTGGAGGCGGTCGTGCCGCAGGCCCGGCTGGTGGCCGATCTGGGCGCCGACAGCCTGGACATCACCGAGCTGCAGGCGGCGTCGGAGGACGAGTTCGGGGTGTCCCTGCGGGGCACCGACACCTCCGGGGTGTCCACCGTGGGTGATGTCGCCGACCTCATCGTGAGGCTGCGCACCCACGCCGGCAACGGCCCCCTCGCCGCCCGGTGACGCCCCGCCACGCCGTCGCCGTCACGGGCCTGGGGGTTCGCTGCGCGGCCGGAGCGACTCCGGCAGCGCTGTGGGCGAGTCTGGTGGAGTGCCGTTCGGCGATCTCGCTGCATACCTTCGACGACGAGGGAGCCGTCGTATGTCCGGCGGGTCCGATGAGCGACTTCGACCCGAGCGGACATCTGACGCCCAAGGAGGTGCGGCGGGCGGACCGTTCGGTGCAGTTGGCGGTGTGTGCCGCCGTGGACGCCGTGGAGGATGCCGGAGGGCTGCATGTGCCGGCCGGGCGGCGGGCGGTGGTCACCGGGACCGGCTACGGCGGGGTGATCAGTCAGGAGAACGGCATCGGGCGGCCCGATGTGCTGTACGCGTCGCGGCTGATGCACAACGCGGGGGCGTACTGGGTCAGCGCGAAGCTCGGTATCACCGGCCCCAGTCTGACCGTCTCCACCGCGTGTGCCTCCGGGACGCATGCCGTGGGTGAGGCGCTGCAGATGATCCGGGCGGGGGGCGCGGACGTGGTGGTGGCGGGGGGACACGAAGCTCCGCTGACTCCTACGACCGCGCTGGCCTTCGGCCGGTCCGGCGCGATGGTCACCGAGTGCGAGGATCCCGCGGCCGCGTCACGGCCGTTCGACGAGGGACGGCGAGGCTTCGTCCTCGCCGAAGGGGCGGCGTTCCTGGTGCTGGAACGGCTGGACCTGGCCCGCGCGCGGGGTGCCCGGATCTACGCCACGCTCACCGGGTACGGCCGTACCTCCGACGCCTACCACCTCACGGCACCGCATCCCGACGGCGCCGGTGCCCGGGCGTGCATGGAGCAGGCGCTCGCCGACGCGGGCACGACGGCCGACGCCGTCACCCATGTCAACGCGCACGGCACCGGTACCCAGTTGAACGACCTCGCGGAGGCGCAGGCCATCACCGCCCTGTTCGGTCCCGGTGGGGTGCCCGTGACCGCCCCCAAGGCGGTGACCGGGCATGCGCTGGGGGCGGCGGGAGCGGTGGAGGCCGTGATCGCGGCCTGGTCGGTGCGTGAAGGGCTCGCGCCGCCGACCGCCCATCTCACGCGGCTGGACCCCCGATGCGAACTGGACGTGGTCACGGCCGAGCCACGCAAGATCCCGGACGGCCCGGTGATCAGCAGCAGTTTCGCGTTCGGCGGCCACAACGCCTGTGCCGTGTTCGACTCACCCGACGGTTGATCACCCAAGGCGGGGGCCCGGGCAGCTGCACCACCAAGGAAAGAGGCTGTGGAACATGAGGCTGTCGGCCTTCGACGAGGGGCACCTCCGCAATGGGCTGCCGGGGACGATCGGCATCGCCGCGGTGTTTCCCGGAACGCCGTTCGACCTGGAACAGGTGCGGTCCCGTGTCCGCGAGCGATGGGGCGAACTGGACCGGATGAGCCAGGTGCTGCAGCCTCCCGCCGGGCCGGCGGCGCTGTCGGGCCACCGGTGGTCGGCCGCCCGGCCCTTCGATCCCGCCGCGCACATCACCGCCACGGACCAGGACCTGGACTCCCTGCTGACCTCCGGCGTCGGGCACCCCCTGCCGCCCGAACGGCCCCTGTGGCGGCTGCTGGTGGCCCCACACGCCACCCCGGCGGGCGAGCACGCCATCGTGCTGCTCGCCCATCACGCACTGCTGGACGGCAGATCCCTGGAGACGCTCTTCCGGATGCTGATGGACGACGCCGCACCGCCGTCCGCGCTCGGACCGGCCGCGGCAGCGGGGCGCCCGCGCATCAAAGCGGCCACCGTGTTCCGGGAGTTGCACCGCATCGGGGTCCCCAGCCAGCCCCTTCCGCCGGCGTCCGCCGACGGCATGCGGCCGTCGGTGGCCATGGTCGGCCTCGACCCGCAGACCATGCGCACGGCCCGCCGCCAGCCGGCCGGCGGGCGGGGAGCGACGCTCAACGAGCTGCTCCTGAGCGCCTACGCCGGCGCCCTCCGCGCCTGCTACGGCCCCCTGCGGTCCTGGCCGAAGGGACCGACCCCCCTCTACGCCACGGTTCCGGTCGACCTGCGGACCCGGCACAGCGCAGGGCAACTCGGCAACGGCGTCACCGTGCTGCGCATCCCGCTGCCCGTCGACATCGCATCCCCGGTGGACCGTCTGCAGGCGTGCCAGGACCTGGTCGCCGCGCTGCATCACCGCTGCGACGCCCACCGCGCGATCCTGCCCGCACTGCAGGCCTCCGCGCGGACCGTGCCGTGGCTGGCCGAGGTGATGGCCAAGCGCCTGGCGCGCCCCGAGATCACCACCAGCCTGTGCACCGCGTTCAAATGGCGGGACAGCCCCAGCCAGTTGTACGGCCGTCCCCTGGCGCGCATCGTTCCGCTGCCGCAGCTCTCCCCGCCGGGCACGGCGAACCTCTGCCTCGTCCACACCGCCGACGCCTACACCCTGACCGTCGTCAGCCATCTGCGTGCCGGTGACGCCGAGATGATCGGCGCCGCCGTGGCCCAGGAGCTGCAAGCGGTGGCGGCGTCCGGCGCCCCCGCCGTGCGTCGCACGGAGTCTCGGCTCAGCGCCCCGACTCACGCTCCGCCCGCTGCCACGCCGCCTCCCGCAGCAGCCGCAGACCGTTGAGGCCGACCAGCACGGTCGACCCCTCGTGCCCCAGCACACCGAGCGGCAGCGGCAGGGTCCCCGCCAGGTCCCAGGTCACCAGCGCCGCGATGAACACTCCGGCGACGACCAGGTTCTGCACCACCAGCTGCCGCGCCCGCCGCGAGAGGGCGATCACCGCGGGCACCGTGGTGAGTTCGTCGCGGACGATCACCGCGTCCGCCGTCTCCAGCGCGAGATCCGAGCCCGCGCGCCCCATCGCGACGCCGGAGTGGGCGGCGGCGAGCGCGGGGGCGTCGTTGACGCCGTCGCCCACCACCATCACCTTGCGGCCCGCGGCCTCCAGTTCCCTGACCGCGGCGACCTTGTGCTGAGGGAGCAGCCCGGCGCGTACGTCGTCCATGCCGAGCTCGGCGGCCAGCTGGGCGGCGGCGCGCGGGTTGTCGCCGGTGAGCAGCACGGGCTGGGTTCCGGTGAGGGCCGCGAGGGAGGTGATCGTGGCCGCCGCGTTCGGGCGCAGGCGGTCGGCGATGCCCAGCACGCCCGCCGGGGTGCCGTCGACCGTCACCAGGACCGCCGTACGGCCCTTGTCCTCCAGTCGTGCGACCAGGGCGGCCGTGTCATCGGTGTCGTTCAGCAGGCGCGCGGGGGCGCCCACGGCGACGATGCGGCCGTCGACCGCGGCGGTCACCCCGACGCCCGGGGTGGAGTCGAAGTCCTCGGTCCCCGGCAGCGTAAGACCGCGTTCGCGGGCCGCGGCCACGACGGCACGGGCCAGTGGGTGTTCGCTGGGGTGCTCGGCGGCTGCGGCCAGGGTGAGCAGGGCGGAGTCGTCGAGGCCGGAGCCAGGCAGCGGGGTCACGTCCGTGACGCGCGGCGTGCCCTCCGTCAGGGTGCCCGTCTTGTCGAGGGCGACGGTGTCGACCTGGCCCAGGCGTTCCATCACCACCGCCGACTTGACCAGGACGCCGTGGCGTCCGGCGTTGGCGATCGCGGACAGCAGCGGCGGCATGGTGGCCAGCACCACCGCGCACGGCGAAGCGACGATCATGAAGGTCATCGCCCGCAGCAGTGAGCCCGTGAGCGCGGCGCCAAGGGCGAGCGGGACGAGGAAGACCGCGAGGGTCGCGGCGACCATGCCGACCGAGTAGCGCTGTTCGACCTTCTCGATGAACAGCTGGGTCGGGGCCTTGGTCTCGGAGGCCTCCTCCACCATCCGGACGATCCGGGCGATCACCGAGTCGGAGGCGTCCCGCTCGACGCGGACGCGCAACGCGCCCGTGCCGTTGAGGGTTCCCGCGAAGACCTCGTCGCCGGCCTCCTTGGCGACCGGCAGTGGTTCGCCGGTGATGGTCGCCTGGTCGACCTCGCTGGCTCCGTCGAGCACGCGGCCGTCGGCGCCGACGCGTTCGCCGGGGCGTACGAGGACGATGTCGCCGACCGTCAACTCCTCCACGGCGACGGTCTGTTCGCCGCCGTCGGCGGTGAGGCGGGTCGCCGTGGCGGGGGCCAGGTCGAGCAGGCCGCGGACCGAGTCGGCGGTGCGGGCGGTGGCAAGGGCCTCCAGGGCGCCCGAGGTGGCGAAGATGACGATGAGCAGGGCGCCGTCCATGACCTGGCCGATGGAGGCGGCGCCGAGGGCGGCGACGATCATCAGCAGGTCGACATCGAGGGTCTTGTCCTTGAGGGCCTTGAGGCCTTCCCAGCCGGGCTCCCAGCCGCCGGTGGCGTACGACAGGGCGTAGAGCGGGCCCCAGGTCCAGGCGGGGGCGCCGGCCAGTTGGAGCGGCAGCGCGAACAGGAAGAGGGCGGTGGCCGCGGCGGCCCAGCGGGCCTCGGGGAGGGCGAGGACGCGGGTGCGGCGGCGTATGGCTTCCGGTGGCCGCGTCGGCGTGGTCCGGTCCGCCGTCGGCTGGGTGAGGGTGGAGGGCATGGGTGCGGGTGTCCTTCACGAGGGCATGACGAGTCGGCGGTCGGCCGTGAGTCGGCGCCGCTGCTTTCACCGTACAGGATTAGATGAAGACCCATTCATACGTTCATGGATGCGCGTCCGTAGGATGAGGGCCATGGGCCACGGAACGGACGCCAAGACCTCTGCCACGTCACGGGAACGCCTCGAAGCCGTGGGCGCCGCGGACGTGGCCACCACGCTGCAGGCCCTCGCCACTCCGTCACGCCTGCGGATCCTGGCCCGGCTGCAGGAGGGCCCGTGCGCGGCCACCGAGCTCGCGGACGCCGTGGGCATGGAACAGTCCGCCTGCTCGCACCAACTGCGGCTGCTGCGCAACCTCGGGCTGGTGACGGGTGAGCGGCGCGGCCGGTCCGTGATCTACGCGCTCTACGACAACCACGTCGCCGAATTGCTCGACCAAGCCCTCTATCACGTGGAGCATCTGCGGCTGGGGTTGCGGGACGCTCCGGCGGCGGTCCTCGAAAATTTCGGCGAAGTTCACACCGGTCCAGGTACTGACAGACCAGGTGAACGCCAGGTACCGTCCTGACCCAGTTCACCTATGTGGACTACACCACAACGGAAGCACCCGTAGTGGCACCACCTTCCTACAACGGATCGTCCGGCACGTTCCTGCCGGTAGAAGGGGGCCCATTCACCATGGCCACTGTCTCGTTCGAAAAGGCGACCCGGATCTACCCGGGCACCGAGAAGCCCGCCGTCGATGGTCTGGACATCGAGGTCGGGGACGGCGAGTTCCTCGTCCTCGTCGGTCCCTCCGGCTGCGGCAAGTCCACCTCGCTCCGGATGCTCGCGGGGCTCGAGGACGTCAACTCCGGCGCCATCCGCATCGGCGACCGCGACGTCACCCACCTCCCGCCGAAGGACCGGGACATCGCCATGGTGTTCCAGAACTACGCGCTCTACCCGCACATGACGGTCGCCGACAACATGGGCTTCGCGCTCAAGATCGCGGGCGTCAACAAGGCGGAGATCCGCCAGAAGGTCGAGGACGCGGCGAAGATCCTCGACCTCACCGAGTACCTCGGCCGCAAGCCGAAGGCCCTCTCCGGTGGTCAGCGCCAGCGTGTCGCCATGGGTCGCGCCATCGTGCGTGAGCCCCAGGTGTTCCTCATGGACGAGCCGCTGTCGAACCTCGACGCCAAGCTCCGTGTCTCGACACGTACGCAGATCGCCTCGCTCCAGCGCCGTCTCGGCATCACCACCGTCTACGTCACCCACGACCAGGTCGAGGCCATGACGATGGGCGACCGCGTCGCCGTGCTCAAGGACGGTCTGCTCCAGCAGGTCGACTCGCCGCGCAACATGTACGACCGCCCGGCCAACCTCTTCGTCGCCGGCTTCATCGGCTCCCCCGCCATGAACCTGGTCGAGGTCCCGATCACCGACGGCGGTGTGAAGTTCGGCAACAGCGTGGTGCCCGTCAACCGCGAGGCGCTCAGCGCCGCCGCCGACAAGGGTGACACCACCGTGACCGTCGGTGTCCGCCCCGAGCACTTCGACATCGTCGAGCAGAACGGCGGTGCCGCGGCGTCCCTGACGAAGGACACCGAGGACGCCCCGGCGGGCCTCGCCGTCTCCGTGAACGTCGTCGAGGAGCTGGGCGCCGACGGCTACGTCTACGGCAGCGCCAAGGTCGACGACGTCCTGAAGGACCTGGTCGTCCGCGTCAGCGGGCGTGCGGTGCCGGAGAAGGGCGCCACGCTGCACGTCGTGCCGCGGCCGGGCGAGACCCACGTGTTCTCGACCTCCACGGGCGAGCGTCTCTCCGACTGACGCCTCCTGACGCCTCGCGCCGAGGACAGGAAGTACAACCCCGGGTAATTCACCCAGGTTGACGAAGAGGGCCCCGCAGAGCGCTGCGGGGCCCTTCTCGTTGTCGACAAATACCCCGGCAGACCGGTCATTTCGAGCGCCGTACGTCAACGCGCTACCCGATTCAAGGCACTCCTCTATCCCCCGAACCGGTGACTGAATGTCGCCAAATCATTACCGGACGCTACCCTCACTCGCGTGAAGCACTCCACTACCCAACAGACGCGACGCGGCCGGGGCCCCGCCCGCCGGATCGGCCGCTCCCTCGCCCTCGTCCTGCCCGTCGTCCTGGTTCTCTCCGGGACCCTCGCGGTCACCCGAGTCAACTGGTCGGGGACCTCCTCGAACTCGGTGCTCACCGCGTCCTCCGAGGACCTGGCCGCGCCCGCCAAGAAGCGCGCCCCCCAGGACGTGCTGCGCCAGCAGCTCCTGACCGAACTCCAGAAGAAGGACCCGGGCATCGCGCTCACCCACCTCCAGCAGGCGGTCAACGAGCGCCCGTCGCTGGCCAAGCACTGCGCCTCCCTCGCCCGCGAACTCGGCCGCGCCGCGGTCCGCGTCTACGGCGCGAACCGGGCCCAGTCCTTCTCCCGCCCGGTCTGCGACACCTCGTTCGCCTCGGGGGTCGCGGGCGCGCACAGCTGACAGTCAGTGGTTGCCGCCAGAAGCGGCCGGCGGGACGCGACGTACAGTTCGGTCATGACCGATCCGAACGCCGCGTCCCGCCCCGTTCAGGCCGTCGTCCTGGCCGGGGGCCAGGGCTCCCGGCTGCGCCCCTACACCGACGACCGGCCCAAGCCGATGGTCGAGATCCCCGGCACGGGGACGCCGATCATCGGCCATCAGCTTGTCTGGCTCGCCGAGGAGGGCGTCACGGACGTGGTGGTCAGCTGCGGCCACCTCGCCGACGTCCTGCAGAAGTGGCTGGAGTCGGCGGAGCTTCCCGTGCGGGTCACGACCGTCGTCGAGACCGAGCCGCTCGGGCGCGGCGGGGGCCTGAAGTATGCCGCCGCGCACCTTCCCCACCCGGACCAGCACTGGTACGCCACCAACGGCGACATCTGGACCCGGTTCTCGCTGCGTGACATGGCCGACTTCCACGCCGAGCGGGACGCCATAGCGACGCTCGCGCTGGCCCGGCCGCGGATTCCGTGGGGGGCCGTGCAGACGGACGGGTTCGGTCACATCACGGACTTCATCGAGGCGCCGCCGTCGACGTTCGAGATCAATGCGGGGGTGTATGTGTTCTCTCCCGAGTTCGCCGGGATGCTGCCGGAGCGGGGGGATCATGAGCGGACGACGTTTCCGCGGTTGGCTCGGGAGCGGCGGCTGGCGGGGTTTCCTCTTCCGCAGGGGGCGTATTGGCGGGCCATTGATACGGCGAAGGATTTGACCGAGGCCGCGAAGGAACTGCGTTCGCTGCGGGGTGGGGGCGTGTAGGTCGTTCGTCGGGTGCGGGGTGGTGGGGGCTGGTCGCGCAGTTCCCCGCGCCCCTAAAAGGGGCGCTGCAGTCCCCGTACGACAACAAGGTCCCGCACGGTGTCCGTGCGGGACCTTGTTGTCGCATCGGTCGACGGCTAGCCCAACAAGCCGCCCACCAAGCCCGGTTCTTCGGGGGTGGAGTCCCCGCCGCCTCCGGTGCCGCCCGGGGTGCCCGTGGTGCCGCCTGAGGTGGGGCCGGTGCTGGTGCTGGGGGCCTCGTCGGCCGGGGAGGACTGTTGGGGTGGGGCCTGGCCTGCCGTGCCCTGGGTCTGGCTGGGGGAGCCGGGGACGGTGCCGGTGTCTCGGGTGGCGCCGGGGGTGGTCGCGGCGCCGGAGGGGCTGGCCGTGCCTGAAGTGGCGCCCTGGGTGGGTGGGTTGGAGGCGCTCGGGGTGCGTTCCTGGGCGCTGGTGCCGGGCTTCTGCGGGAGCGGGGAGCCCGGGAGTTCGTTGCGGGGTGCCTCGCCGGGGCCGGGGACGACCACGCGGTCGGCGTCGCGGACGGCGCCGCCGAGCAGGGAGCCGACGAGCAGGGTGAGGCCGACGACGACGGTGGTGACGAGGGCGCCCCGGCGCAGGACGTACTGCCGCAGCTCCCAGATGTCGGCGCGGGGGCCGAGACGGCGCCAGGCGCTGCCGCCGAGACGGCCGTCGATGGAGTAGACGGGGGCGCCGGCGATGATCAGCGGGGACCAGGCGGCGAGGTAGATGATGTCGGGGGCGTCGTAGGCGGGAACGCTCTTCCAGCTGACGGTGACGAGCAGTGCGGCCGACAACAGGGCGCCGACGACCGCGGCGACCCGCTGCCAGCAGCCCAGGACCGTGAGGACGCCCACGATGACCTGGAAGAAGGCGATGACCAGGCCGGAGCCTACGGGGTGTTCGAGGGCGAACTGGCGCAGTGGCTCGGCGACTTCCCACGGGTGCAGGGTGTTGAGCCACTTGGTCATGGAGCCGCGTTTGCCGCCGTCGAAGTAGACGGGGTCGCAGAGCTTGCCCATGCCGGCGTAGATGGAGATGAAGCCGAGGAAGATGCGCAGCGGGAGCAGGACGACGCCGAGGTTCATCCGGCGGCCGGGGTAGTAGGCGTGCCGGGCCGGGTCGTCGCCGTGGCGCTTGTTCGGCGCGTCGGTGTCCGGCTCGTCGTCCTCGTAGCCGTAGTCCTCGTCGAACCGCTCGCGCTCGTAGGCGGGTTCGTCGTAGGCGCTGCCGGCCGAGCGCATCTGGGGCAGGAGCCGGGTCTCGCCGGCGTCGGGGCTGCCGCGCTGGGCGCCGACGATCGGGGTTTCGAGGGTCTGCTCCGTGAGGTCGCCGCCGTAGCCGTGCCGGTAGCCGCCCTCGTCGATGCGCGGGATGACCTGGGTGGCTCCGGCGGCGTCGGAGACGGGCTCCTCGCCGTGCCGGACGCTGCCGCCGCGCACCGCCTGGAGCAGCCGGTGCGCGCCGGTGTCGTCCGGGTCGGACTTCCCGCTCCAGACGACGGGGGCGCGGCGGCGGGTGCCCGGGGCGGAGGCGGCGGGGATGCGGGCGGTGTCCTCGGTGGCGCGCAAGTGCCGTGCGACCCGCGGGGATTGAGTCCGTCGGGTCGAGGCTCCCAACTGCACGCGGAAGCTCACATGATTGACGATGACCTGCGCCGGATCGCTCGGCACCTTCACCATGCTCAGCGCGGGAGCGTCGTCGTATCCCGACGAGCGGTCCCCCGTGGGTGTGCGGGGTGTTCTGGTGTCCACACTCAACTAACCGAGTGACATGGAGTTAGGACACTGCTTTGACTCGCCGGAAGTGTCCGGACCGCGTCAAGGTTGTCCTGGACGCCAGGATTACCCCGCACGGGCGAGCCCGTGGACGGGTGTTCAGACCCGGCGCCGGGCCGCCTCGTACAGCACGATGCCCGCCGCCACACCGGCGTTGAGCGACTCGGCGCCGCCCGGCATCGGGATCCGTACGCGGAAGTCACAGGTTTCGCCGACGAGTCGGGACAGGCCCCTGCCCTCGCTGCCGACCACGATGACGAGCGGGCCGCCGAGGGCGTCCAGCTCGCCGATCTCGGCCTCGCCGTCGGCTGCGAGGCCGACGACGGTGATGCCCGCCTTCTTGTACGACTCCAGGGCGCGGGTGAGGTTCGTGGCGCGGGCGACCGGGGTGCGGGCGGCGGTGCCCGCGGACGTCTTCCAGGCTCCGGCGGTCATGCCGGCCGCGCGGCGCTCCGGTACGACGACGCCGTGACCGCCGAAGGCGGAGACGGAGCGGACGACGGCACCGAGGTTGCGCGGGTCGGTCACACCGTCGAGGGCGACGATGAGCGGATCCTCGCCCGCGTCGGCTGCCTCGGCGGCGAGGTCCTCGGGGTGGGCGTACTCGTACGGCGGGACCTGGAGGACGAGGCCCTGGTGGTTGAGGCCGTTGGTCATGCGGTCCAGCTCGGGGCGCGGCGCCTCCATGAGGTTGATGCCGCCGCGCTCGGCCGCGAGCTGGAGTGCCTCCCGGACGCGCTCGTCGTTGTCGATGAACTGCTGGACGTACAGCGTGGTGGCGGGCACGCCCTCGCGCAGCGCCTCGAAGACGGGGTTACGGCCGACGACCAGCTCGGACGTCGACTTGCCGCCACGGCCGCGGGGCGCGGGACGCCGTACCGACTGCTTCGCCTTGGCGCCCGCGACGCGGTTCTTCTTGTGGCCCTTGCGCATCTCGGCGGGCGGGGTCGGTCCCTTGCCCTCCAGGCCCTTGCGCCGCTGGCCGCCACTGCCGACCTGCGCGCCCTTCTTGCCGGACATGCGGCGGTTGTTGGCTGCCATGACCTACCTGTCTGTTCTCGGAGCACGCCGGAGCATGCGTATGTGCGTATATGCAGTGTGCCGCCCGGACGGCCGGGCGGCACAATCGATCAAGAAAGGCTCAGCGCGAACCGAGCGTCCAGCGCGGTCCCGTCGGGCTGTCCTCGATGACCAGGCCCGACTGGTTGAGCTGGTCACGGATGGCGTCGGCGGTGGCCCAGTCCTTGCGGGAGCGGGCCGCTTCACGCTGGTCGAGGACCAGGCGTACGAGGCTGTCGACGACGCCGTGAAGGTCTTCGCCCCGGTCGCTCTCCCCGGCCCAGTGCGGGTCGAGCGGGTCCAGGCCGAGGACGCCGAGCATGGCACGGACCTCGGCGAGGCGGGCCACGGCGGCTTCCTTGTCGTCGGCCGCGAGCGCGGAGTTGCCCTGCCGGACCGTGGTGTGGATGACGGCGAGCGCCTGCGGGACGCCCAGATCGTCGTCCATCGCCTCGGCGAAGGCGAGCGGGACCTCGGGAGCGGGGTCTACGGCTCCCCCGGCCAGCTCGACGACGCGCTGCACGAAGCCCTCGATCCGTGCGAACGCCGACTCGGCCTCGCGCAGGGACTCCTCGCTGTACTCGATCATCGAGCGGTAGTGCGGGGTGCCGAGGTAGTAGCGCAGGACGATGGGCCGCCACTGCTTGACCATCTCGGAGACCAGCACCGAGTTGCCGAGCGACTTGGACATCTTCTCGCCGCTCATGGTCACCCAGGCGTTGTGCAGCCAGTACCGGGCGAACTCGTCGCCGTAGGCCTTGGCCTGGGCGATCTCGTTCTCGTGGTGCGGGAAGATCAGGTCGAGTCCGCCGCCGTGGATGTCGAAGGCGGAGCCGAGGTACTTGTGGGCCATCGCCGAGCACTCCAGGTGCCAGCCGGGGCGGCCGCGTCCCCACGGCGTCTCCCATTCGGGCTCGCCCGGCTTGGACGCCTTCCACATGGCGAAATCGCGGGGGTCGCGCTTGCCGGTGATGCCCTCCTCGGCGGGCTGACGCAGTTCGTCGATGTCCTGATTGGACAGCGCCAGGTAGCCGGGGAAGGAGCGCACGTCGAAGTAGACGCTGCCGTCCGCCTCGTAGGCGTGACCGCGCTCGATGAGGCCGCGCATCATCTCGATCATCTCGGTGATGTGGCCGGTGGCGCGCGGCTCGTACGTCGGCGGGAGGCAACCGAGGGCACGGTAGCCGTCGTTGAAGGCCCGCTCGTTCTCGTAGCCGATGGACCACCAGGGGCGGCCCTGGTCGGCCGCCTTGGTGATGATCTTGTCGTCGATGTCCGTGACGTTCCTGATGAACGTCACGTCATAGCCGCGGTACTCGAACCACCGGCGCAGGATGTCGAAGTTGAGCCCGGAGCGGATGTGCCCGATGTGCGGTGCCGCCTGCACGGTGGCGCCACAGAGGTAGATCGAGACACAGCCCGGCGTGAGCGGGGTGAAGTCACGGATCTGCCGGGCGCTGGTGTCGTACAGGCGAATAGTCACGTGTCCAAGGGTAGTGGGCGGACGGGACTGCAACGTGCAAAAAACAGCCCCTGGGGATGGGGCGGGTGGGGACGGCGGGGGCGAAATCAGCCCGCCCGCACGACCAACGCCGTGGCCACCGCCATCAGACCCTCGCCCCGCCCCGGAAACCCGAGCCCGTCCGTCGTGGCCCCCGAGACCGACACCGGTGCGCCCGCCGCCTCCGACAGGATCTTCTGGGCCTCTTCCCGGCGCTTGCCGATCTTCGGCCTGGAGCCGACCACCTGGACCGCGATGTTGCCGATCTGGAAGCCGGCGTCGCGGACGATGCGCGCGGCCTCGGTGAGGAGGGTGATTCCGGAGGCGCCCGACCACTCGGGGCGCCCCGTGCCGAAGTGCTGGCCGAGGTCTCCCAAGCCGGCGGCCGAGAACAGGGCGTTGCATGCCGCGTGGGCGACGACGTCCGCGTCGGAGTGTCCGGCCAGGCCCGGGCCCTCGCCCTCCCACTTCAGGCCTGCGCACCACAGGTCGCGGCCGTTCTCGAAGGCGTGGATGTCGGTGCCGATGCCGACCTGGGGAAACGGTGCCTCAGAAGCCATCGTTCAGCCTCCTGCGGGCGAGGACCGCCTCGGCGAGGACGAGATCCAGGGGGCGCGTGACCTTGAACGCCTCCTCGTGGCCGGGCACGACGACGACACGCGACCCCAGTTGTTCGACCATGCTCGCGTCGTCGGTGACGTCGTCGGTCACCGTCTCGTGCGCCCGGACCAGCGTCGCCCGGTCGAAGCCCTGCGGTGTCTGCACGGCGCGGAGCCGGGAGCGGTCCGGCGTGGCGACGACCGGCTCGGGGTCGCCGGGTGTCGGGGCCGGCTCGACCTGCTTGACGGTGTCGGCGAGCGGAAGGGCGGGTACCACGGCAGGCGCGCCTTCGCGGACCGCCTCGATCACGGCGTCCACCGTGTCCACGGGGACGAGCGGCCGGGCAGCGTCATGCACCAGCACGATGTCGTACTCGGGGGGCAGGGCGTCCAGGCCCAGCTTCACCGACTCCTGGCGGGAGTCGCCGCCGGGCACGACGAGGAAGTCCGTCCGCTCCGGCAGCGCATGGGCGTCCAGCATGGACTTGACCTCGCCGGCGCCGTCCGGCGGAGCGACGACGACCACGAGGGAGACGGCGCGGGACGCGGCCATCGCGCGCACCGCGTGGATCAGCATGGGGGTGCCGCCCAGCGCACGGAGTGCCTTGGGGGCGCCCGGACCGAGGCGCACACCCCGTCCAGCGGCGGGAATCACCGCGGCAGTGCGTGCGGACGCGGGCGAAGGGCGCGAATCGTCAGACATCGGTTCCTGTCAGGTTTGTGTGCTCGGCCTACTTGGGTATGGCCACACCGTGCCGGGCGCGACGCCTTGACCGGAACCCTTCCGTGACCCTGGTCGAGCCAGCTGCCCGGGCCCGGCACGCCAAGTACGGGGTCCCCTTCCTCGGCGTACGGAATGCGTACGACATCACCGCGCGGTGTCTGCGGTAGCGCTGGGCGCGAACATGCCGCAGCGCCCGGCGACAGTAAATACGTCATCGGGCACCACGGCATTTCCATGTACTGAGGCAGTGCGGCGTGCGTGTCGCCTGCGTCAGGACGCGAGGACCTCGTCGAGCAGGGCCTCGGCCTTGTCCTCGTTCGTGTTCTCCGCGAGGGCGAGTTCGCTCACCAGGATCTGGCGGGCCTTGGCGAGCATGCGCTTCTCACCGGCGGAGAGTCCACGCTCGCGCTCACGACGCCACAGGTCACGTACGACTTCCGCGACCTTGATGACATCGCCGGAGGCGAGCTTCTCCAGATTTGCCTTGTAACGACGAGACCAGTTCGTGGGCTCCTCGGCGTACGGCGCGCGCAGCACCTCGAAGACCCGGTCCAGCCCGTCCTGACCGACCACATCACGCACGCCGACGAACTCCGCATTGTCCGCTGGCACACGCACCGTCAGGTCACCCTGGGCGACCTTCAGCACCAAGTAGGTCTTGTCCACGCCTTTGATCTGGCGAGTTTCGATGGCCTCGATCAGCGCGGCCCCGTGATGGGGATAGACCACGGTGTCGCCAACCTTGAACGTCATGTGACAGGTACCCCTTCCGTGGCTATCCAGAGTAACACGGAAACGGCGGGTTCTGAATGGCGTTTTCGCAGGTCAGGGCATATCTCGGGGCTTGACAACAGCGACAGGAACGTGCTTCGCGGGCCGATCGGAAGAAGGTATTCGCAGGTCGGAGCGGCTCTCCGGGGGAAGTGAAACGCGTACGTTACACACATCCGGAGCCCCCTCCAAGTGGACGAACGTCCCTATATGTCCGGTTCCAAGTGCTCGACTTCCGCTACTCCGTTCGGTGTGTGGAGCGGGGTACGAGACGAATCCGGAATTGATCACAGGGGGCCGGCTCGGCGGCCGGTGATCAATTATCGGGGCGGCCGTGCATTCCTTCACGGAAAATTTGCGCACCGGTGGTTCGACTATGCCGACGCTATGTCGGCGCGTTGTCGGGGCGTTGTCAGCCGATCGATCTCGGCCACTTATGTGAATGGCCGACGAGCGCCAGTGCAAAGTGACTCGTGAGTCACTTCCGCGGGTACGCCGACTGCCGCCCGGTGAGGGAAGCGGGGCTCTTGGGGAGGGTCGGGTGCGGTCGCGCGGGAACGGGTCGGTAGCCTAAGGCCGCTGACAGACACTTAGGGCGGGTTTACGCGCCCGCCTCGTTCGAGTCAAGGAGTTGCCGCCGCCGTGAGCAGCAGCCTTCGACGCGGCGCCCTCGCCGCCGCCGCCATCGCGTTCTCGATCGCCTCGCTCTCCGCGTGCGCGGCCGGCAACAACGCCCAGACCCTGGAGGTCAAGCCGGACAACGCCGCCACCACGGTCGGCGACATCAAGATCCAGAACGCCGTCGTCATCACCCAGCCCGACGAGGAGTCGACCGGCCCGGCAGCGGTCGCCGCGACCGTGTTCAACAGCGGCAACAAGGCGCAGACGCTCGACTCCATCACCGTGGACGGCGCCGGCACCGCCAAGCTGACCGCGGCCAAGGGCAAGAACTTCTCCATCCCGGCCGGGGGCTCGCTGGTCCTCGGCGGCGAGAACAACGCCTCCGCCGTCCTCACCGGCAGCCGCGAGGCCATGAAGGACGGCGACGCGCAGAAGGTCACCTTCGCCTTCTCCACGACCGGCGACGTGAGCCTGGAGGCCTTCGTCGTCCCGGCCGAGAGCTACTTCTCCAGCTGGGGCCCGACCGAGGTCCCGGCAGCGCCGGGCGGCTCCGCGTCCGCCTCCGAGAAGCCGGGCGAGGGCGCCTCCGGCTCACCCAGCGGGTCGGCATCCCCGAGCGGCAATGGCTCCCAGACCGACGCCGCCTCCGCGAGCGCCACGCCCACCGGATCCGCCTCGAACGAGGCCGCCGGCCACTGAGCAGCCGTACGACAAACGAAGGGCGGGACCTCCAGCGAGGTCCCGCCCTTCACCGTCGTACGAAAGCGGTTTACGGCTCGAACTTGTAGCCCAGACCGCGCACCGTCACCAGGTACCTGGGCGCGCCCGGGTCCGGTTCGATCTTGGCGCGGAGGCGCTTGACGTGGACGTCGAGGGTCTTGGTGTCGCCGACGTAGTCGGCGCCCCAGACCCGGTCGATGAGCTGCATGCGGGTGAGGACGCGGCCGGCGTTGCGCAGGAGCATCTCCAGGAGGTCGAACTCCTTGAGGGGGAGGTCGACCTTGGAGCCGGAGACCGTCACGACGTGGCGGTCCACGTCCATGCGGACCGGGCCCGCCTCCAGGGCGGCCGGGGTCACCTCCTCCGGCTCGCCGCGGCGGCGCAGGACGGCCCGGATACGGGCGACCAGCTCGCGCGACGAGAAGGGCTTGGTGACGTAGTCATCGGCTCCTATTTCCAGGCCGACCACCTTGTCGATCTCGCTGTCCTTGGCGGTGACCATGATCACCGGGACATTGGAACGACCGCGCAGCTGGCGGCAGACCTCGGTGCCCGGCAGGCCGGGCAGCATCAGGTCGAGGAGGACGAGGTCGGCGCCGTTGCGCTCGAACTCGTCGAGTCCGTCGGGCCCGGTGGTCGCGACAGCGACCTCGAAGCCCTCTTTACGGAGCATGTACGACAGGGCGTCGGAGAAGGACTCCTCGTCCTCGACGACGAGCACACGGGTCACGGAAGGACCTCCGGGGCGGGAAGCGGTTCGTACTGGGAAGTATCAGGGGACGGGACGGCGGGTGCGGACTGTCCGGCCTCGTCGTCGAGGGCGGAGTGGTGCGTCGCACGGTCGCGGGCGACACCCGCCTCCGGCAGCCGCAGGGTGAATGTGGAGCCCTGTCCCTCGGAGCTCCACACCGAGACCTCCCCGCCGTGCGAGGCGGCCACGTGTTTGACGATCGCCAGCCCGAGGCCCGTACCGCCTGTGGCACGGGAGCGGGCGGGGTCGACGCGGTAGAAGCGCTCGAAGACGCGCTCCTTGTCCTTCTCCGAGATGCCGATGCCCTGATCGGTCACGGCGATCTCGATATGGGCGCCGCCGGACGCGGTCACCTTGCGGGCGGCTATGCCGACGCGGGTGCGGGCGGGCGAGTAGTTGACGGCGTTCTCGACGAGGTTGCCGAGGGCCGCGGCGAGCTGGCCGCGGTTGCCCCAGAGGTGCAGGTCGGCGGTGCCGCCTGCGGCCATGGTGATCTGCTTGGTGCCGGCCGCGTGCCGGCAGCGGTCGATGGCCTCGGCGACGAGTTCGTCGACGCGGACCGGCTCGGCGTCCTCCAGCGGGTCGTCGTTCTGCACCCGGGAGAGGTCGATGAGTTCCTGGACCAGGTTGGTCAGGCGGGTCGCCTCTATCTGCATACGGCCGGCGAAGCGCTCCACGGCCTCCGGGTCGTCCGAGGCGTCCATGACGGCCTCGGAGAGCAGGGAGAGAGCGCCCACCGGCGTCTTCAGCTCATGGCTGACGTTCGCGACGAAGTCGCGCCGTACCGCCTCGATGCGTCTGGCCTCGGTGAGGTCCTCGACCAGGAGCAGTACGAGGCGGGAGCCGAGGGGCGCGACGCGCGCGGAGACGGCGAGGGCCTCGCCCCGGCCGGTCCCTCTCCTCGGCAGATCCAGCTCCACCTGGCGTATCTCTCCGTCACGCCGGGTGTCGCGGGCCATCTGCAGCATCGGCTCCACGGCGAGCTTGCCGCCGCGGACCAGGCCCAGGGCGTACGCCGCCGAGCTGGCCTTGACCACGGCGTCCCCCTCGTCGAGGACGACGGCCGAGGAGCGCAGCACGGACAGCACCGTGTCGACGCCCGGTGGCAGGACCGGGTCGGTGTGCAGAGAGGTTCTCGTGGGTCGCTTCTGGTCGCGTTCGCTCCAGCGAAACGCCAGCATGGCGATGACACCGGTGAGCACACCGGCGATCGCTGCCGCTGCGGCGACCGCCGCGTTCACGTCCATGCATCCAGGTTAGGCATGGGATAGTCCATGGCCACAGCCATCGGAGTGCGACCTCGAACACTCGTCGCCCAGAGTTCACCTTGGAGCTAGGGTTGGTTCATTTGGGGTGGCGAAAACGGACGCGTACGGGCCGGAACGTGGAAGCGTGGGGTGCGAAGCGCCGGTTTCAGCAGGATCTGATGCACCGGGCCCGGCCCCCGGCTGCCACTGAAACAGACGTACGAGAGGAACCCTGATGCGGGACGCGTACCACGAGGAACTCGACTCGATCGGTGACGGTCTGGTCGAGATGGCCCGGCTGGTCGGATCAGCGATCGGGCGCGCCACGACGGCGATCCTCGACTCCGACCTGAAGCTGGCCGAGAGCGTCATCGAGGGCGACAAGAAGGTCGACGAGCTCCAGCACGACCTCGAGGCCCGCGCCATAGCCCTGCTGGCGCGCCAGCAGCCGGTGGCGACTGACCTGCGCATTGTTGTCACCTCGCTGCGGATGTCGGCCGACCTGGAGCGCTCGGGCGACCTGGCCCAGCATGTGGCCAAGCTGGCCCGGCTGCGCTTCCCGGAGCGCGCGGTCCCCCACGACCTGCACGCCACCATCCTGGAGATGGGCCAGCTCGCCCAGCGCCTGATGGCGAAGGCCGCCGAGGTCATCATCACCAAGGACGTCGACCTGGCGATGCAGCTCGAGCAGGACGACGACGAGATGGACCTGCTGCACCGCACGCTCTTCCAGCACCTCCTGGACGACAAGTGGAAGCACGGCATCGAGACCGCCGTCGACGTCACCCTGCTCGGCCGCTACTACGAGCGGTACGCCGACCACGCCGTGGCCGTCGCCAAGCGCGTCGTGTTCCTGGTCACCGGCGAGCACGCGGACGAGCTCCAGCCCGACATCCAGCCGGACATCCAGCCGGTGACGGGGACCGAGGGCTCCTGAGACTGCGCACGGGAGCCTGAAGACCTTCGCACGGGGGCGTGCGCCAGAGCCTCCGTGCGCCGTTGATGCGACCGGCTGGGCGGGCATGGAATGGGCACAGGCTCCAGCCTTGAGGAGGGACCATGGCCGAATCCCCCAGCATCTCCGGTACGACACCCGACCCCACCCAGGAACGTCCGACCGAGCAGCCCGCCGAGATCAAGAGCCTGACCTTGATCGGCGCGTGCGGCTGTGGCTCGGGCTGCCAGTGCGGATGCCAGTCCGGCAATCCGTGCCAGTGCGGTTGATCGACCCGTTCTTCTCAGGGGCCCCGGCATCGCGCCGGGGCCCCTGCGCTGGTTGGTACGGCCGTACGGGCGCAGCATGGAAGGAGAGCAGGGGGAGCGCACGGGCGAGAAGGAGGTGCGAGGCCATGGCTCAGTTCATGGACGTACACACCGGGATGAAGGGGATTACGGCCGAACAGCTCAGGGAGGCCCACCAGGCGGACCTCGCCATCGAGAAGGAAGAGGGCGTCCACTTCGAGCGGGCCTGGGCGGACCCGGAGTCCGGCATCGTCTACTGCCTCTCCGATGCGCCTTCGGCCGAAGCGGTCCAGCGCATTCACGAGCGGGCGGGGCACAAGGCGGACGAGGTCCACAAGGTTCCGCTGTCGATCTGACCGCGCGGCTGCAGAACCGGTCACAGGTGTCGGACCATCACATCACCGGCGCTCCGACGGCGAGCAGGTTTCCCTCGCTGTCCCGGAACCAGGCACCGCGTTCGCCGCGGGCGCCGGTGCTCGGGTAGTTGCCCTCGACTTCGAGGATCCCGTCCACCGTCCGTCCGCCGCCGTGCAGCGCGGGCATCTCGACGTCCTCGAACTCCACGCCGCGCGCTTTGAGTTCGGCGACGACCGCCTCGATGTCGTCGACCTTCCACGCCATCTGGGTGAAGGTGCCGGGCGAGGATCCCGCCGACTCGAACACGATGAACTCCACGCCACCGGTCCGGTACTTCAGCCCGCCGGGCCGCTCCTCGACGGGCTCAAGACCGAGCCGCTCGGAGTAGAAACGCCGCGCCCGCTCCAGATCCCGCGCGGGCAGCCGGGTCGCCGGGGTCGCACCGGCCAACAGGTTCGTGTGATGCGCGTCCACTGCGTCCATACGTCCACTGTGCCGCGAGCGGGGCGGGAATGCCGTACGAACGGGGTGGGGCTACCTGCACTCGCGACTCGGTAGGGCACTCCATGGTTCGGGCGGGCGGACGGCGACATCGTAGAACCCAGCAGGCCCCGAAGGCCGGCAGTCCTCATCCGGAAGGAACCTCCCATGAACTCGCTGCTCTCCGCACAGACCAGCACGACGATGGCCGACCTTCCCGAGGCCCCCGGCGAG
Organism: Streptomyces sp. 4N124; assembly: GCF_052245395.1. Classification (NCBI taxonomy): domain Bacteria; kingdom Bacillati; phylum Actinomycetota; class Actinomycetes; order Kitasatosporales; family Streptomycetaceae; genus Streptomyces; species Streptomyces sp. 4N124. Next base: position 143,968 of record NZ_JBQQBS010000002.1, read on the forward strand.
ACCGAACTCGCCCTCCTGCTCACCGCCTGGGACCAGGCCCACGCCACCCTCCCGGACCCCGAGTGGCGCCACCTGCTGGACGAGATCGTCCACCCGCGCACGACCGAGGCGTTTCAGCGCCTGGCGGAGGCGGCGGCTTGAGCTTTGTGCGTGAGCGATGAGTTTGGGCGGTGGAGCGGGTCTGCCCTGGTATGACTCGAATCATCGCTGACATCTCGGTGTCCCTCGACGGCTTCGTCACCGGGCCCGATCCCGGCCCGGACAACGGTCTGGGCACCGGCGGCGAGGCCCTGCACACCTGGGCGTTCTCCGACGACCCCGACGACCGCCGGGTCCTGGGCGAGACGACCGCACGCTCGGGCGCCGTCGTCCTGGGCCGCACGCTCTTCGACGTGGTCGACGGGCCGGGCGGCTGGGACGACAAGATCGGCTACGGCGCCGGCGAGGTCGGCAAGCCCGCGTTCGTCGTCGTGACGAGTTCGCCGCCCGAGGCGGTGCGGCTCACCGACCTCGACTGGACGTTCGTCACCACGGGTCTGCCCGACGCCGTCGCCGCCGCGCGCGAGCGGGCCGAGGCGGCGTCGTCGGACAGCGGCAAGGATCTCGACGTGGTCCTCATGGGCGGCGGCGCCACGGTCCGCTCGGCGTTCGACTCCGGGCTGGTCGACGTGCTGACGCTGCACCTCGCACCCGTCGTGCTGGGCGCCGGGACGCCGCTGTTCACCGGCGGACCGCCGCGCACTCTGGTGCAGCGGAGCGTGACCTCGACGTCGACCGCCACGCACCTGACCTACGACGTCCTGCGGTGATCCGATGACCACCGTCAACGTAAACGGGATCGCCTTGGGCATCGAGTCGTTCGGTGCCGACGACGCGCCACTCGTCCTGCTCGCGGGCGGGACGACGATGCTCTCCTGGCCCGACGCGCTGTGCGAACGCCTGGCTGCCGGCGGGCGCCGCGTGGTGCGCTACGACCTGCGCGACAGCGGAGAGTCGACGACGGCGGACCCGGAAGCGCCCGCCTACACGCCGCGCGACCTCGCCGCCGACACGGCGGCCCTTGCCGACGCGCTCGGCGGCGCCCCCGCACACCTCGCGGGGACCGGCGTCGGCGGGATGGTCGCCCAGGTGGCCGCGCTCGACCACCCGGGCGCGTTCTCGGCGCTCACCCTGGCCGGCACCCGCGCGGTCGCGCCCGGCCCGCCCGACGACGACCTCCCCGACCATGACCAGGCGACGATGAGCCGGCTGTTCGCGCATCCGATGCCCGACTGGAGCGACCGCGAGGCGGTGGCCGAGTTCGCCGCCACCGGCGCGGAGATCCTCGGCAACGACCCCGTCGCCGCGCGTGCGACCGCCGCGCGCATCTGGGACCGCACGCCCGGCACCGCACCCCCGGTCCAGATGGCCAACCAACTGGGCATGGTGTTCTCCAGGCTCGACTGCACACCCCGCTGGCGCGAGCGCCTGCCCGAGATCAAGATCCCCACGCTCGTCGTCCACGGCCGCCGCAACCGGTTCTTCCCCGTCGGCAACGGCGAGGCGATCGCCCGCGAGATCCCCGGGGCACGGCTGCTCGTCCTCAAGGAGGCCGCCACCGCGATCCCCGAGGCGGCGGCCGGCGAGGTCGCTGAGGCGATGCTTGCGCTCGGGTAGAGGACGGCCCACGCCACCGAAAAGCCCCCTACCCGCGGACAACCCGCAGGCAGGGGGCTTGATCAGTCAGGGTTACTTCTTCTTCCCTTGGTTCTTGACCGCCTCGATCGCCGCCGCGGCCGCCTCAGGGTCGAGGTAAGTGCCGCCGGGGTTGAGGGGCTTGAAGTCGGAGTCCAGCTCGTAGGAGAGCGGGATGCCCGTCGGGATGTTGAGGCCCGCGATGTCCGCGTCGGAGATGCCGTCGAGGTGCTTGACGAGGGCGCGCAGGGAGTTGCCGTGGGCCGCGACCAGGACCGTGCGGCCGGTGAGGAGGTCCGGGACGATGCCGTCGAACCAGTACGGGAGCATGCGGACGACGACGTCCTTGAGGCACTCCGTCTGCGGGCGCAGCTCCGGCGGGAGCGTGGCGTAGCGCGGGTCGGAGAACTGGGAGTACTCGGCGTCGCGGTCCAGCGGCGGCGGAGGCGTGTCGTACGAGCGGCGCCACAGCATGAACTGCTCCTCGCCGAACTCGGCGAGCGTCTGCGCCTTGTCCTTGCCCTGGAGGGCGCCGTAGTGACGCTCGTTCAGGCGCCAGGAGCGGTGGACCGGGATCCAGAGGCGGTCGGCGGACTCCAGGGCGAGCTGGGCGGTACGGATCGCGCGCTTCTGGAGGGACGTGTGCACGACGTCGGGCAGCAGGCCGGCGTCCTTGAGCAGCTCACCGCCGCGGACTGCCTCCTTCTCGCCCTTCTCGTTGAGGTTGACGTCCACCCAGCCGGTGAACAGGTTCTTCGCGTTCCATTCGCTCTCGCCGTGGCGGAGGAGGATCAGCTTGTACGGTGCGTCGGCCATGCGTCCGAGCGTAATCGAAGGCTTTGATCGCTTGTGCGTCCGCCCGCAGAGCGGACGGTTGACGGGATCTGTTAATTGAGTGGCCCCGCGCGACAGCATCCTCGTAAGTTGTGCTCACCGCCTGAGCCGCTTACAGCCAGCTGACTGCCGTGGGGGACCCGATGTCGCTCGCCTCTCTGAGACGCGCCGCCCGAGAAACCGTTTCCGGACTCCCCCGCGAGTTCTGGTGGCTGTGGACCAGCACCCTCGTCAACCGGCTCGGCGGCTTCGTCGCCACCTTCATGGCGCTGTACCTCACCCTCGACCGCGGCTACTCCGCCACGTACGCCGGCCTGGTCGCCGCACTCCACGGCCTCGGCGGAGTCGTCTCCTCCGTCGGCGCGGGCGTACTGACGGACCGGCTCGGGCGGCGGCCGACGCTGCTCGTGGCGCAGGCGTCCACGGCCGTCTCCGTCGCACTGCTGGGCTTCATGCACCACCCCCTCGCCATCGCCGCCGTCGCCTTCCTGGTCGGCATGGCCAGCAACGCCTCCCGGCCGGCCGTGCAGGCGATGATGGCCGACATCGTCCGCCCCGAGGACAGGGTGCGGGCCTTCTCCCTCAACTACTGGGCCATCAACCTCGGATTCGCCGTCTCCTCCATGGCGGCCGGCTTCATCGCCGAGTTCAGCTACCTCGCCGGGTTCCTCATCGAGGCGGGCATGACCATGATCTGCGCCATCGTGGTCTTCCTGAAGCTGCCCGAGTCCCGCCCCGAACGCACCGCGGCCGAGAAGGCGGCGGACGACACCGGCCTCGGTACGGTCCTGCGCGACGGCCGCTTCATGGGCGTCGTCGGCCTGTCCTTCCTGATCGCCCTGATCTTCCAGCAGGGCATGGTGGGCCTGCCGGTGGCGATGGGCGAGGCCGGCTTCACCCCGGCCGACTACGGCCTGGCCATCGCCGTCAACGGCGTCCTGATCGTCGTCCTCCAGATCCCGGTCACCCGCTACATCGAACACCGGGACCCCGGGCGCCTGCTCGTGATCTCCGCCCTCCTCGCCGGCTACGGCTTCGGCCTCACCGCCTTCGCCGGCTCGGTCGGCGTCTTCGCCCTCACCGTCTGCGTCTGGACCCTCGCCGAGATCGTCAACGCCCCGACCCAGACCAGCCTGGTCGTCCGCCTGTCTCCGGTGCACGGCCGCGGGCGCTACCAGGGCATGTACACCATGTCCTGGGCGGTGGCCTCCCTCGTCGCGCCGCTGATGTCCGGCGTCGTCATCGACCGGTGGGGCGCGGAGTGGCTGTGGGGGCTGTGCGCGGTCGTCGGGACGGTGGCGGGGATCGGGTACGGCGTCCTGATGCGGGGGCTTCCGGCCCAGGACCCGGCGCCGGAGGCGTCCCCCGCGAAAGCAGAGGCCAGCGCGGCCTGACTCACGGATGCATCCGCGCCCCCTTCACCGCCTTGTCCACCGCGTTCCGCGGCCCGTACACCGCCAGCCCCACCAGGTCCAGCTCCCCCGTCGGCACGGCGCGCACCGCCGCCCGGTTGTCGCGGTCGTTGCCGGTGGCGAAAAGGTCGGAGGTGAAGAGCGCACGCGGGAGGGAACGGGACAGTACGCGCGCGTGGGCTGCCGTCAGGGTCTCCTTGGTGGCCTCGAAGACCAGGACGGGCTGACGGAACATCGGCAGGTACAGGACGCTGTCCGCGTCCTCGTAGGGCTCGCCGATCACCTCGGGGACCTGGGTGCCCAGGCCGCTGACCAGGAACGCGGTGACGTTCAGGCGCTGCCAGGGCTCCAGGTCGTCGCGCAGCAGGACGGCGATCTTCGTGTCGAAACGGAGGGGTTGCTCGCTCATGCAGTGAGACTGCCGATCGTCGTACGCCCTCGTCTTGTACGTTCTTTGCATGGCCACTCGGCGTGATGTCTCCGCCTGGCGCCCGCACATCCCGGGCGTCGTCGAGGTCTTCCACGCCCACTTCACCGAGTACGCCTATCCGATGCACGTCCACGAGGCCTGGACGCTGCTCATCGTGGACGACGGCGCCGTACGGTACGACCTCGACCGGCACGAGCACGGCACCCCGCACGACACGGTGTCCCTGCTGCCGCCGCACGTCCCGCACAACGGCTCCCCCGCCACCCCGCACGGCTTCCGCAAGCGCGTCCTCTACCTCGACGCGACCCATCTCACCGACGACCTCATCGGCCCCGCCGTCGACTCGCCCGACCTGCGCGATCCCGTGCTCAGGCAGCGTGTGGGCCAGCTGCACTCCGCGCTCGACCATCCCGGCGACGAGTTGGAGGCCGAGAGCAGGCTGACGCTCGTGGGCGACCGGCTGCGGACCCATCTGCAGGCGCGTTCGGCCGTCGGGGAGCGCCGTGACCCCGCCCTCGCCGGCGACCTGCGCGAACTCCTCGACGCCCGCGTCACCCAGGGCCTCACCCTCGACGAGGCCGCCCGGCTGCTGCACGCCCACCCCGCCCACCTGGTACGGGCGTTCAGCACCGCCTACGGCATCGCCCCGCACCAGTACCTCAACTCCCGCCGTGTCGACCGCGCCCGCGCCCTGCTGCTGCGCGGCGCGAGCCCGGCCGAGACGGCCACCGCGACCGGGTTCTACGACCAGGCCCATCTGACGCGGCACTTCAAGAAGCTGGTCGGCGTGACCCCGGGCCGCTATCGCCTCAGCGCGCGCTGAGCGTCGTACAGATTGCGCGGTCGTACGGCGTCCGTGGTGCCGTACAGCTCCAGCCGGGAGTGCAGGTCGCCGGTGAAGTCGGGGACGTCGATCTGGTCGAACTCGCGCACCTCGTTGATGCCGACCGTGGCGGACCACGGGGCCAGGCCGTCGATCTTCATCAGGCCGGCGCGGCCGTTGGTCACGCGGATGTTCCAGTGGGTGAAGCGGGCGCCGAACAGCGGTCCGGCGGTCGCGTCGCCGCCGTGCCGGCCGGTGTTGTCGACGGTGATGTCGGTGCGGACGTTCGCGAAGGGCAGGCCGCGATGCGAATCGAAGGTGCCCATCCCCATGTCGCCTCGCGACCAGACGTTGTACGACGACAGGCCCTCCACGTTGATGCCGTGCAGCTGCGTGCCCGCCGGGGCGGGGGCGGTGCGCCGGTCGATCGTGAAGTCCTCGACGAGGTTGTCGTGTGAGCCCTCGCGGCAGAAGTACGGGTGATGGGAGCCCCGGCCCGACACGCGCGTGCGGCGGAGCGTGCAGGCGGAGGCCGCCACCAGGCCGAAGCCGTTGTCGACATGACGGACCGTCACATCGTCCACCCAGCAGTCGTAGGCGCATTGGAGTACGACGCCGTTGTGCCCCTTGTCCAGCAGGTGCGGCTGCTGCGGGGTCTGCGCCGCCTCCAGGGTGAGGCCCTCGACGCCCGCGCCGGTCAACTCCTTGACATGCGTGGTCAGTCGGGGGTCCCACTCGGGGCGTACGTCGAGAGGGAGCGGGCGTTCGAGGGTGACCTTGTGGCCGCGGACGTGGGCGATGCGGACGGGCCATTCGTAGGGGACGTACGAGGTCAGCTTCGTCTTGTCGTCCCAGGTGTACGCCTCGGGGCCGGGGCCGCCGCCGCACATGTGCTCCAGGAGCGTGTGGCCGGGGTCGTCGGCGAGGCGGAGGAGGACGAGGGTGCCGGGGCGGAGCTTCGACGGGTCCGCGACGGTGATCGTCCAGGAGCCCTGGCGGGCGGGTTCGACGGTCGTCAGCGTCCGCCACTCGTCCCGCTTGTTGCCGGTCCAGCCTTCGAAGGGCCAGGTCTTGGCACGGATGGCGGCGGTGAGGGACTCCCAACGGGCCGTCGGGGCAAGCCAGATCAGGCCTCCCGCCCATGACCACGACGACTTGTCGCCGCCGTAGCGCGATCCGTACACGCCGATGAGTTCGGTGAGGTTCTTGGTCGCGTACAGCGTCGTACGGCCGCTGCCGGCGCCGCGGAGGACCACGTTCGAGTGGCCGATGCGGATGACGTCGTCGATGCGGAAGGTGCCGGGCGGGATGGACACCGTGCCACCGCCGGCCCTTCCGGCAGCGGCGATGGCACGGTTGATCGCGGGGGCGGAGTCGGTCGTGCCGTCCGCCACGGCGCCGTACTTCCGGATGTCGGCGACGACCGGGCGGCGCGGGAAGCGGGTCGCTCCGCGGTGGCAGCCCGCGCGGCCGATGTACGGGATCTGCGGGTGGGTGAAGGGGGTTCGGGTGAACTCCCGCCAGAGGGTGGGGACTTCGGCGGCTTGTGCCGTGCCGCCGGTGGCGGCGGTGGCTGCCACCGCTGTGGCGGCGGCCAGCAGGGTGCGTCGTGTGACTCCCGTTCCGTGCTGATGGCTCATACCCGATCGTCCTTCCATGCGGCTCTTCATGGATATGAACGACGTTCAGATCTGCGTCGGCGGTGAGCATGACACGAGACCTCTGCCCCGGGAAGAGGTCGTGCAGGGGTTAGTTGGTCCGGACCTTGAAATCAGTCAGTGGGTCGCTCGATCAGATGCATGAACGCATCCAGATTGCGGGTCGACTCGCCGCGCGACACCCGCCACTCGTACTCCTTGCGGATCGCGGACGCGAAACCGAGCTCCAGGAGGGTGTTGAAGGAGCCGTCCGCCGCCTCCAGGACCTGGCCGAGCAGCCGGTCGATCTCGTCCGGGGTGATGGCGGAGAGGGGGAGCTTGGCGGTGACGTAGATGTCGCCGAGCGGGTCGACGGCGTAACTGACGCCGTACAGCTTGAGGTTGCGCTCCAGGAGCCAGCGGTGGACTCCGCCCTCGTTCTCGTCGGGGTGGCGGACGACGAAGGCGTTGAGGGAGAGGGAGTGGCGGCCGACGAGGAGGGAGACGGTCGTGGAGAGCTTGCGGGTGCCGGGGAGCTTCACGACGTAGTTGCCGGGCTCGGGGCTCTCCCACTCGAGTTCGGCGTCCTTCAGGAAACCCTCGATGACCTGCGCTGTCTTCGGTACCTCAGCCATGGTGGGAGCGTACGCGACGGCGGTACGACTGGGTCGCCGCCGTGTAGACGTCCGCCGTGGCGGCGGCCGCGGTGTCCCAGCCGAAGAACTGTGCGTGCCGGGCGGCAGCCGCGCCCATGCGTCCCGACAGCGCGGGGTCGTCGGCGAAATCGCCCAGCACGCGCGCGTAGTCGACGGGGTTGTGTCCCTGGACGAGGAATCCAGTACGTCCGTCCTGCACCGCCACCGGAAGGCCGCCGACCGAGGCCGCGAGCACCGGCGTGCCCGCCGCCTGCGCCTCGATGGCGACCAGTCCGAAGGACTCGCTGTAGGACGGCATGACCAGCACGGAGGCGGCGCGGAACCAGTCCGCGAGCTGGTCCTGGCCGACGGGCGGGCGGAACCGTACGACATCCGCGATCCCGAGCCGGGCGGCCAGCTTCTGCAGGCCCTCCGGCTTGGCGAGCCCGCTGCCGCTGGGGCCGCCGACGACGGGGACGAGGATGCGGGAGCGCAGCTCGGGGCGCTCGTCGAGGAGGACGGCGACCGCGCGCAGCAGCACGTCGGGAGCCTTCAGGGGCTGAATGCGGCCCGCGAAGAGCGGGATCAGGGCATCCTGCGGGAGACCGAGGCGGGCGCGGGCGGCGGCGCGGCCCTCGGCAGGGCTGAAGCGGTCGAGGTTGACGCCCGGGTGGACCACGGCGACCTTGTCGCGCTCGGCGGCGTAGTGCCGTACCAGTTCCTCGGCCTCTTCCGCGGTGTTGGCGATGAGGCGGTCGGCGGCGGCGACGATCTGGGTCTCGCCGATGACGCGGGCGGCGGGCTCGGGGGTGTCGCCGTCGGCCAGGTTGGCGTTCTTGACCTTGGCCATGGTGTGCATGGCGTGCACCAGGGGGACGCCCCAGCGCTGGGCGGCGAGCCAGCCGACGTGGCCGGAGAGCCAGTAGTGCGAGTGCACGAGGTCGTAGTAGCCGGGGCGGTGGCCGGCCCAGGCCTGCATGACGCCGTGGGTGAAGGCGCACAGCTGGGCCGGGAGGTCTTCCTTGGCGAGGCCTTCGTAGGGGCCCGCGTCGACGTGCCGGACGAGGACGCCGGGCGCGAGTTCGACGGTCGGGGGGAGGGCGGCGGTGGTCGCCCGGGTGAAGATCTCCACCTCGATGTTGATGGCGGCGAGGCGCTGCGCCAGCTCCACGATGTAGACGTTCATGCCGCCGGCGTCGCCGGTGCCCGGCTGGTGGAGCGGTGAGGTGTGCACGGAGAGCATCGCGACACGGCGGGGACGGCGGTGCAGCCGCAGCCGCGGGTGCGCGGCCGGGGAGCGCCGTCCGAGCCTGCTGACGTACTGGCTCACGTGGCGTTCCTCCTTGATCCGGGCATGCCTTCGGGAGGACGTGCGGGCCCTCCAGAGGAGGAACACCGGACGATGGCACTCCATTTCCGCTTCGGGGTTCTTTGCCGAATCATTACCGGTGGTCGCTCAACCGTTCGAGGTTGAAGTGCGTTCACCTACCCTCGTAGCCATGACATCCCGCGCGACGGCCCGCCCTGTGGGAACAGTGACGCGCGGGACCACGAACCCGAACCGGCTCCGCCGCATGGACCGCTGGATCGCGGCCACGCACGGCGCCGAACTGCGCCGCAGCCCCGACCCCGTCGCGGTCGACCTCGGCTACGGCGCGGCCCCCTGGACGGCCGTCGAACTGCTCGGCCGCCTCCGTACGGTCGCCCCACGCGCGCGTGTCGTCGGCGTCGAGATCGAACCGGCGCGGGTCGCGGCGGCACGGCCGTACGAGCGCGAGGGGCTGGTGTTCCGGCACGGCGGGTTCGAGATCCCCATCCCCCAGCGGCCGTTGCTCGTCCGCGCCGCCAACGTGCTGCGCCAGTACGACGAGGACGAGGTCGCCGCGGTCTGGGAGCGGCTGTGCGCCCGGCTCGCGCCCCGGGCGGACGGCGCCGGCGGCGGGCTGCTCGTCGAAGGCACCTGCGACGAGATCGGGCGGCGGCATGTGTGGGTGGCGCTCGGTCCGGAGGGGCCGCGCACGGTGACGTTCGCGGCCCGACTCGGCTCCCTGGAGCGGCCGTCGGACCTCGCCGAGCGCCTCCCGAAGGCGCTCATCCACCGCAATGTCCCAGGCGAGCCGGTCCATGCCTTCCTGCGCGACTTCGACCGCGCCTGGGCCGCCGCCGCGCCCTACGCCTCCTACGGCGCCCGCCAGCGCTGGATACGCGCGGTCCGGGATCTGACCGCCGACTGGCCGGTGACGGACGGGCCGGTGCGCTGGCGGCAGGGTGAAGTGACCGTGCGCTGGGCGGCGTTGGCGCCCAGGTTCTGACGGTTCCGGGGCGCGGGACCGGACGGCTTGGGGCACAGGACCGGACAGGTTTCCCTCTCGTTTCCCCGAACGGCCGGGCGACCGGGAACGATCTCTGGGAGTCGTTCGTCACAAAGGCGGGGAGATCGTCGTAGCAGCGGTCGAATAGGGGGAGAGAGTCACTGCCTCTGTAGTTTTGTGCCCTGTCGTGGCACGATCCCCCGGGTGTCCGTAAGTTACTGACGGTAAATCAGTTTGGGGGCAGTGGTATGGGTACGGGCAAGCGGGGCCTGATCTCGGCGGCCGTGACCGTGGTGTGCGCGGCCACTGTGCTGGTGGCAGCACCCGGCATGGCATTCGCCGCACCGACCCCCACGCCGACTCCCTCGGCGTCCGCTTCCTCGACTCCCGTCACGAACGCGGAACTTGAGGTCATCCGCGAGAAGATCGACAGGCTCTACCACGAGGCCGTCGCCGCCACGGACGCGTACAACGCCGCCGAGGAGAAGGCCAAGCAGCAGTCCGCGGAGATCGTCGATCTGGCCAACAAGATCGTCCAGGGGCAGGCGAGGCTGGACGACCTGAAGAAGCGCGCCGGCGCGGCGGCCCGCGCCCAGTACCGCAGCGGCGGGCTGCCGGACGAGGCTCAGTTGATGCTCAGTGACGACCCACAGGAGTTCCTCGACGGTGCGGGCCGCGTACTCCAGGGCGAGCGCGCCACCAAGGCCCTGATACAGGAAATGACCCGCACCCAGCAGGACTTGAAGCAGTACGCCAAGGACGCCTCCGCCCAGTGGAAGAAGCTGGAGGCCAACCGCAAGGCCAAGGCGACCGCCCAGAAGAAGATCAAGAAGCAGATCGCGGCGGCCGAGAAGCTCGAGTCCGAGCTGGAGAAGGACGAGAAGAAGCGCCTCGCCGAGCTGGAGCGCCAGGCCGCGTACGAGGCGCAGACCGCCTGGCTCGACACCGGCATCCTCGACGACGTCCAGGGCAAGGCCACCGCGGCGGGCAAGAAGGCGGTCGCGTACGCGACGGCCCAGATCGGAAAGCCGTACGAGTGGGGCGCCGAAGGCCCGAAGACATACGACTGCTCGGGCCTGACCTCACAGGCCTGGCTGGCGGCGGGCGATGTGATTCCGCGCACCTCGCAGGAGCAGTGGAAGCAGCTGAAGTCGGTCGACGTCAAGGACATGCTCCCCGGCGACCTCATCATCTACTTCGACGACGCCAGCCATGTCGCGATGTACATCGGCGACGGCGCGATCGTCCACGCCCCGCGCCCGGGGCGGACGGTGACGATCGCGGGCGCCGGGTCGATGCCGATACTCGGGGTGGTACGGCCGGGGGCGTGAGGATTCGCTGAGCAAGCACCTCGCCGCCCCGTACGGACGGATGTGTAACGACCCGTCCGTTTCGTGACCCGCGCCACGTGACCTGTCCCACCTGGCACGACCGTTCAAACCTCCGCCGACGTGACCTTCGTCATTCCCGTCTCGTGGTCGCCCTGTCCAACTGCGGTACAGAACGCGGCATATGACAGCGGCCGAGTGCCGAGCGGCGTGCGTCACACCATTCCTTTACGGCGCCGACTACCGCTATGGTCCCGGTCGGTGGGAGGACTTCCTCGTCCCCCGGCCATGCCCTCGGGGGGAGGGAAGGAACCCAACACAATGCCCGTACCCGTACCGCGGCAGAGAGCGATCCCGGCCGTGGAAAGTGGTCAGGCGCCGGCCGCGTCCACAGTGCGCGGCCCCTCCAAGCAAGAGGCCCCGCGCACGGCAGAGCCGGTCGACAACCCGAGCGGCACTGCCGCGAACAACCTGACCCTGCTGGTGATCGAGGACGATCCCGGTGGCTCGCCGATCGTGCCCGAACTGCTCGATTCGTCAGGCAAGCCGATCCGTATCCGCACGGCCCGCAATCTCACCGAGGCCGAGCGGCTGCTGACCGACGACGTCCACTGCATCCTGCTCGACCTCGCGCTGCCCGCGCCCGGGCGGGCCGATGCCGAGGACGAGCTGGCCGTACTCAAGCACGTCCTGGAGCTCGCGCCCCGGCACGCCGTTCTCGCACTGACCGCGTCCGGCGACACCGAGCGCGCCGCCGAGGCGGTACGTGTGGGCGCGCAGGACTACCTCTTCCGGGATGAACTGGACGGCCGGTTGCTGAGCAGGGCGATCCGGTACGCCGTGGAGCGGAAACGTTCCGACACGGCCGAGCGGCGGCTCGCCGAGGGCCGGATGCGGGCGCAGGAGAACCGGCGCCTGGAGCGCGGCCTGCTGCCGACGCCGCTGCTGGAGGGCTCCTCGCTGCGGTTCGCCGCGCGGTACCGCCCGGGGCGCTCGCGTGCGCTGCTCGGCGGTGACTTCTACGACGTCGTCCGCACGCCGGACGGCACGGTGCACGCCATGATCGGCGACGTCTGCGGGCATGGCCCGGATGAGGCGGCGCTCGGCGTGGAGCTGCGTATCGCCTGGCGGGCGCTGACCCTGGCGGGGCTGTGCGGGGATGAGCTGCTCGGCACGTTGCAGCAGGTGCTGGAGCATGAGCGCGCCGACGAGGAGATCTTCGCGACGCTGTGCACGGTGGATATCGCGCCGGACGGGCGGCGGGCGGGGCTGTGCCTTGCGGGGCATCCGGCGCCGCTGGTTGCTCGGCCGGGGCGGCCCGCGCGGTTGCTGCCGTATGACAACAACGGGCCCGCGCTCGGGCTGCTGCCTGGTGCGCGGTGGCCGCGGACGCAGGTGGAGCTGGGGCGGGAGTGGAGCCTGATGCTCTATACCGACGGGCTGATCGAGGGGCGTGTCGGTGAGGGGCGGGAGCGGCTCGGGCAGGACGGGATGGTGGAACTCGTCCGTCGGCAGTTCGGGGAGGGCCTGCGCGGGGAGGCGTTGTTGACGGCCGCGGTGAATGAGGTGCGGCAGCTCAATGGGGGTGAGCTGACGGATGACGTTGCGGTGTTGCTGTTGGATCGGGCGGGCTGAGCGGAAGCTCGCCGTTCAGCTCCGCTTGTACGCCGTCTTTCCGTCCGTTGTGGCTGGTTCGCGCCCACGCGGCGGAGCCGCAAATTGATACAGCCCCGCGCCCCTTTGGGGCGCTTCGCTTACCGTCCGCCGTTGTACGGGCCGTACGGGCCGTCGCTGCTCGAACCCCTCCTCGGGCGGCCGCCGCCAGGGAGGCTGCGGATCGCCGGGCGGACGTCGACCATGTAGACGATCGTGGCGATGAGGCCGATGATCGGCAGGAACGACAGGATGTTGAAGATCAGGTTCACCACGAAGGCGATCCCGAGGATGATCAGCCAGAACGGCTTGGTCTGCTTGTCGGCCGCGCGGTAGGCGTCCTCGCGGCGCGTGACGGCGTCGAAGAGAGCGAAGCCGCTGAAAAGGATCAGGGCGACACTCAGCAGCCACATGAACCCTGCGAACCCCTGCATCAGCACAACGTCCACCACCCGAATCGGTTAGTCCCTACGCGGTCACCGTACCCGTAACGGGAAAGCCGCTACCCGCAGAACGGGCCGAGCACTCAAGGAGTGCCCGACCCGTTATCGCACGGCGGACGGAACGACCCGCCCGTATGCGCCTGCCTTACTTGGCCGGCGGCGTCGTCTTCTTGGCCGTGGTCTTGCGGGCGGCCGGAGCCTTCTTCGCGGCGGTCTTCTTCGCCGGGGCGGGCTCGGCCTTGGCCTCGGCGGGCTTCGCGTCGGCCTTGGCCTGGCCGGCTTCCTTGACCTCGACCGGCTCGGCCTTGGGCTCGACCGCGACCGCGAACTCCTCGATCTCCTCGGCGGCCTCGCCGCGCCAGGTCTTCACGGCCTGCTCGCCGTGCTCGGCGACCTTCTCGTAGGTCTCGCGGGCCTTGACGGCGTACTCGGCGGCGACGCCGACCGAGCGCAGCGCGATGTCCTGGGCGGTCTCGCCGAGCTTCTTCAGGTCGGCGTCGAGGGTGCTGCCGAGCTTCTTGATGTCGGCGTCCAGCGAGCCGATGAACTCGTTGACCTTGGTCTGGACGTTCTCCTGCGTCCCCTTGACCCGGGCGCCGACCTCCTTGGCGCGGGCGGTGGCCTGCTCCTGGACGGACTTCGGGTCGGTGCTGCGTACGGCCTCGATACGGGCCGGCGCCTCGGCGCGCAGCTGCTCCACCAGGGAGGGCACCTTCTTGGCCTGCTGGAGGGCCAGGTCGGCGGTGCCGGCGGCGAAGTAGAGCGGGGTCGGGTCGCTGAGGGTCTTACGGAGGTCGTCGGTGATGGCCATGGTGATGGTCCTCCCGGGTCGCGTGCGCTTGAGGGTTTTGGGTCCCGCGGGTCAGTCGGCGTGGTGCTGGGTCACGTCAGCCCGCCGACTGCTGCGGGGCGGCGTCGCTGCCGCCGGCCTTGCGGGTGCCGCGTACGGCGGTGTCACTGTGTCGGGCGTCGTCATCCTGAGCGTCGTCGTCCGCTATGCCCTGAGGGTCCGCGTCGGCCGCCCCGTCGCGGCCATCCGCCACCGTGGTGCCGGTCTCGAACCCGTTCTCCTTGCGGAAGGACTCGTAGACCTGGAGCAGCACCTGCTTCTGCCGCTCGTTCAGCGTGGGATCGGCGAGGATGACCGCACGGGTCTCCACCTCGTCCCGGTCCCGCTCGGCGTCGAGGATCCCGGCCCGCACGTACAGCGTCTCGGCGGAGATCCGCAGCGCCTTGGCGACCTGCTGCAGCACCTCCGCGCTCGGCTTGCGCAGCCCGCGCTCGATCTGGCTCAGATACGGATTGGACACCCCGGCGGCGTCGGCGAGCTGCCTGAGCGACAGCTGCGCATTGCGCCGCTGCTCGCGCAGGTACTCACCGAGATTGCCGACGTTGAGCGATGCCATGTCCCCACCTTGCACCACCCCCGCTAACTATTGCAAGCACCCGCTTGCAAAAGTGCGCCACACCACGCCCGTTCGGCCCAACCAGGCGGCCTGACGAGCCCGCCCGCGCTTACGGGCCCACTGAATCCGCTCCGTGGCGCACTCGGCTCCCCGGTCGACGCGTCCGGGGTCGATGGGTCGATGGCGTCAGCGGGAAGCCGGAGGGATGTCGGCCCCTGGGGCGGGTTCCTGCGGTAGGCGCAAGGTGAACGTCGCTCCCTTGCCCAGCCCAGGGGATTCCGGGGTGATGTCTCCGCCGTGGGCTCGGGCGATGCCCCGGGCGATGGTCAGGCCGATGCCGCTGCCACCGGCGGCAGCGGGGCGGCCGGGATGCTCAAGGCGTTCGAAGCGGTGGAAGATGCGCTCGACGTCGTGTTCGGCGATGCCGATGCCGTCGTCCATGACGCGCACGATCACGTGGTGCCCGGGAGACGGTTCGGTGTGCACGGACAGCGTCACCTGCCCGTGCCGGTCGCATGCGGCCAGTGCGTTGCCGAGCAGGTTCACCAGGACCTGGGTGATCCGGTCCGGGTCGCAGAAGGCACCGACGAGGGTGCCTGCGTCCACGACGAGGGTCACCAGCTGGTCTTCGTACTGAGGGCGCAGTCGCTCGGCTGTGGCCCGTGCCAGCGCGGCCACGTCGGTGGGCTTGCGGTGGAGATCATTTCCGGATCCCCTCTTCAGTCTGTGTGCGAGTCAGGTCGTATGCGCGTGCGTCACGGCGCCGTCGCCAGGCCGGGCAGGGCCTGCGCAGGACGGCGAGGGTCCCCGCCGTAATGGAGAGTCGGCTACAGAACGGACCCGGACAGTGCGGTGTCGACCGCCGAAGTCAGGTGCCGCACAGCAGGGTGATCAACGCTGTCCACCGGCGGGACGAGGAGTACGTGCATGACCGCCAGGCAACAGCCGCCTCATCAAGCACGTGCCACTGAGCGCATGAAGCTTCCATGAAGCCAATCGCCGTACTGGCTGTTCCGGTTGGCCTCTGTCAAGAGCTCTCGGCGACTGCTACTGGGCGTCCCGCAGTGCGCCGGCACGCTCCAGCATGGTGAGCCACTGGGCCACGACGGCGTCGATGAAGGCGTCGGTGACCTGGCCCCGGTCGAGGAAGAGCCGGGCGAGGACGGGCCCGTAGAGCAGGGTGAACTCGTCGTCGCTGATCTGGACGCCCGAAGGCTCCAGCAGCTTGTTGAAGTCGGTGTGGCGGTCCTCGCCGATGCGGACGAGCGCCTGGGCGCTGTCGGGGTCGTGGTCGGCCTGGGCGGCGACGGCCAGAGCCGCGGTGCGCACGGCCGGCACGCCGACGCCGGCGCGCAGGCTCTTCAGCCAGGCGGTGGCCACGGCGCCCGCATCGCTGCCCGGTTCGGGGTAGGTGCCGAGGTCGGGACCTTCGAGGACGAGGTCGAAGAGCAGTGCGGCTCGGGTGGGCCAGTGCCGGTAGAGGGTCTGGCGGGTGACGTCCGCCCGCTCGGCCAGCAGGGCATAGGTCAGCCCCGCGGCTCCGACCTGAGGCAGCAGTTCTCGCGCGACGGCCAGCACACGGTTGCGGGTGCGCTGCACGCGCGGGTTGCCCGGGGTCGGCCGGCGGCGATGGAGAGGCTGCTGCATACCGCCACCCTACCCGCAAATCATACATCGAGTGTGATTGAGGCCACAATCCGCGCCCAAATCATACGTTGCGTGTGATAGACCTGGAAAGCAATCACACGCACTGGATGATTCTCATGCGTGACGGCGCCCATTCGAAAGGCGGATGACCATGTCACCTCGCAACCTGCCCGAAGCCACCTTCTCCCGCACGCGCCTCGGCTCCGGCCCCGGCCTGCTCCTCGCCCACGGCGCCGGCAGCAGCCTGGCCGGCACCTACGGCCCCGTCCTGGAGGCTCTCGCCGCCCGCCACACCGTCGTCGGCGTCGACTACCCCGGCAGCGGCGACACTCCCCGCTCCAGCACCCCGCTGTCCGTCGACGACCTCGCCGACCAGCTCATCGCCGCCGCCGACGCGGAGGGCCTCGACCGCTTCGCCGTGTCCGGCTACTCCCTCGGCGGTCCGGTCGCCATCCGGGCCGCCGCCCGCCACCCCGAGCGCGTCAGCGCACTCGTCCTGACCGCCGCCTTCCCGCACCGCGACAACCGGCTCGCGCTCGCCTCCTCGGTCTGGAGCAAGATCGCCGCGTCCGGCGACCGCGAGCTGCTCGCCGAATTTCAGCTCCTGATGGCCCTCGGCACCCAGGCACTGGAGTCGATGCCGGCCGAGCAACTGCGGCAGACCCTCGGCTACGTCGCCGCCGGCGCGGCCGACGGCAGCTCCGAGCAGACCGACCTCGTCGGCCAGGTCGACGTCCGGGACGACCTCGCCGGCGTCAAGGTCCCCACCCTGGTCGTCTCGACCACCGACGACCGGCTCATCTCCACCGCCCTGCACCGCCACCTCGCCGAGACCATCCCCGGCGCCCAACTCGTGGAAATCGCCACCGGCCACCTGCCGATGCTGGAGCGGACCGACGAGTGGCTGCAGCTCACCACCGACTTCCTCGGCAAGCACCACGCCTGAAAGCGCACCACGGGCGGGGGCCACGCCCCCTCGAATTCATGGAGGAATCATGCTCAAGTTCGGCAACCTCGACGAGTCCACCGCCTTCCGCGACCAGCAGAAGGAGAAGGCCGGCCCCGTCACCATCATCAACACGTTTGTCGCCCCGGAAGGCAAGGAGGACGAGGTGGTGGCCGCCTGGGCGGACGACGCGGAGTACATGAAGAAGTCGGGGAGCCTTCTTTCGGTGCAGCTGTACCGGGGCATCGGCGGCAGCCGCCTTTTCACCAACGTCGCTGTCTGGAAGTCCACCGAGCACCTCCGTGCGGCACTCGGCACGCCGGAGTTCGCCTCGCACCTGGAGCGCTACCCTGCCGGCACCGTCGCCTATCCGCACCTGTACCAGAAGTTCGCTGTCGAGGGCATCTGCGAAGGGGAATGACGACCCGGCCCGCCTCTGCGGCGGCGAACGTCGTCACACCGCCTCGACGGAGTCCGATGGGACAGGATTCCCGGCGCTCACAGGCCGGCGGACGGCTGCCCGCGCGTTCCGGCCGCGCCGGGTCAGTCCCCAGGGCTTCAGGATCGAGATCACGGTCATGAAGACATAGGCGGACAGGGAGACGATCGGCCCCATCACGATGTCGGTGGTGTCGGGCACGGACCCGGTCTCGGCGACGGCGGTGACCGTGGCGCCCAGGCCGGGGCGCAGGGCGAAGGCGGTGGCGGTGATCGTGGCCAGGGTCAGCCAGAACTTGGTGTAGACCCAGCGGTGCCGTGCGAGCCCCCACTGGGTGCCCAGGGACAGCAGCAGGCCGGTGAGGAGCGTGAGGAACGCGGCAGGTAGCAGCAGCCAGTCGGCGAACAGCTTCATGGCCCGGACGGATGCCTCGGCGGTCACCGCGGACCCGGTGGTGATCGCGGTGACCGCCAGCGCGAGCAGCCCGAGCGTGAGCCCGAGCCAGCTCGCCGAGGCGACGACATGGACGACGACGGAAGCCCGGCGTGCGGGACGGCTCAGTTTCAGGCTCTGATTCATGTGAAACACGGTGCCGGGCGGGGACGGCGAGGTCGTCTGACAGCGGGAGTAACCGCGCGTACTAGCGTCGGCGTACCGGAGAGGTCCCTCCCGCCCCATCCCGGAGTACCCACAAAAAAGTGGGTACTTGGCAGCGCGCGGCGCCCGGGCGAGGCTGAAGTCGCGAGGTCAGGAGGCGCGGAGCCGGTCCAGGCGGCGGTGGCCCCAGTCGGAGAGGGGAGCGAGGAGTTCGGAGAGTTCACGGCCGAAGTCCGTCAGGGAGTAGACCGTCTTGAGCGGTAGTACGTCGTGCACCTCCCGGTGCACGAGACCGTCGGCCTCCATCTCGCGGAGCGCCTGGGTCAGCACCTTCTCGGTGAGGCCCGGCAGCCGACGGCGCAGTTCGCCGGGCCGCTGCGGGCCGGATTCCAGCAGCCACAGCAGGTTCGGCTTCCACTTGCCGTCGATCACCGCGATCGCGGCGGTCACTCCGCACACGTTCGTGTCCTGAGCACGACTGCGCGTCATCCTCGCCCCCTTTGTCATCAATTGCTGCACATTTTACGGGAGTTGAAGCATGTCTACGTACGACGACCAGTCCGCCGTCACCGTCCTCGGCCTGGGTCCGATGGGCCGGGCCCTGGCCGGTGCCTTCGTCGACGCCGGTCTGCGGACCACCGTATGGAATCGCACCCCGGGCAGGGAACGGGAGTTGGTCGAGCGCGGGGCGTCGGTGGCCGGGTCGGCGGCGGAGGCGGTGGCCGCGAGCCCGCTCACCGTGGTCTGCGTGGTGAACTACGACGCCTCCGACGCGATCCTCCGCGAGGACACCGTCACCGCCGCTCTCAAGGGCCGTACGGTCGTCAATCTCAGCGCCGACACCCCGGACCGCGCCCGGGACACGGCCGACTGGGCCGGCGCGCACGGCATCCGCTACCTGGACGGCGCGATCATGACCCCCACGCCGGACATCGGAACACCTGAGGGCGTCTTCATCCTCAGCGGCCCGAAGGAGCTCTACGACCAGCACGAGCCCGCCCTGTCCGCCCTGGGCGGCACCCACACCCACCTCGGCGAGGACATCGGCCGCGCCGCCGCCTACGACATCGCCCTGCTCGACATCTTCTGGACGTCCATGGCGGGCTATGCGCACGCGCTCGCGGTGGCCCGCGCCGAGGGGATCACCGCCCGCGAGCTGGCACCCTTCGCGCAGGGCATCGGCGCGATCCAGGGGCCCCTGTTCACCGAGTTCGCCGCCGACGTCGACAACGGCACCTACTCCGGCGAGATCAACCCCATCACCTCCGCCGCCTCCACCATGGCGCACATCATCCACACCGCCGAGGGGCACGGCATCGACGCGAGCCTGATGCGCGTCACCGAGGGCCTGGCCCGCCGCGTCATCGCCGAGGGCCACGGCACGGACAGCTTCATGCGGGTCACCGAGCTGCTGGGCCGCACCGCCCGCTGATCCACCGCTGAAGTACCCGGAAGTCCGCGTCGGTCAGCCCGTACCGGTGATCCACGCGATGCAGCAGGGCCCGTACGGGGTGATGGGCGGCCACCCACTCCCGGTCCACGTCGGTGATCTCGTCGTCGACCCAGACGAAGGGCCGCCCGTCCGCCCAGTCGACCAGCGGCCGGGTCTTCCAGTGCAGGCCGCGTGGCTTGCCCTCGCCGCCGCCGGGCCAGTCGACCAGCGGCAGCGGGGGCAGGCCGAGCCAGGGCGCCAGGCACTGGTTCGCGTCGTCCATCCAGGTCGTGGCCCACACCAACTCGCAGTCCAGCGCGGTGAGCCGGGCCCCGAGCCCGGGATCGACGCGGGGCAGCAGCGGATGGTCGGCGCCCTCCGGCAGCGCGAACCGTGCCTCGTACTCCGGGTAGGGCCAGGTCGCCCCGAACGGGATCAGCGTCCCGTCCACATCGAGAAAAAGGAGCATCGTCCAACAGGATCGGACAAATGCGCTTGCCGCGCATCCTCTCCCCCGGTTAACGTCCCGTCCATGACTGCCGGGTCGGCCTTGTGCCGTGAGCGAGTTGGGTGCCCGGCCTCTGAGTGAGGCCATCGCGGGCGAGAGGCCCGCCGCTTCTTTCTCTTCGCCGTATCTCCCGCCCATGCGTCCGCATGGGACATCAGCGATCGAGAAAGAAGTGAGAACACAGACGCATGCCCAACGACTTCAACCAACAGATCATCGACGAGTTCCGCGCCAACAACGGCGCGGTCGGCGGCTACTTCGAAGGCGCCCGGCTCCTGCTGCTGACCACCACCGGAGCCCGCACCGGCACCCCGCACACCACGCCCCTCGGCTTCCTCCCCGACGGCGCCGAACGCGTCCTGGTCATCGCCTCGGCCGGCGGCTCCCCCCGGCACCCCGCCTGGTACCACAACCTCCGCGCCAACCCCCAAGTCACCGTCGAGAGCGGTGCGTTCACGTATCCCGCGCGGGCCGTCGTCCTGGAGGGCGAGGAACGGGACCAGGCCTTCGCGCGGGCCGTCGAGGCGGAGCCGGGCTGGGCGGAGTACCAGGAGAAGGCAGGCCGCGTGATACCCGTGGTCGCGCTGTACGAGATCGAGCAGGACGGCCCACCGAACATCAGGGCGGGCTCTCTCGGCGAGGCGATCAAGGTCATCCACGACGGCTTCCGCCGTGAACTCGCCCTGATCCGCAAGGAGATGGCCGACGGCACCGCCCTCGGCGCCCAGCTCCGCGTCAACTGCCTCACCTTCTGCCACGGCCTGCACTACCACCACACCGCCGAGGACATGGGCATGTTCCCGGTCCTCGCCGACCGGCACCCCGAGTCCGCCCCCGTCCTGACCCGGCTCCGCGAGGAGCACGAGCGGATCGCCGAGCTGGTGGAGGAGCTGCGCGCCGCCGTGTCCGCCGAGGGAGACGCAGCGTCCGCCCGCGCCGAGATCGAGCGCCTGGCGACGGAGCTGGAGGAGCATCTGACGTACGAGGAGGAGCAGTTGATCCCGCTGCTGAGCGCTCCGCTGCAAACGCGGTAATGAGCGCGCGGGCCGGTGGGGGCTGGTCGCGCAGTTCCCGCGCCCCTTCGGGGCGCTGCCGAACCGCACGGACTTCACCGGACCCGCTCAGAACGGCAACGGCCGCCCGTGCACCACCTCCAGCCGCGACACCGCCCGCGTCAGGACGACGTACAGCCGGTGCAGCCCCCGCTCCTCCGCCTCCGCGATCGTCGCCGGCTCCACGGCGACGACGTGGTCGTACTCCAGCCCCTTGACGAGGCTCGCGGGCACGACGGACACCCGGGCACCCAGCGCCTCCGGCCCGCCCACCGCGACCCCGGCCGCCCCGAGCGCCGACCGCACCCGCTCGACATCCACATCGGCGGCGACGACTCCGATGGACCCTTCGCGACCGATCGCGGCCCGCACGGCCTCGACGAATGCCCCAGGCAGATCGCCGGACGCCGCCTACAGAAAGGTCAACTCCCCGTCCCCGCGCAGCGACCGGGCGGCCGGCACGTCCACATCCAGCCGCGCCAGCAGCCGGTTCGCCAGGTCTACGACGGCCCGCGGCATCCGGAACCCGGTGGTGAGCGGCACCACGGCAGCGTCCGGTTTCCCGAGGTGGGCGAGGAGCGCGGGCCAGGACCGCGCGGCCCACGGCGTGGTCCCCTGCGCCAGATCCCCGAGCACGGTCAGCGACCCGAAGGACGCCCGGCGGGCGATGGCCCGGCACTCCATCGGGGAGAGGTCCTGCGCCTCGTCGACGACGAGATGGCCGTACCCCTGGGGATGCTCCATGAGCCCGGCGACCTCGTCGAGCAGGACGAGATCGGCGGCCGACCAGCGTGCGCTCTTCCACGAACGCGGCGGTCGGGCCCACAGCAGCGCCTTCTGCTCGTCGGCGTCGAACACCCCGTCGGCGGCCCCGGCCAACACATCGGCGTCGGTGAGGAGTTCGGCGACGACCTCCTCGGGCCGCACCCGCGGCCATACGGCGTCCAGGCGCTCACCGATCGCTCGCGCCCGCTCGATCTTCCGCACCCAGGCACCCGGCACCGCCCCCGCACGCCGCTCCGCCTGCGCCCGAATGCGCTCCACGATCCGCGTCCGCACCCGCTCCCGCCCGATGACGTACGGCGGCTGCTCGGCCCGCACTCCCGCGACGATCCGCTCGAGCTCATCACCGGACACCCGCCACCGGTACGAACCGTCCGGAACGGCAAGGGAGTCGGCGCTCTCGACCGACACGCGCGCGTACAGCGCCCGCCGCAGGACGTCGGCCATCCGGGCGTCGTGCTTGAGGAGGGCGGCGGCTGGGTCGTCCCTGCCGCTCACCGGATGCCGGGCGATCTCCTCGATGAGCGTGGACTGCCGTACGCCGGTCTCGCCGAGGGCCGGCAGCACCTCGGAGATGTAGGAGAGGAAGGTGCGGTTGGGCCCGAGGATGAGCAGTCCACCGCGCCGGATGCGCTGCGGGTGGGTGTAGAGGAGATAGGCGGCGCGATGGAGACCCACAGCGGTCTTGCCGGTGCCGGGAGCGCCCTGCACGCACACCGACCGGGCGAGATCACCTCGTACGAGATCGTCCTGCTCGGGCTGGATGGTCGCCGCGATGTCCCGCATGGGCCCGACGCGGGGGCGCTCCATCTCGCGGGTGACGATGCCGCTGACGCGCTCCTCGCCACGCCCGAGGTGCTCGTCCTCCATCCCGGTCAGGTCGGCGGAGTCACCGCGGCTGCCGGGGGCCCAGCCGAAGCGCCGCCGGACCACCACGTCCTGTGGATCACGGGCACTGGCCTGGTAGAAGGCCCGGGAGACGGGCGCGCGCCAGTCGACGACGAGGGGCGGGACGGCGGGGTGCTCGGTGATCCGCAACCGCCCGATGTGATAGTGCTGCCCGCCGTGCTCACTGTCGGTCCGGAAGTCCAACCGACCGAAGAACAGGGGCCCTTCGGGCAGCTCACGCATCTCCTTGGCCCGGCTGCGCAGCCGGTATCCGAGCACTTCGGCATCGGCACCGGAGGCGGAGACGTCCTCGCCGGTGACGACATGTTCCTGGGCGCCGTCGACCATGGCGGCGAGGGCGGTGCGGCAGCGGTCGTGGTGGGCGCGTTCAAGACGGAGGGAGTCCTGGAGGGCGGGGTCGGGTGACGTCATTCCAGCAAGCGTACCGGAATAACGCAACCGAGTAACATTTCTTACTGGGTATCGAAGACGTCAGGCAAGATACGGAAACGCGCCTTCCAACTGCGCAAACGCCCGCTCGGCCGCCACGATGGCATCCCGCCGCACCTCCTCCACCGGCTCCCCTCCCCTGATCCGCCGCCAGTTCTCCTGCGCGAGGATCCGCCGCACGGCCACGATCTGCCCCGCGGCCAGCCGAGCGTCCAGATCACCGCCGAGCGCCTCGGCCAGCGCGGCCTCCGCCCGCTCCAGGTGGCCGTACATCCCCGCGACCAGGGCCGGCGTCCCGTACAGCAGCGCATGAAACGCCACCACCTGGGGATGGTCATTCATCCCGGTGATGGGATCACCCCGCTCCAGCCCGTCCAGAAAGTGCCGCCGCAACGCGACAAGGGGCGCCCGGTCGCCCTCACCGACAACCCGCGCGGCCTCGTCCTCGTGATCGGCGATCCGGTACAGGACGAGGTCCTCCTTCGCGGGGAAGTACCGGAACAGCGTCGGCTTGGAGATCTCGGCCGCGGCGGCGATCTCCGCCACGGAGACGGCATCGAAGCCCTTCTCCAGGAACAGCCGGATGGCGATGTCCGACACGGACTGATACATCCGCCGCTTCTTGCGCTCACGCAGGCCGATCTCGCTCATGGGGTGAGCCTACGCATCGCAGCGGCGGTGGCCTCAGCTCGCGTAGCCCTGCCTCCAGGCAGGAACCGTGGCGAGGCTCCAGAGGTCGTCGAAGTGCTTGATCCAGGTGGTGACGGCTTCCTCCGCGGCTGCCGTGCCTTGCCGGGACCAGACGTTGAGGTCGGTTCGAAGGCCCTTCGGGTCGAAGTAGTCCTCGCCCCGGTGGTGCAGACGCGCGGACAGGTCGTACAGGCCATGCAGCACCTGCACGCGGTTGAAAATGCAGATCTTGTCGCGCGGGATGCCCGTATAGCAGCGGTACTCGCACTCGACGACCAGCCTGCCGGTGGCGGTGAGCCGCTCAGCGATGTCCGAAAGTACCTCGTCGTACTCCTGGCAACGCCGGGACATGCGTTCACGGAACGTCACGTCGTCGACCGGCCGTCCGTCGCCGCCCACCCTCGAGGGCACGGTCATCGGCTGCCCGAAGTCCGGGACGAGTATCCGCACCGACACCCTCCGGGTGGGCCCGGGGTTGTCGGACAGGTCCTCCAGACGGTGGTACAGCTCGTGGTAGAGGGTCTCGCCGGTATAGCCGAGGAAACTTATCTCCACTTTCCTGGTCTGGAAGGCCTCGCTGACGAAACTGCCGAGCTGACTGGAGTTCACCAGCGGCCGCGTCGGCACCCGCACCGAGGAGGAGAGCTCCTTCACCGCGTCGTACAGCACATAACCGACCAGGCTGAGCAGTGCGCCGCCGAGATACGCCTTGCCCTCCAGGGCGTCGCCGACCGGCTTCACGAACTGGGCGAGCAGCCCGGTGACGAAGACCAGAGCCAGCAGGAGGCGGGTCACGGCGGGTTCATAGCGCTCCTGAACGCGCCTGAGCCGCCTGCCCACACCGTCGTCGGTCGCTCTGCTCCCCCGTTGAAGCATGCCCCCGCCCCTCCGCACGTCGTCCGCAACCGACGCAACGTCATATGCCCGTGGGCAACCCGCCTTTGGGTGAAGTCATGGTCTCCCTAGACCAGAGCACGGGCAAGATAGGGGTTCGCCGTCCCACGGGCCGGCAGGCCCAGCGATCCCTTGGCCGCAGCCAGAGTCATGGCATACGAATCCACGGCACGGCGTACGTTCGGAGCGTCCAGGCTCGCTCCGGTGACCAGCCGGTCAAGGTCGATATAGGCCGACCGCACGATCTCGATCCAGCGGTACACACGCCAGTCCTTGGCCCAATCACGTGTGTACTCGGAGGGCAGCAGGCGCTCCCACAGCCGGAACATCCGGTCGCGGATCTCCGGCCTCGTCGGGGTGAGGTGCATGTGCCGGACGAGGTCGTAGAGCGGATCCCCGACCACCGCCATCTCCCAGTCGATGATGGTCAGCGCCAGGCTGTCGTCACGACGGACCAGGTTCCAGGGGTTGAGGTCGCCGTGCAGCAGTGCCGGTTTCCTGTCGGTCACCTCGTGACGAGACAGGATCTGCCGCAAGCCGTCTGCGTCGGGCAGCCCCAGCTGCCGGGCCAGTTGCTGGGATTCCTTCGGCAACTCCCTGACCAGAACCAGGAGTTGTTCGGTCAGCCAGCGGTGGAACCCACCTTCGCCGGCCGCGGGGTCGACCCGCTTGTAGTCGACCTCCGTCAGCGCGGCGAGCTGGCGGACGAGCCCGTCCGCCTCATGGGGCAACAGACCGTGGACGGGATGGCTGGGGGGCCGCCCGATGTCATGGGGTCCGACGTACGTGTGAATGGTGAAAGGGTCACCGGGATAGCACCGGCCGAGCGCGAGCGCCCTCGGCGCCGCCACCTGCGCGGGCGATTCCTCGATGGCCCGCAGCACCGCGTGCTCGCTGAGAAAGCTGCGTTCCCGGCGGCAGACGCCCAGCAGCCTGCGCCGTACGACGACGGGAAAACCGATGTCCGGCACCCGGACCGCCGTGTTGAGATGCGCGGTGCCCTTGAACACCTGGCCCGCCGGGGCGGCTCCCTCCGCCATCAATGCGTCCGAGACAGCGGAGTCCGGAAATTCGGGGTGCTCGGGGAGGCGTCGGTCCGGCTCCCAGGTGAAGGCCTGAGCGATCAGGTCCCGGCCACCACCGACCCGCTGGTTCCGCGACGCCAGCCACCGGAAGAGAGCCCCTTCGATCTCGCCCTCGCTCGGCACCTTGCCGAGCCGGAGCGGTCCGGCCGCCGCATCGAGGGCCCGATGCACCTCCACCGTCGCCTCGTCCAGGCTGTTCTGGGTGAAGGACTCCTCCAGCGACCGCGCGGCGCGCATCACGTCCGGGTAGACCGACTGGGCCAGCTCGAAGGCGACGTAGTGGCGCAGATCCCGGGCCAGGCCGTTGACGGCGGCCGGGCGGGTCTCCTGCATCGCCTCCGCCCACGCGTCCACCACCTCGCTCCGCTGATGGGACGGGTACCGCATGCGCACAAGATGCGTCGCGAGGTCATGCAGCGGATCGCCGTAGGTCGCCAGCTCCCAGTCGACGCAGATGAGGGGGGGTTTTTCGGCGGCGTACGGCAGGATCAGGTTGTCCCGGTGGAGGTCCGCGTGGAGCAGGCTGTACGGCCGCCGTGCCATCGCGGGGACCCGCTCGGCCAGGCGGACCATGGCGTCCTCCGGGACGCCGAGCGCCGCGAACAACCCGCCGAATGCACCCCAGTTGGGCCGCCTGATCTGCTGGTCGGCGAGGTGCGCCAGGGTCTGCAGAAATCCCTGGCTGTCCAGATGGTTGCTGGGCCAGGCCTTCGGTAGCGGCGGCAGCACCCCGCGCCGCACCTGGGTCATCTGGGCGAGCAGGCCGGCCAGCGCCTTGATGAGCAGCGTGTCGACGGGCTTGCCGTTGTCGCAGACGCTGGAGAGCGGAACGCCTTCCACATAGCTGTGGATAGCGAAGCCGTCCTGGTTGACGAGGCACTCCGGAACGTGCGGCAGGACCCCTTTGATGGCATCGAGGACCGCTGCCTCGTTCTCCCAGGTCCTGATCACCACGGGCAGCGCCTCGGCACGCCGGATCCGCACGGTCACGGACGTACCGGCGTCACGGTGAAGGAGCCGCGCGGTGGTCTCCGGGAGGGGCAGTACGTAGTTCCGGTTGTGGTGCCCGCTGATGGCTTGCCCCGACAGAGCGGCCTGCTCCACGAACACCCGGTACGCGGCGTCAGGCGTGGGACGGGTATAGAGAGGTGCGCCCACGGGCTGCTCCGGGTATGAGACGGACAGTATGGCAAACGGTAAGCACGGTGGTGGCGTCGCGCACGACAGAGTGGCCCCTGTAGGGCCACGGCGGGCGCATTGCCACCCATCTGCATGAGACCAGCGCGAGCCCGTTCGGAGCTGGCTGGTTTAGCCTCTTGATACGAAAGAAGGCGAGCGTTTGCTCAGTCGGTGCGGGCATGGTAACAGCCTTCGACTGGACTCGATCTCGCGCCCCTCTCGAGCGTGCTTCGAGGGCTGACGGTCAGTCGGTCAGCAACGTCCAGACCGACTCGAACCAGGACTCCATGCTTTCCACGAACACGGACCCGGACGAGTTCTGGTCCGTGTCCTTCACGTGGTGGGTCAGCGTGGCTCCGAGGCCCAGAACGTCGAGGGCATCGATTTCTTCCTCGCCGATCACCACCGGACGCCGGGTGATCCCGTAGAGGCCATGCAGCGCCTCTACCCCATTGAGCAGATAAAGCTTGAACGTCGGCGTCAGCGGAGCATGCCGTATCTGCACATCGACGGACGGCACCAACTTTTCGGCGTGCAGTTCCCTCAGGACGTGGCGCAGCGAGTCCGTGTGCCGCTCCGTGATGGCGCGCAGGCGGGCCTGCAGCCGCGGCGTGTCCTCGTCGATGTCCAAGGCCTTCGGATAGGGCAGTTGCAGGGCCGTAGACGGTAGAAGCATGCGCAGGGCGATGTGTTCGGGACGGATGAAACCGCCCCGGATCCGCTCCGCCTGAAGGCGGATGTGCGCGTCCAGGGACTCGGAGGTCAACGTGTAGACGTCCAGGGTGACTTCGGGCCGCTCGAACGCCTCGCTGATGAAGGGGCCCAGTGTCGCGCCGTGCCGCGACCGGGTCGCCTTGGGGTCCGACGACTGGATGCGCTGCGTGTTGACCACGCGGGTGCCGCTGCCCTGTCGCGGGTCGATCCACCGTTCACCCGCGAGTTCGCGCAGCGCCCGCTGCACGGTGTCCCGGGAGACGCCGAATTCCTCGGCGAGATCGCGCTGTGACGGCAGGAAGGACCCAAGGGGGTAGGTCCCGTCGGTTATCCGGCTGCGGAGCTCGTCGGAGACCTTCTGGAACTCCTTGCCCCCACCGTCGCTGGTCTGCTGTGCGTCCACACCTGGACCGTACCGCTCCCGGTCCGCCGACAAACCATGGTCCGGTCAACTTGGCAGTCATATTGGCCCGTTGGTTAAGGGATCAATCGGACCGGGCAGACCACCTTCAACTCAACCAGTCCAATTGGACGGATAGTTGAGGCCATCCTGGAAGTGGAAGGGAGGTGGGGGGCATGCTGTCGCTCCACGTGGTCATGGAGCTCTTCGAGATCTACCTCGTGCAGCGGGCACAGGCGCAGCTCGGCGTCGTCGGCGTGCTGCTCCTGTTCCTGGTCGGCGTGGGGATCCGGGCGCGACGGTCCGGACTGGCCGTCGGGGCCGCGGTCGTGTTCGTGGTGCTGATGACTCAGGCCTGATCCCGCACCGCGTGCAGTACCGGAAACAGCGACTGCACGATCGACGTGGCTCCGGCCTCCCGAAGCAGCTTCGCCTTGCGGTTGTTACGCGCGTAGCCGAGGAACGGAACCCCGGCGCTGCGGGCGGCGAGGTAGTCCGAGGGGGTGTCGCCGATCATCAGGGCGGCGGACGGGGCCGCGCCCATCACCGTGAGGGCGCGGTTGAGGCAGTCCGGGTCCGGCTTGAGGCGGTGGAGGTCCTGGGTGCGGCCGTAGATGTGGGGGGCGAAGCAGGAAGCCAGGTCACGCCCTTGGAGGTACGCGCTGACCACACGCGGGGAGTTGTTCGTGGCGATGGCCAGGCGGGCGCCCATCGCCTTCCAGGTGCGGATCAGCGGGTCGGCGTACATGGTCGGCATCGCCGAGGAAACGGCCCGCAGTTCCTCCAAGGTGAGACGTTCCTCCAGCTCGGCGACCAGGTCGCTGCCGGGGTGGCGGCGGTCCACGGCGCGCAGGACGACATGCGGGTCCAGCGACTCGCGCTCGGCCTCCGTGACCAGGCCGTGCAGTCCACGGCCCTCCAGCCAGTCCACCAGTTCCACCGCCACGCGTTCCGCCGAGTGCCCGGCGAACAGGCGGCAGACGGGGCCGTCGAAGTCCCAGAGCACGACCCGGGCAGGTTTGATCAGCTCACGGAGCTTCTCCAGCTGCTCCGTGTCGTTCTCGTTCTCTGCTGCCACCGGATCAGTCTGCGTCGTATCAGAAGTCACTAGGGAAGTGTCAGGTCCGTGGTGATGGTTTCCCAGAGGGCGTCGAACCACTTCTGGGATTCCTCCACGAATGCGGCGTCACGCTGGCCGGCCCGCTGGACGAAGGAGAAGAGGAGGGATTCGGTGCCCAAGGTGTCGTACATGTCGAGGGTGCCGGAGTCCGTGGGCTCCTCGCGGCGCGTGATCATGTAGTACGCGATCAGCGCCTCGGCCCCGTTGAGCAGGTACAGCTTCACCGGCGGGGTGAAGGGCAGGGCGCGGAAGGTGACGTGCACGTCGATGCCGTGCGAGGAGCGCAGGGCCAGCAGGTTGTGCCTCAGGACGTGGCCCTGAGCGTTGCGCATGGACAGCCAGCGGTCGTGCACCGACTCGTCGTCGCCGTCGACCGGCGCCGGGAACGCGAGCGTGATGTCCCTGGAGGGCAGCAGGATGCGCACGTCGATCGACTCGGGGCGCACCTTCCCCTCATGGATCCGACGCAGCGGCGAGCTCAGGGCCAGCATCAAGGTCTCGGCGGTCAGACAGGCCGCGTCGATGCGCACGTGCGGCTGCGAGAACGCGTCCGCCAAGCGCGGGGCCAGCCCGACCATCGTCGGCTGGGGCTCGCCCAGCACCGGTGCCGGCTCGGCGACACGGGGCGGGCTGCCCTTGCTGACGTTGCTCAGGAGACCGTCGTCCTGGAGCGCCCGGAGGGCCTGGCGCACGGTGCCGCGCTCCACGCCGAACTCCTCGGCGAGGTCGGCCTGGGTGGGCAGGCGGTCCCCCGCCTTGAGTTCTCCGCCGCGGATCCGCTCCCGCAGGGCGTCGGCGATCTCCTGGGGCGACATTCTGTTGCCGTTCACTGCCACGTTCTCCTGAGTCACGACCAAACGCTACAACTGCGATCCATCTATGGGGAGTTGTCTGCTACTTGTTTATGAGTAGGTACCAACTGGGGACAACCTAGTCAGAGATGGTTACCAACTTGGCCAAGTTGGCGGAAGTTTTGCCTCCTCATCCGGAGACGTCACACACGCACCCCCCACTGCTCGTCCCGCCGCCCAGGAAGCCCGAAGGGGGAAACACCGTGCCTGCCCTCGCCCTCATCTCCGCAGTGTTCGTCGTCGGCTTCGAACAGATGGTCCAGTGGAAGTACGGCGCCACCGGCATCCTCGGACTGCTGCTGCTCACCATCGGTATCAAGGCCAAGAGCCCGGCGCTCAGCTCCATCGGCGCCGTCATGCTCGCCGTGCTGGTCGCGGGGCCCGCTCTATGAGGTCGGATCACACCGCGAACCACCCCGTGGGAGACGTCAGCTCGTGAGCACCAGCTCCGAACTGATCGTCTCCCACAGTGCGTTGAACCACAGCTGCGACTGCTCCACGAACGTGGTGTCACGTAAGCCGCCGCCCTGCTCGAAGGCGAACAGCATGGACTGGGAGCCCTCGGCGTCGTACATCTCCAGGTGCTCGTGCTCGATCTCCTGCTCGCGTCGCGTGAGCGTGTAGTACGCGAAGAGCGCCTCCGTGCTGTTGAGCAGGTACAGCTTCACGGGCGGGGTGAAGGGCAGGGCGCGGAACGAGACGTCGACGTCGATGCCGTGCGAGGAGCGCAGGGCCAGCAGGTTGTGCTGGAGGACCTGGCCCTGGGCGTTGCGCTGGGAGAGCCAGCGGCGGTGCACGGAGTCGTCGTCGGTGGGGTCCACGGGCGTCGGGAAGGCGAGCTCGATGTCGCGGCTGGGCAGCAGGACACGGACGTCGACCTTGGCCGGATTCAGCTGCCCCGCGTGGATCTGGCGCAGTGGCTCGCCGATGGCGAGGGTGAGGTTGATCGAGGTGAGGCACAGGGCGTCGATCTCGACGTGCGTGCCGGCGAACGCGGCCGCGACGCGGGGGGCCAGCGCCACCATCGTGGGCTGGGGCGGGGCTCCGGGGCCGATCAGCGCCCTGCTCAGGTCGGGTGCGACGGTCGCCGGGCTGCCCTTGGAGACGTTGGTGAGCAGGTGCTCCGACTGCAGGATGCGCAGCGCCTGGCGTACGGCCCCCCGCTCGACGCCGAACTCGTCTGCCAACTTGGCCTGGGTCGGCATGCGTTGGCCGGGCCGCAGCTCACCCGACCTGATGCGGGCGCGCAGCTCGTCGGCCACCTCTTGATGTGACTTGGGTGGCGCCTGTGACCTCGCCCGTCCATTGACGGCGGCGTGTTTCGGTTCCACGACCAAACAGTACAACTTCTCGCCATCTTGCGTCAGTTCAAAGAAAGGTGGTTATGAGACGCTTCCAAGCGGAGATAAGTACAGTGGAGTTGGTTACCAACTTGAGCAACATGGTCAAAGCTTCAAGGGGTTGGCCACCAGGGTCGGATCCATCGACCAGGTGGACGGTCCTCAGCAGGGTTCCGCCTCACCGTCCCAGGGCGACCCGTCCCGAAGGAGGGACCGACATGCCGCTCGCCGCCATCGTCCTCGCCGCTCTCGCCGTCGCATTCGAGCAGCTCATCGAGTGGAAGTACGGCCCGATGGGAATCATCGGCTTCATCGCACTGGCCGTCGGAATCAAGGCCAGGAACACCGTCTTCGGCGGTATCGGCGCGGTCATCCTCGTGATGCTGCTCGCCCAGTCCGGCTGAGCACCACACCGGCCGCCCCGCCCAGGATCGGCTGGCCGGGCTCCCTTCCGGAGGGGAGCCGGGAGCCCGGTCAGTCTGCACCAAACGCACAGCCACAACTGAACACCGACAACTGAACAGCAGCGACAGCTGCACACAGGCACAGCCACAACTGAAGAGCACCCACAACTGAAGAGCACAGCTACGGATGAATGGTCCGTCGTCGTCGGCAGGAAGGAGACCTCAGAACATGTCCGGGCACCAAGGCCGCCTGGACGTACGCAGCAGGGCGTCGGCCATCTTGGCGGCGCCCGCTCGTTCTTCCTGGACCCGCCCGAGCGCGGCAAGCCGTACGGCGGACTCGTCGCCCAGCCACAGGGCCGCCAACTCGCCGACGTCAAGCGTGAGTTCGGCGGAGGCGGTGGTGGGCGCACAGCCGGCCCCCTCCGGCGAGGCATCGAGCCGGTACCGCCCGCCGCAGAACCCGCCCGCATCCCGTACGTCGACGACGAGCGACCCCTCCCCGTCGTACGTCCGCGCCTCCAGGGCCCGTACGACATCGAGGATCCGCACCCACAGCCAGTCCGACAGCCCGGCGATCCGGGCGGCACGCGGATCGGGAAGCAGGAACGGCAGCAGATCGTCCGGCGCCCGCCACCCGCTCTTCACCGTCGTGATCCAGTCGATGGAGCAGAGGTAGCGCCACAGGGCCCGTTCGGCCCCCGGGGTGGTGGTGATCAGCCAGTCCACCTGGGCGGTGTTGTGCGGCTGCTTGTCGTGCCAGTTGTCGTCCGACCGGTACGACACAAGCCCCTCGACCTCGCCGGCCGCCGACCGGTACACGGCGAAGTGGGGCTCGGTCCACGACTCGTCGAAGCGTACGGCGCCGGTGTTGAGTTGCCACCACAGGTCTTCGCGGCTGACGGCGCCGGGCCGGCTCCGCCGCAGCCGCTCATGCAGCTCGGGGCCCAGCTTGCGCACGTCTTCGCCGTCGACGAGGTCGATACGTCCGCCGTCCTCCGGCCCCGCCCACCGCGGGTCCAGGCCGGCCCGCGGTACGTCGACGGTCCACTCACTCATCCAGGTGGCGGGCCCGAAGCCGTACCGTCCGTAGATCGGGTACTCGGCGGCGATCAAGGTCGCCACCACATCGCCCCGCTCCTTCGCCGCGGCGAGATCCCGGTCCATCATCCGGGTCAGCAGACCCCGGCGCCGGTGAGTGGCGGTGACGGTGACGGCCGAGATGGCGTCGGCCGGGACCGGCGTACCACCGACCGCCGTCAGCTCCTGCGCGAACGACCGGAACGTGGCGACACACCGACCCCCGTCGAAGCCCCCGAGAAAACGCCCGGCTTCGAACCGGCGGCGACGGACCTCGACCTCCTCCTCCGGCGGCGTCGGCCGCCGCAGGAACCCGGTGTTCACCGCCCGCAGCCAGTCCGGGAACTCGGCTTCGGTGATCGGACGGACGTCGATGTCGGCGCGGCGGGTCATGGGATCACGGTAGGCATACGACGGTGAGGGTGTCGCGGGGTTTTGCCCGCACCTCCCGCACCCCCCGCGCCCCCCGCGTCACGTCAGCAGATCGTCCACCTGTGCCTCGCCCTCCCGGTACCGGCGGGCGATCTCGCCGCTGCAGTCGTCGGCGGTGCGCTGGAGGCGCTGGCGGCGGTGGGAGACCTGCTGCTCGTAGCGGACGAGGCGGCCCATGGCGGTGTTGAGTTCGAGGTCGGTGCGGGCGCCGAGGTCGGAGAGTTCGACCTCGGCGAGCATGTCGGCGGCCAGCTGCCGGTACTCCTCGCTGTGCGGCGTCCCCAGCGTCACATGGCGGGCGGAGGAGCGGTGGCGGGCCGGGGCGTCGGTGAGGATCTCCGGCAGGCGGTCGACGACGGACGCCTGCCCGGCGGGGCCGCGTCGCGCCAGTTCCGCCCGCAGGATGTCGATGCGGCCCTGCAGCAGCCGCCGTACATAGCTCAGGTCCGCCTCGTCCCGCTGTGCGTCCCGGCGCAGTGTGCGCAGCTCCGGCAGGCTCAGCGCGGCCAGGTCGGGCTCGGCCGGCTCGGCGGCCAGCTGCGGCCACAGGCTTGGGCTCGGACTGTCGGTGCGCTGCGTGGGCGGCCGCAGACGCGCGACGTCCGCCGCGCTGACCGTCGGCGGCTGCCCCGTACTCGGTGTGCTCATCTGCCTCAACCGTCCCCTCGACCGGCGTGTGGAAGCATCGTGCCACCCCAAGTGGCCAGTATGTGAATGAGTGCCCCCGATCGGCCCCAGATGGGGGGTTAAGGAGCGATACGCAGTAGCATGCAGCCGCCCGCGGGCCACTCGTGACCGCAAGGCATCATGGGTGCATGCGTGCAGTGGTGCAGAGGGTGGACGGCGCGAGCGTCGTGGTCGACGGTGAGACGGTCGGGGAGATCATCGGCGAAGGGCTGTGCGTCCTGGTCGGCGTCACCCACGAGGACACCAAGGAGAAGGCCGCCCAACTCGCCCGCAAGCTCTGGTCGATCCGCATGCTGCAGGACGAGAAGTCGTGCAGCGACATCGACGCCCCGCTCCTCGTCATCAGCCAGTTCACGCTGTACGGCGACGCCCGCAAGGGCCGTCGGCCCACCTGGAACGCCGCCGCCCCCGGCGACATCGCCGAGCCCCTCGTCGACGAGGTCGTCGCCCAGCTGCGCGCCCTGGGGGCGACGGTGCAGACGGGCCGCTTCGGTGCGCGGATGCGGGTGAATCTGACGAACGACGGCCCGTTCACCGTGCTCCTGGAGATCTAGGACCTCAGGGCGCTACGACCGCTTCCTGCGCCGCGGCCGTCGCATCCGCCACCAGCCGCGCGTCCACCGGCACGTTCCGCTTCACCAGCGCCAGCGCGACCGGCCCCAGCTCGTGATGGCGTACGGACGTCGTCACGAAACCGATCTTGCGCCCGTCGGGCCCGTCGTCCGCGAGCCGGAGCTCCGTGCCGTGCGGCGGCAGGTGCACCTCACTGCCGTCCAGGTGGAGGAAGACCAGGCGGCGCGGGGGCTTGCCCAGGTTCTGCACGCGGGCGACCGTCTCCTGGCCGCGGTAGCAGCCCTTCTGCAGATGCACGGCCGTACCGATCCAGCCCAGCTCGTGCGGGATGGTGCGGTGGTCGGTCTCGAAGCCGAGGCGGGGGCGGTGGTGCTCGACGCGGAGGGCCTCGTACGCCAGGATCCCGGCCGCCGGGCCGGCCTTCTCGGCGTACGACTCCAGGTCCGCGCGCGGCAGGAAGAGATCACGGCCGTACGCCGTCTCGCGTACGACGACGCCCTCCGGCACCTCCGCGATCGAACCGGCGGGCAGGTGGACGACCGCGAACTCGCCCGTCCGGTCGGCGACTTCGACCCGGTAGAAGAACTTCATCGACTCCAGGTACGCGAGCAGCGCGTCCTGGGTGTCGGGCTCGATGTGGGCCCAGGTCGTCGATCCGTCGTCGACCAGGTACAGCGCGTGCTCGATGTGGCCGTGCGCCGACAGGATCAGCGCTTCGGTGGCCTCGCCCGCGGGCAGGTCGGTGATGTGCTGGGTGAGCAGCAGGTGCAGCCAGCTCAGCCGGTCCTCGCCGGTGACGGTGACGACACCGCGGTGCGAGAGGTCGACGAAGCCGGTGCCGTCGGCGAGGGCGCGCTGCTCGCGGAACAGATCGCCGTAGTGGGCGGCGACGCCTTCGTCCACGCCCTCGGCGGGGACGGCGCCGGGCAGAGTCAGCAGAGGGCTCTTCATGGGACCAAGCCTACGACCCTACGAATTGGTAGTTGAATTCTTGAGGGTGCAGTCGCGACACCGGCCGAAGATCGCGAAGTGCTTCATGTCCGTGTCGAAGCCGAACGTCTCGCGCAGCTTGGCGGTGAACTCGGCGGCCACGGAGACATCGGCCTCGATGACGTTCGTGCAGTCACGGCAGACGAGGTGGATGTGATGGTGCCGGTCGGCGAGGTGGTACGTGGGCGCCCCGTGCCCCAGGTGGGCGTGGCTGACCAGCCCGAGCTCCTCGAGCAGCTCCAGGGTCCGGTACACCGTCGAGATATTGACCCCCGACGCCGTCTTCCGCACTTCCACGAGGATGTCGTCGGGGGTCGCGTGCTCAAGGGTGTCCACGGCTTCGAGCACGAGTTGCCGCTGCGGGGTCAGCCGGTAGCCGCGCTGCCGCAGATCGCTCTTCCAGTCGGTGCTCACCACACCGACGAGTCTAGAGCCACTTCGGAAGAGGCCTACTTGAAGAAGGCGATCCCGTCGTCAGGCATGTCGTCCGGGAGGGCCTTGGCCCAGCGCTCGACGTCCTCCGGGGTGACGACCTTCTTCAGATGCGCCGACATGTACGGTCGCAGCTCGACCTCGGGGGTCTGCTTCTCGCCGACCCACATGAGGTCGCTCTTCACATAGCCGTAGAGGCGCTTGCCACCGGTGTACGGGCGGGAGGCGCCGGTCCGTGCCACCGCGTCCGTCACGAGGTCGATCTGGGGCTTCTTGGCGGCCAGGTCGCCGTACCAGATCTCGACGACGCCGTCGTCGCGGACCATCGTGACCTCGACCTTGCGGTCGGCGTCGATACGCCAGTAGCCGCTCTCGGACTCCAGCGGACGGACCTTGTTCCCGTCGTTGTCCAGCACCCAGGTGTGGGACCGGTACTCCAGGAAGTCCCGGCCGTCATGGCTGAAGGAGACCTCCTGGCCGAAGTTGCACTTCTCGGCGCCGGGGAAGTCGTGCACGCCTGCGCCGGCCCAGTCGCCGAGCAGGAAGGCAAGGGGGACCAGGTCCTTGTGGAGGTCGGACGGGATCTCGATCATGAGCGGGGCAATTCCTCGGTGGGGGTCAGCGCTGGCCCTGGTACAGCTTCTTCACGGTCAGCCCGGCGAAGGCGAGAACGCCGACGCAGACAAGGGCCAGCAGGACTTCGAAGAAGATCTCCACGGAATGCTCCTCGGTGAGCGAGAGTACGCGTTGCACAAGACCGGGCCCCAGCTTACGCGGCCGGGGCCCGGCGCTCTCCGCGAGGTACGCCCCTCGCGGGGGTCACCCGAGCAGCTGGCTCTGCAGGATCACCGTCTGCTGGAACGGAACCGCCTCGGCCGCGCCCTTCCGGGACTGGACGATCACGGCGAGGACGTCACCCGCGGCCAGGTACGCGTGCCGGACGTGCTCGGCGCCGTACGGCTTCGTCTCCACGTACACCGAGCGCTGGATCTGGTCGACCGGGGCCGCCTGCGGGAAGTCCTCGTCGAAGATCGACGCCCCGACGCCGCGCAACAGACGGTTGGGGCCGCTGGACGGGGCGGTGGTCGTGAACAGCTCGTCCACCACGGCCGCGGTGTCGAACTGGAGAAGGTGGATCCGCGTGTGCGTGCCGTCGCCGGTGGTCCAGCCGCGGGCCGCGATGTGCCTGAGGCCGTTGTCGGTCAGCTCCTGCGCGAACTCCTCGCGCTCCACCTTCTCGTACGCCGCCAGGAAGTCCTTCGTCGCCAGCCAGCCGTCCTCGCCGCGCAGCGCCTTGTCCTCCGTGGCGCCCGTGGGC
This sequence comes from Streptomyces sp. 4N124, assembly GCF_052245395.1. Taxonomy (NCBI): domain Bacteria; kingdom Bacillati; phylum Actinomycetota; class Actinomycetes; order Kitasatosporales; family Streptomycetaceae; genus Streptomyces; species Streptomyces sp. 4N124. Next base: position 181,486 of record NZ_JBQQBS010000002.1, read on the forward strand.
GCGGGCAGCACGAGGGCCCGCAGATCGGCGTGGTGCGCGCCGGCCTTGTTGGCCTCGGCGAAGGGCCCGGGGCTGCCGGAGGGCAGCGGCGGTTTCGCCAGCTGCGGGTAGTCCCACCGGCCGTCCGACTCCGTCGCCAGTCCCGGTACGTCCGTCCGCTCCATCCGCGTGATCCCGTACGCCGCCGACGCCCCGACCGCCGCGAAGACCGCCACGGCGGCGGTCCAGCGCAGTACGGCACGCAGGATCCGGCGGTCCTTGGGCGCGGGGGGTACCGGGGGCGGGCCGTAGGGCTGGAGCGGGGTGAGGGGCGGGGCCGCGGGGGGCGGCGGGGGCAGGAGGGGCTGCGGCCGCTCCTGGGACTGAGTCGGTTCCGTGGTCCGGGGCTGCTCGGTCATACCGCCTCCCCCGGTTCGGCGATGCGGTCGAGCTGCTCGGCGAGGAGCATCGCGACTCCCTTGGTGTCGAGTGGCTTGACGCCGTCGGCGGTGGCGGTGACCAGGACGTCGCCCTGGTAGGCGGAGCAGTACATGGTGTCGAGGTCCGTGTCGTCGTCCTCGGGCGGCAGGAAGCACTGGGCGTTCTTGTGGCCCTTGACCTCGGGGCCCTTGCGGAAGATGTCCAGGGCGTCGAGGAACTCGTTCTGGTACGTGGCCAGGTCCCGCACGGCCGCCCGGCTCTCCATCTGCGCCAGCACGATGCTCACCGCGTAGATGTGGTCGTTCTCGCTGAGGACGTAGGGCTCCTGGTTGAGGTAGCTGCGCATCGCCATGCCCTTGACGCGCTGCCGGTCGATCTCCTTCTCCAGCTGCCTGCGCTGGGTGCGGGGCAGGTCGGCGAGCGACTCCTTGCGCAGGGCGGTCGCCTGGGCGCCGCTGAGCTCGGCGTCGGAGCCGAACTCGCCGAGGTCGGGGCCGCGGGTCCAGCCGTCGGTGCCGTACGGCACGAGCAGACCGGCGAGCCCCTTGGCGGTGGCCGCCTTCGCGTCCTCGGCCGTGGTCTTCGGGAACGTCCAGACGGGGGCGCCGGCGGCACGGTCGGCGTCGTTCACGGTCACCGCGGTGTAGCCGACGCCGGTGACGAGGGCACCGGCCACGACGAGGGAGCCGGTCACTGCGGCGATACGGCGCCGGAGGACGGGCTTCCTGGCGGGCGGCGGTACGAAGACGGGTGCCGGCACGGAGACCTCGCCGGGCGGGCCGGACTGGCCGGTCGGCGCGCTCGGCACCGGCTCGTTCTGGTTCTCGGTCACAGCCGCTCCATCTGCCGCTTTGCGAGGTCCATGATCTTCTTCTTGCTGATCGGCTCGGCGCCGTAGACCCAGATCTCCATGGCGATGTCGCCGCGCCAGGCGTGGGCCTCCGCGCTGTACACCGGCAGGTAACCGGCCTCGCGCTCGGGCTCGGTGTGGACGTACGCCATGCCGTTCCCGGTGCCGGGGAGGGTCCAGCTCTCGGTGGCGCCCTCGGCGTCCGCCCAGTGCCGGCTGTTGTCCACCGAGCCGGCGGCCGCGAGGGCCTCCTCCTGGCGGAACTGGACCAGCCGGATCTCCAGCGTGGTCGTACCGGACTCCCAGCCGGTGACGGCCGCCCGGCGGAACTCGTCGCCGATGAGGTCGCCGAACATCCGGTCCGGCTTCTCGTAGGTGTCGGCGTAGGCGGCCAGGTCCATCCAGCCGTCGTCGGGCAGCCAGTCGGCGTCCTGCGCGCCGGCCGGCTTCTTCAGCAGCAGCTTGCGCAGGTCGCCGTCGGTCTTCGCCCGGCGGTCCTGGGCGGCGGACAGCGGCTCGGGTGCCTCGCCCTTCGCCTGCGGCAGCGTCGGCTGGGAGAGCGAGGGCAGCTTCGTCGGCTCGCGGTAGGCCTGTACGAGGTAGCCGGCGCAGGTACCGGCGACCAGGCCGAGGGCGGCGGCGCCGGCGATCAGCAGGGCCGTACGGCCGCGGCGGCGGGGCCGGGGTCCGATCCGGGTGTCGGCCACTTCTTCAGGTACTTCCAAGACGTCCCCCCACAGAACGTAAGTGCGCATTCCGTATGCGCGCTCACAGGGACTCTTGGTCAGCGGACGGAGTTGTAAGGGAGTTGATTACGATTCGGGCATGGCGAAGAAGCTCGTGATCAAGGTGACGGCGGGGGCCGATGCTCCCGAGCGGTGCTCGCAGGCGTTCACGGTGGCGGCGGTGGCCGTCGCCAGCGGTGTCGAGGTCTCCCTCTGGCTGACCGGGGAATCCGCGTGGTTCGCCCTTCCCGGCCGCGCCGCCGAGTTCGAACTCCCCCATGCCGCCCCGCTCCCCGACCTCCTCGACTCCCTCCTCGCGGGCGGCCGCGTCACCCTGTGCACACAGTGCGCCGCCCGCCGGGACATCACGGAGAAGGACGTCATCGAGGGCGTGCGGATCGCGGGGGCGCAGGTGTTCGTACAGGAGGCGTTGGGGGACGAGACACAGGCGCTGGTGTACTGACCCGCATTGTTCTCGCCCCCGCCGCCCCTACCCGTCCCATCCTGAAGGGGCTCCGCCCCTTCGACCCCGCCAGGGGGCTCCGCCCCCTGGACCCCCGCTCCTCAAACGCCGGAGGGGCTGACTTACCCAGCCCGTCCGGCGTTTGAGGACGAGGCCGTTCAGGCCGAAGCGGGGGTCTGGGGGCGCAGCCCCCAGGGATGGGACGGGTAGGGGCGGCGGGGGCGAAAACCGCCTTACAGCCGGCCCAGCACCTGTGCCAGCAGCGACCCCATCTGTGTCGCGCTGTCCCTTCCCGCCTGCAGAACCTCCTCGTGGTTCAGCGGCTCCCCCGTCATACCCGCCGCGAGGTTCGTCACGAGCGAGATGCCCAGCACCTCGGCACCGGCCTCACGCGCCGCGATGGCCTCCAGCACCGTCGACATGCCCACCAGGTCCGCGCCGATGACCCGGGCCATACGGATCTCCGCCGGAGTCTCGTAGTGCGGTCCGGGGAACTGGGCGTAGACGCCCTCTTCCAGCGTGGGGTCGATCTCCTTGCACAGGGCGCGCAGGCGCGGCGAGTACAGATCGGTGAGGTCGACGAAGTTCGCGCCGACGATCGGGGAGGTCGCGGTGAGGTTGATGTGGTCGCTGATGAGGACCGGCTGCCCGGGCCGCATGCCCTCGCGCAGACCGCCGCAGCCGTTGGTGAGGACGACCGTCTTGCTGCCGGCCGCCACCGCCGTACGGACGCCGTGCGCGACGGCGGCCACGCCCCGGCCCTCGTAGTAGTGCGTACGCCCAAGGAAGACCAGCGTCCGCTTGTGCCCGATCTTGTACGAGCGGACCTTGCCGCCGTGGCCCTCCACCGCCGGCGGCGGGAAGCCGGGCAGCTCGGTGACCTGGAACTCGGCGTCGGGTACGCCGAGGGCGTCCACGGCCGGTGCCCAGCCGGAGCCCATCACCAGGGCGACGTCGTGGGTCTCGGCGCCGGTGAGCTCGCGCAGCCGCGCGGCGGCGGCGTCAGCGGCGGCGTAGGGGTCGTCCTGGATGTCGTCCGGAAGAAGAGATGCGTTCACGCGCATGAGGGTAGCCGGTCCGGGCCTACGCGCGTAGATGACAGAGCTCACGGGATGGCGATCGTTGTCTTGTTGTTTCCGACGAAGTCGGCCGCGGCGAGGCGGTCGGTGAGGTGCTCGGCCAGGCGCTCAGCAGGGCCGCTTGCGCAGCTCCATCACATAGTCGTGCGGCGCCCCGGCCGACTCGGCGGCGTCGGCGATCTCGCCCAGATAGCGGGCCGACGGCAGGCCGCCCTCGTAGCCGTTCAGGACGTACACCCAGGCCGGCTCCTCGCCGTCCAGCGTGACCACGCGCACGCGGGCCCGGCGGTAGACGCCGAGGCCGACGCCCACCCAGCGGTCCAGGGACTCCTCGTCCATCGGCGCGATCTCGTACAGCGCCACGAAGACCTGCTCCATGGGGTCCTCGACGATGGTCGCGAGCGCGCCTTCCCAGCCCATCTGCTCGCCGCCGAAGGTCAGCCGCCACCCGTTCAGCCAGCCGGTGGCGCGCATCGGCGAGTACGGTGCGCGGCGGGTCATCAACCGCGCGTCGAGATTGCCGGCGTAGGCGGCGTAGAGCGACATGGGTCGAGCGTACGGCAGCCGCATCGGCCGCCCCTCCCGTAACAGTGGTATCTCGGGCGGCCCCCCAGGGCAGGACCACCCTCAAGCGTGCGGGACAATGGAGTACGTGACTCGGATCGTGATCATCGGTGGCGGACCCGGCGGATATGAAGCGGCGCTGGTGGCCGCGCAGCTCGGCGCGGAGGTGACCGTCGTCGACTGCGACGGTCTGGGCGGCGCGTCGGTGCTCACCGACTGCGTGCCGTCGAAGACCCTGATCGCCACGGCCGAGGTGATGACCACCTTCGACTCCTCGTACGAAGAACTGGGCATCATCGTCGCCGACGACACCCCGCACATCGACACGCCCGCCCAGGTCGTCGGCGTCGACCTCGGCAAGGTCAACCGGCGTGTCAAGCGCCTCGCGCTCGCCCAGTCGCACGACATCACCGCCTCCGTGACCCGGGCCGGCGCACGCGTCCTGCGCGGGCGCGGACGGCTGGAGGGCATGCAGGCCCTCGACGGTTCGCGGAAGGTCGTCGTACGGGCCGCCGACGGGACCGAGGAGACGCTCACCGCAGACGCCGTCCTGATCGCCACCGGCGGTCACCCGCGCGAGCTGCCCGACGCGCAGCCCGACGGCGAGCGCATCCTCAACTGGACCCAGGTCTACGACCTCGACGAGCTGCCCGAGGAGCTCATCGTGGTCGGTTCCGGTGTCACCGGCGCCGAGTTCGCCGGCGCCTACCAGGCCCTCGGCTCCAAGGTCACCCTCGTCTCCTCCCGCGACCGCGTGCTGCCGGGTGAGGACTCGGACGCCGCCGTCGTCCTCGAGGACGTCTTCCGCCGCCGCGGCATGAACGTCATGGCCCGCTCCCGCGCCGCCTCCGCCAAGCGCGTCGGGGACCGGGTGGAGGTGACGCTCTCCGACGGCCGGGTGATCACCGGATCGCACTGTCTGATGGCCGTCGGTGCCATTCCGAACTCCGCGGGCATGGGCCTGGAGGAGGCGGGCGTGAAGGTCAAGGAGTCCGGTCACATCTGGACCGACAGGGTCTCCCGTACGACCGCCCCGGGCGTGTACGCCGCCGGTGACGTGACCGGCGTCTTCGCCCTCGCCTCCGTCGCCGCCATGCAGGGCCGCATCGCCATGTACCACTTCCTCGGCGACGCGGTGGCCCCGCTGAATCTGAAGACGGTCTCGTCCAACGTCTTCACCGACCCCGAGATCGCCACCGTCGGCTACTCCCAGGCCGACGTCGACGGCGGCAAGATCGACGCCGTCGCCGTCAAGCTGCCGCTGCTGCGCAACCCGCGCGCCAAGATGCAGGGCATCCGCGACGGCTTCGTCAAGCTCTTCTGCCGCCCGGGCACCGGCATCGTGGTGGGCGGTGTGGTCGTCGCGCCGCGCGCCTCGGAACTGATCCATCCCATCTCGATCGCCGTCGACAACAATCTGACGGTCGAACAGATCGCGAACGCGTTCACCGTGTACCCCTCCCTTTCGGGGTCGATCGCCGAGGTGGCCCGCCAGCTCCACACCCGCAAGACGAACGGCGACGCCTGACGGCTTGAACCGACTCCCCGCTGGTCACGGGGAGTTGTCGAGCATTCGTACGGCATAGTCGGCGGGACTAGGCCCTATACCACTTCCCGCCTTCCTGTGCGAACAACTTCTGTTATTCGGCGCAAACTGCTGAAAGCAGACGGTCGTTGGGGTTACTGTCAGTTTCGTGTTCGCTGCAGAACGTCGCCAATTGATCCTCGAAATGGTGCGAGCGAACGGGGCCGTGTCGCTCCGTGAGCTCGCCCGCGTCGTCCAGACCTCCGAAGTGACCGTACGGCGGGACGTGCGCGCACTGGAGGCAGAAGGACTCCTCGACCGCCGGCATGGCGGTGCGGTATTGCCGGGCGGGTTCACGCGAGAGTCCGGCTTTCCGCAGAAATCACATCTCGCGACCGCCGAGAAGACGGCCATCGCCGATCTCGCCGCGAACCTCGTCGAAGAGGGCGAGGCCATCGTGGTCGGGGCGGGTACCACCACACAGGAGCTGGCCCGCCGGCTCGCCCGGGTCCCCGGACTCACCGTCGTCACCAACTCCCTCCTGGTGGCCCAGGCGTTGGCCCATGCCAACCGGGTGGAGGTCGTGATGACCGGCGGAACCCTGCGTGGCTCCAACTACGCGTTGGTGGGCAGCGGCGCCGAGCAGTCCTTGCAGGGGCTGCGGGTGTCGCGGGCGTTCCTCTCCGGGAGCGGGCTCACCGCGGAGCGCGGGCTGTCCACGTCCAACATGCTGTCGGCGTCCGTGGACCGGGCGCTGGTGCAGGCGGCGGCGGAGGTCGTCGTCCTCGCCGATCACACGAAGCTCGGTACGGACACGATGTTCCAGACCGTGCCCACGGATGTGATCACCCGGCTGGTGACGGATGAGCCGCCCGCGCATGACGACCGTGCGGCCACGGAGTTGCAGGCGCTTGCCGACCAGGGCGTGCAGATCGCTGTCGCGGGGGCGTCGGGAAACGCGGGGGGCGGTGAGCCGGCGTCGGCGCCAGCGCGTCAGCAGCGTCGGGATGTGCCGCTCCCTGGGCCGCGCCGGGGTGTTCCCAACGGGGGGCAGGGTCTGCGTACGGCCACGGTGTTGGGTGAAGCGGGGGCCGAGCAGCGGGCGCGGGTTGCGGATATGCGGCGGCGTTAGGGGCGCCTGATCGCCGTAGGGCTTGCGGTTGTTTCGCGGCTGCGGGTGTGTGGGGGTTGTTCGCGCAGTTCCCCGCGCCCCTGGGTGGGTTTCAGTCCCCTCAGTGTCAAGTGCAGCAATCGGTCGGCCAAGTTCGGGTCTGTCGGGGTCTCTTCCGCTGCCAGTGCGATCGCGTGAGTCAGTTGGAGGAGGTCGTCGATCGCCACGTCGTCGCGTACCGCGCCTGCCTCCTGGGCCCGGGTCAGCAAGGCCTGTCCTGCCTTTCGCATCGGGTCGCTGCACCGGGCCAGGGCCGAGGTGTGGTCGTGGGAGACGGACATCAACGCCTTTGCCAGGCCTCGGTACTCGCCGGCGTGGGTGACGATCTCGCGTAGCCAGGTGACCAGAGCCGTACAGGGATCCGGGGCGCCCAGCAACTCGCGGGCCCGCGCCAGCAGGTCGCTCACGCCGTCCTCGAAGACCGCGCTCAGCAGGGCGTGGCGGTTGGGGAAGTGGCGGTAGAGGGTGCCGATGCCGACGCCGGCCCGGCGGGCGACGTCTTCCAGGGAGGCGTCGGTGCCGTGGGCGGCGAAGGCGGAGCGGGCCTCGGTGAGCAGGCGGTCGTAGTTGCGGCGGGCGTCGGCGCGCATGGGGCGCTGCGGGGTCGTCTCCTGTGAGGTCGCGGCCGCCATGGCTTCCACCTGTCCTCTCGTCCGCCCGCCCGGGCGTCTCTCCAGAATGCCATCGGGACATGAGTGCGCCCGGCGGGGCGACCGCTGTGGTCTCCGCCGGGCGCTTCAGGATGTCGTACGACTCAGTCCTTGATCTCGCAGATCACGGCGCCGGAGGTGATGGACGCGCCGACCTCGGCGGACAGGCCCTTGATGGTGCCGGTCTTGTGGGCGTTGAGGGGCTGTTCCATCTTCATGGCCTCCAGGACGACGACCAGGTCGCCCTCCTTGACCTCCTGGCCCTCCTCGACGGCGATCTTGACGATGGTGCCCTGCATCGGGGAGGCAAGGGTGTCGCCGGAGGCCACGGGGCCGGACTTCTTGGCCGCGCGGCGCTTGGGCTTGGCGCCCGCCGCGAGGCCGGTGCGGGCCAGGGACATGCCCAGGGAGGAGGGGAGAGAGACCTCCAGGCGCTTGCCGCCGACCTCGACGACCACCGTCTCGCGGCCCGGCTCCTCGTCCGTGTCCACGTCGGCGGGGGCGGCGAAGGGCTTGATCTCGTTGACGAACTCGGTCTCGATCCAGCGGGTGTGGACCGTGAACGGTTCCTGGCTGCCGGTGAGTTCGGGCGCGAACGCCGGGTCCTTCACCACCGCGCGGTGGAACGGGATGGCGGTCGCCATGCCCTCGACCTGGAACTCCTCCAGCGCACGGGAGGCCCGCTGGAGGGCCTGCTCGCGGGTGGCGCCGGTGACGATCAGCTTGGCGAGCAGCGAGTCCCAGGCCGGGCCGATGACCGAACCGGACTCGACGCCCGCGTCCAGGCGGACGCCCGGACCGGCCGGCGGGTCGAACCTGGTGACCGTGCCCGGCGCCGGGAGGAAGTTGCGGCCCGGGTCCTCGCCGTTGATGCGGAACTCGAAGGAATGGCCGCGCAGCTGCGGGTCACCGTAGCCGAGGGCCTCGCCATCGGCGATGCGGAACATCTCGCGCACCAGGTCGATGCCGGTGACCTCCTCGGTGACCGGGTGCTCGACCTGGAGCCGGGTGTTGACCTCCAGGAAGGAGATCGTGCCGTCCACGCCGACGAGGAACTCCACGGTGCCCGCGCCGACGTACCCGGCCTCCTTCAGGATGGCCTTGGAGGCGCGGTACAGCTCGGCGTTCTGCGCCTCGGAGAGGAACGGCGCCGGGGCCTCCTCCACGAGCTTCTGGTGCCGGCGCTGCAGCGAGCAGTCACGGGTCGATACGACGACCACGTTGCCGTGGGTGTCGGCCAGGCACTGCGTCTCCACGTGCCGCGGCTTGTCCAGGTACCGCTCGACGAAGCACTCGCCGCGCCCGAACGCGGCGACGGCCTCGCGGACCGCCGACTCGTACAGCTCGGGCACCTCTTCGAGCGTCCGCGCGACCTTCAGACCGCGACCGCCGCCACCGAAGGCGGCCTTGATCGCGATCGGCAGGCCGTGTTCCTGGGCGAAGGCGACGACCTCGTCGGCGCCCGAGACCGGGTCGGGCGTACCGGCGACCAGCGGGGCGCCGGCGCGCTGGGCGATGTGCCGGGCGGCGACCTTGTCGCCGAGGTCCCGGATGGCCTGCGGCGGCGGGCCGATCCAGATCAGGTCCGCGTCCAGGACCGCCTGCGCGAACTCGGCGTTCTCGGAAAGGAAGCCGTATCCGGGGTGGATCGCGTCCGCGCCGGACTCCCGGGCGGCGTTCAGGACCTTCTCGATGTCCAGGTAACTGGTCGCCGGGGTGTCACCGCCCAGGGCGAACGCCTCATCCGCGGCGCGGACATGCAGAGCGTCCCGGTCCGGGTCGGCGTATACGGCCACGCTCGCGATACCGGCATCCCGGCAGGCCCGGGCCACGCGGACAGCGATTTCGCCACGGTTGGCGATGAGCACCTTGCGCACGATTGAGGCTCCCTCCTTGAAACAAGCCGAGTTTAGGGACTGCCGACACGGCACTTCGACCCGTCCCCAATGGTGAGCTTGCCCACACGGAGCGTGAATCGAGGCTCGCTCGACCTGTGAAATCCCTTGTCGCACCTCGGTACGCAGGACTCCTCCGGGAAACCCTAGCCCCCCGATGTGGCCAAGGTCTCTGTGAGAGCGTGCTGCGCCCCACTCTGTTTCTTTGTGGAGTCCCTACGAATGGCCCAATGATTCTTTGCCCTCCGCCGAACCCTTGTCCCGGGGTTTACCCGTTAGTAGCGTTCACGGTGTATCGAACGTACTTGGGGTAACCAGGGCTCGGCTTGAGAGTGGGTGGGGACCGGTGGTGCGCAGACCGGTGGCATGGGTCGTGGCGGTCGTGCTCTTCGTGGAGGCGCTCTTCATCGCCGGGCTGAACTGGTTCCTGGGGGTCGTCGTCGACCGCCAGGACATGTCGCTGGCGGGCCTCGACCCGGACATGATGTCGGTGTCCTCGAAGGTCGGCGGCGTGGTCTTCGGCCTCTACTTCGCCTTCTGCGGACTGGTCGCCCTGCTCGTGGCCCTGCGCGACCGCCGCCCCGCCGGCTTCGGCCGCGTCCTGCTGATCAGCGGCGCCGTGGTGCACGGCCTGCTGGGCGCCTTCGCCTGGGGCCTGGTGGGCTGGCCGGCGTTCCTGTTCATGGTCCTGGTGCTCGGACTCATCGTGCTGCTGCTGATGACGTACGACGCGGAGGAGCGGCCCGCCGCCCAGGAGCCCGAGGACAGCAGGCCCGGCGACGGCGGCTCCCCGGTCAGTCCTCCGCCGGCGCCCACAACTCCGTGATCCGCACGCCGAGTTCGGCGAGCAGGCGGCGTACGAGGGGCAGGCTGATGCCGATCACATTGCCGTGGTCGCCGTCGATGCCGTCGATGAACGGCGCCGAACGGCCGTCGAGCGTGAACGCCCCGGCGACATAGAGGGGTTCGCCCGAGGCGACGTACGCGGCGATCTCCTCGTCGGTCGGCTCGCCGAAGCGGACGACGGTGGAGGCGACGCCGGAGACGTACCGGCCGGTGGCCGTGTCGTAGATGCAGTGCCCGGTCTGCAGCGTGCCCGCACGGCCGCGCATCGACTTCCAGCGGGCGGTGGCCTCCTCGGCGTCGGCGGGCTTGCCGAGCGCCTGCCCGTCCAGCTCGAGGATCGAGTCGCAGCCGATCACCAGCGCGCCTTTGACCTCCGGTTTCGCGGCGACGACGGAGGCCTTGGCCTCGGCGAGGGCGAGGGCCAGCTCGGCGGGGGTGGGGGCGGTGACGGCGTCCTCGTCCACGCCGCTCACGATCACTTCGGGGTCCAGGCCTGCCTGCCGGAGGAGGTTCAGGCGGGCGGGGGACTGGGAGGCGAGGACGAGGGTGCGGCGCGGCTGAACGGTCATGCGGTCAGGGTATCGATGGTGCCCGTGGGGCTCACCCCAGGCCGATCACGAACATCGCCAGGATCATGGCCAGGGCCATGAGAACGCCGAGCCGCCGCAACATGGTCTGCATTTCACGCAGTTCTTCCGGCGGCTCGTTCTCAGGGTCGGACCACAGCATGGCACTAGCGTGCGGCTGGGCGGTGGAGGGGCGCCTGAGTATGCGTACTCAAGTTGGTGCCCCGGTTCCGGTACTGTGCGCCCACGCGGCGGAGCCGCAAATTGATACAGCCCCGCGCCCCTGAAGACCTTCAGCTGGGCCAGTACGTACGTGCCCAAGTTGTCGGGCCGGGCTGCGGCACGCGGCGGGCCGCGAGCCTTGCCGGGTCCGACCAGGAGTCCCTTGGGCCCGTTGCTGCGCCGGGCGGCTCTGTTGCTGCCGCCGCGGCGTGGGCTCGGACTACCGCCAGGGCGGCGGCGAGTTCCTCCGGGGTGGGGTTGCCCCGTACGACCTTGATCGTCATGGCGGCTCCTAGAGGGGGATGTTGCCGTGCTTCTTCGGGGGCAGGGATTCCCGCTTGGTGCGCAGCTGACGCAGGCCGCGTACGACGTGGCGGCGGGTCTCGGACGGCATGATCACGGCGTCGACGTAGCCGCGTTCGGCCGCGATGTAGGGGTTGAGGAGGGCGTCCTCGTACTCCTGGATGACGCGGGCCCGGGTCGCCTCCGCGTCTCCGGCGGCCTCCGCCTCGGCGATCGTGCGGCGGTGCAGGATGTTGACGGCGCCCTGGGCGCCCATGACGGCGATCTGGGCGGTCGGCCAGGCGAGGTTGAGGTCGGCGCCCAGGTGCTTGGAGCCCATGACGTCGTAGGCGCCGCCGAAGGCCTTGCGGGTGATGACCGTGATCAGGGGGACGGTGGCCTCGGCGTAGGCGTAGATCAGCTTGGCGCCGCGGCGGATGATGCCGTCGTGCTCCTGGTCGACGCCCGGGAGGAAGCCGGGGACGTCGACGAAGGTGATGACCGGGACGTTGAAGGCGTCGCAGGTGCGGACGAAGCGGGCGGCCTTTTCGGAGGCCTTGATGTCCAGGCAACCCGCGAACTGCATCGGCTGGTTGGCCACGATGCCGACGGGGCGGCCCTCGACGCGGCCGTATCCGGTGAGGATGTTGGGGGCGTAGAGGGGCTGCGTCTCGAAGAACTCGGCGTCGTCCAGGATGTGCTCGATCACCGTGTGCATGTCGTACGGCTGGTTCGCGCTGTCGGGGACGAGCGTGTCCAGCTCGCGGTCCTCGTCGGTGAGGACGAGGTCCGCCTCCTCCGGGAAGGCCGGGGGTTCGCTGAGGTTGTTGGACGGCAGGTACGACAGCAGCTGCTTGATGTACTCGATCGCGTCCTTCTCGTCCCCGGCCATGTGGTGGGCCACGCCCGAGGTCGAGTTGTGGGTGCGGGCGCCGCCCAGCTCCTCGAAGCCGACGTCCTCGCCGGTGACCGTCTTGATGACGTCCGGGCCGGTGATGAACATGTGCGAGGTCTGGTCGACCATGATCGTGAAGTCGGTGATCGCGGGGGAGTAGACCGCGCCGCCCGCGCAGGGGCCCACGACCAGGCTGATCTGCGGGATCACGCCGGAGGCGTGCGTGTTCCGGCGGAAGATCTCGCCGTACGCCCCGAGGGAGGCCACGCCCTCCTGGATGCGGGCGCCGCCGGAGTCGTTGATGCCGATGACCGGGCAGCCGGTCTTCAGCGCGAAGTCCATGACCTTGACGATCTTCTGGCCGTAGACCTCGCCGAGGGCGCCGCCGAAGACGGTGAAGTCCTGCGAGAAGACGGCGACCGGGCGGCCGTCGACGGTGCCGTATCCGGTGACGACGCCGTCGCCGTACGGCCGGTTCTTGTCGAGGCCGAAGTTGGTGGAGCGGTGCCGGGCGAACTCGTCGAGTTCGACGAAGGACCCCTCGTCGAGCAGCAGCTCGATCCGCTCACGGGCCGTCAACTTGCCCTTGGCGTGCTGCTTTTCGACGGCGCGTGCGGAGCCGGCGTGCGTCGCTTCCTCGATGCGGCGCTGGAGATCCGCGAGCTTGCCCGCGGTGGTGTGGATGTCGATCCCTGAGGACTCTTGGATCTCGTGACGCTCTTCCGGCTCGGACATCGGGATGTGGCTCCCTGCCTGCTCAAAAGGGGGGACGGTTACTCATCCGTAGAGTAGTGGGGTGCCTACCAATCGGCAGTGCGGCGTTTACCACACCTAGGGTGGCTTGCATGACGCCGCGAGATGCAGCAGAGCCGAACGACAGCAGCAGGTGGTCCGACCTGGACCGGCCACCCCTCAACGCCACTGCCCTGCGCAAGGGTCTCGTGCGGGAGGGCGGGCTGTGGTCGGAAGTGACGGTCGTGCCGAGCACCGGCTCCACCAACTCCGACCTCGTGGCCCTGGCGAACGCGGGCAAGGCGGCCGAGGGGGCGGTCCTCGTCGCCGAGGAGCAGACGTCCGGGCGCGGGCGCCTCGACCGGCAGTGGACGGCACCGGCCCGCTCCGGCCTCTTCTTCTCCGTGCTGCTCACACCCACGGAGGTGCCCGTGGAGCGGTGGGGGTGGGTGCCGCTGCTCACCGGCGTCGCGGTGGCGTCCGGGCTGTCGCGGGCCGCAGGTGTCGATACGGCACTCAAATGGCCCAATGACCTGCTGCTGACTGTCGGTGGCGAGGAACGCAAGGCCGGCGGAATCCTGGCGGAGCGGGCGGGCGGTGACGGCGTGGTGGTCGGCGTCGGCATCAATGTCACCCTGCGCGAGGACGAGCTGCCCGTGCCGGGCGCGGGGTCGCTGGCGCTGGCGGGGGCCGTGACGACGGACCGGGACCCCTTGCTGCGGGCCGTGCTGCGGTCGCTGGAGGAGTGGTACGGGCGGTGGCGCTCGGCCGGGGGCGATCCGGGCGCGAGTGGGCTGCAGGAGACGTATGCGGCGGGCTGCGCGACATTGGGGAGGAGAGTGCGGGCCGAGCTGCCGGGCGATCGGTCGATCATCGGAGAGGCGGTGGCGATCGACGGGGACGGGCGGTTGGTGCTGGCGACGGGGGAGGGTGTGCAGGAGCCGGTGGGGGCGGGGGACATCGTTCACTTGCGAACGGCGTGAACGGTTCGGTGTGTGCGGTGCGTGTTGGTATGCGGTTGGTGTGCGGTGCTTCTCGGTGCCGGTCTGGGGGCGGCAGCCCCCAGCAGGAGCGGCACCAACGCCGGTGCCATCCCAGCCGCCGGTCACCAAAGCATCCGGCGCCACGGAGTGAGCTGGCGCACATCTGCCGTAAAGTTGACCGCGGTCGATACCTGACCGCGGCAGATCGGAAGGGCAGCAGGCGTGACCGTCGACGACACGGGCTCCGGCAGGGACCCGGACGGCCGGGTGGATGCTCTCTCGGCTTCGATCGAGCGGGGCGACCCACACGACCGGCGGGACCCCGACGCCGCCGACCCCGGGGAGGACCCCCTCGCCCTCCGCCTCGAACAGCTCATCCTCGGCGCGGAACGGCGTTACACCCCCTTCCAGGCGGCCCGTAGCGCGGGCGTCTCGATGGAGCTGGCCTCCCGTTTCTGGCGGGCGATGGGCTTCGCCGACATCGGCCAGGCCAAGGCGCTCACGGAGGCCGACGTACTGGCGCTGCGGCGGCTCGCCGGTCTCGTGGAGGCGGGGCTGCTGAGCGAGGCGATGGCCGTGCAGGTGGCGCGCTCCACCGGGCAGACCACAGCGCGGCTGGCCGAGTGGCAGATCGACTCCTTCCTGGAGGGCCTGACCGAGCCGCCCGAGCCCGGCATGACGCGCACCGAGGTGACGTACCCGATCATCGAGCTGCTCCTGCCGGAGCTGGAGGAGTTCCTCGTCTACGTCTGGCGGCGCCAGCTCGCCGCCTCGGCCGGCCGGGTCATCCAGGCCGCCGACGACGAGGAGATGGTCGACCGGCGCCTTGCCGTGGGCTTCGCGGACCTCGTCGGGTTCACGCGGCTGACCCGCCGTATGGAGGAAGAGGAACTCGGCGAGCTGGTCGAGGCCTTCGAGACCACCGCCGCCGATCTCGTGGCCGCGCACGGGGGACGGCTCGTCAAGACGCTCGGGGACGAGGTGCTGTACAGCGCCGACGATGCGGGGGTCGCCGCGGAGATCGCGCTGCGTCTGATCGAGACGATGGCGAACGACGAGACGATGCCGGAGCTCCGGGTGGGCATCGCGTTCGGCACGGTGACCACTCGTATGGGCGATGTCTTCGGTACGACCGTGAATCTGGCGTCCCGGCTTACGTCGATAGCTCCCCGTGATGCCGTGCTCGTCGACAGCGCCTTCGCGGAGGATCTGATCCGGACCGGGGACGCGCCTGCCTCCGAGGCGGAGGCCGCGGAGGCGGCGGCCGCTGCGGAGAAGGAGGGGGAGGAGCCGCCGACGTATCGGTTCGCGCTTCAGCCGATGTGGCAGCGGCCGGTGCGGGGGCTTGGTGTGGTGGAGCCGTGGTTGCTTACGCGGCGGGCGCCGTCGGGGTGACGGTTGTGTGTCGGCTGCGGGTGCGTTGTGGCTGGTCGCGCAGTTCCCCGCGCCCCTTCGGGGCGCTGCAGTTCCGTTAGTCGTTGGTGGTGAGTGCGTCTACGCACAGGCCGATGACCGGGACGCAGATGTTCGGCTGATCCGGTGTGGGGGCCGGGGAGTTGGTGGGCTGCGTGGGCGTCGACTGCGGGGCTGGGCTTTTCGTCGGCGTGTGGTCGGGCGTCTCGGCGATGGTGGTGGGCGCTTCCGTCGGCGTCGGGGTTGTCCTCGTGGGCGGTGCGAGGTGTGGCTTCGTGGGGGCGGGTGGCGTGGTGGGGGCGCGCATCGCTGAAGCCGGTGTCGGGATCGCGGTGGGGGTGGCCGCCGTGGTTGCCGCTGTGTTCGTCTTGCGGCCGGTGCCCGGATCCGGGCGAGGCTCGGCCTCCGCGGTTTCGAGATGGCTGACGTCGGAGTCGGGGGTCAGGCGTACGAGGCTCAGTACGCCGGCGGCCACGGCGAGGCCTCCGGCGGCGAGCAGCAGCTTGCGGGGGCGGGGTTTGCGGTGGCGGCCCCGCTGACGTGCTGGTGCGTTCTGGTCCGTCACCGCGATCCCTCCCCGTTGCGCGTGGCGCAGCGCACGTTATGCGCTGGTGTGGGCGGTCGGGTGGGAGTCGGGCGGGATGTCACTCGAAGGGGGAGTTCGGGGGCGGGCCGGGAACCGGCGTCGGCCTTTTCCCTGCCCGGGATGGCTGCGATGATCGGGGCGCATGCTGTTGTTAACCCGCGTTAACCGGAGGGTGTCATGAGCGAGGAACGGTTCGGGGAGTTCGTGCTGGTGCGGCGACACGGCGACGGGGGCGTGGGGTATGTCGCCGAGCTGGCCCTCGACCGGCCCAAGGCCATGAACGCCGTGTCGACGGAGATGGCACGCTCCATCGCGGCGGCGTGTACGGCGCTGGGGGGCGACAAGGGCGTACGGGTGGTCGTGCTGACGTCGACCCATGAGCGGGCGTTCTGTGTCGGGGCGGATCTGAAGGAGCGGAACTCCTTCACCGATGCCGAGCTGGTGCGGCAGCGGCCGGTGGCGCGGGGGGCGTACACCGGGGTGCTGGAGCTGCCGGTGCCGGTGATTGCGGCGGTGCACGGGTTTGCGCTGGGGGGTGGGTTCGAGCTGGCGCTGTCGTGCGACGTGATCGTGGCCGATCGGACGGCGGTGGTGGGGTTGCCCGAGGTTTCGGTGGGGGTGATTCCGGGGGGCGGGGGAACGCAGTTGCTGCCGCGGCGGGTGGGGGCGGCACGGGCGGCCGAGCTGATCTTCTCTGCGCGGCGGGTCGAGGCGGTTGAGGCACGGGAGTTGGGGCTCGTGGATCAGCTGGTGGAGGCGGGGCAGGATCGTGAGGAGGCGCTGGCATTGGCGTCCCGGATCGCGGCGAACTCTCCCGTCGGGCTCCGGGCGGCCAAGCGGGCGTTGAGGGTGGGGTTCGGGCTGGATCTGCGAGCCGGGCTGGAGGTCGAGGACTCGGCGTGGCGGGCGGTGGCCTTCTCGGGGGACCGGGCGGAGGGGGTGGCGGCGTTCAACGAGAAGCGTCCCCCTGAGTGGCCGGGAGAGTAACTCGCCCCCGCCGCCCCTACCCATCCCATCCTGAAGGGGCTCCGCCCCTGCACCCCGGCGGGGCTTCGCCCCTGCACCCCGGCGGGGCTTCGCCCCTGCACCCCGGCGGGGCTGCGCCCCTGCACCCCGGCGGGGCTGCGCCCCTGCACCCCGGCGGGGCTTCGCCCCTGCACCCCGGCGGGGCTTCGCCCCTGCACCCCGGCGGGGCTTCGCCCCTGCACCCCGGCGGGGCTTCGCCCCTGAACCCCGGCGGGGCTTCGCCCTACAGGGCTGCACGCTGGACCGTCGCGCCCACCTGTTCGCCGCATCAATGTCCCGGTTCGCCCATTTCCTCCCTAGCCTGGAGTGATGGGTGAGGACATCCGGCTCGCGGCGGTCGTGGCGTTGGCGCAGGGTATGGCGGCTGCGCATGGGTCGCGGGATGCGTGGCGGGCGGCGGCCGGTGGGGCTTGTCGGGCCTTGGGGGGGAGTTTTGCGGCGCTGTCGGTGTGGGAGCGGGATCTGGGGCGGCTGCGGGTGCTGGTGAATGTGGGGGAGCGGGCGGCCGGGGAGGTGGAGTTCCCGGAAGATGAGGCTTACCCGGTGCATCAGTTTCCTGAGATCACCGAGTTTCTGCACGAGCGGTGGGCCGGGGGTGGCGAGCCCGACGCCTGGGTCGAGACCGCTGATGGGCCTACGACAGGGCGGCCCGGTTATGTCCATCAGCGCGTTGCCGCCCTGCGCCGCCGTGGCCGCGGCTGCTGTGTCGTCGCCCCGATCGTGCTGCACGGGCGGGCCTGGGGCGAGCTGTATGTCGCCCGGGCTGTCGGAGAGCCCGTCTTCGACCGGGCCGACGCCGACTTCGCCACCGTCCTCGCCGCCGTCGTCGCCGCCGGGATCGCCCAGGCCGAGCGGCTGGAGGAGGCGAGGAGGCTGGCGTACACCGACGCGCTCACCGGACTCGCCAACCGCCGCGCCGTCGACGTACGTCTGGAGGAGGCCGTCGAGCGGCATCGCAACCAGGGGGTCGTCGTGAGTTTGGTCGTCTGTGATCTCAATGGGCTCAAGCGGGTCAACGACACGCGCGGGCATGCCGTCGGGGATCGGCTGCTGGAGCGGTTCGGGTCGGTGTTGTCGTTGTGCGGGGCCATGCTGCCCGGCGCGCTTGCCGCCCGCCTCGGTGGTGACGAGTTCTGTCTGCTCGCGGTCGGGCCGCCCGCGGACGAGGTCGTCAAGGCCGCCGATGAACTCTGCCGCCGGGCCGCCGAGTTGGAGCTGGGGGAGGGTGTCGCCTGCGGGGTCGCGTCGACGGGAGATCCGATCGGGCCCGTCCGCTCTGCCCGGCGGTTGTTCCGGCTCGCGGACGCCGCCCAGTACCGCGCCAAGGCCGTACGGGCCACCAAACCCGTCGTCGCCGGTCGTGAAGGGCCGGACGATCCCGTCGTGCGGCTGGCTGATGAACCCTCGCGCGACACCGGGGCCGAGCGGCGCCGGTTCCGGGGGCGGCGCTGACCCCGGCGTGACCGTGTGACCAAATCGGTAAGGGGTGAAACCTGCACCCACTCGTGACATCTTCGAATTCACTCACTACTCTCCTGAATATGGATATGCACACTGTGGTGGTGGGGACGTCCGGGGTGACCGCGTCCGACGTTCTCGCCGTGGCGCGCGCCGGCGCCCGGGTCGAGCTCTCCCCGGAGGCCGTGGCAGCGCTTGCCGCCGCCCGCGAGATCGTGGAGGCGCTGGCCGCCAAGCCCGACCCCGTCTACGGCGTGAGCACCGGCTTCGGCGCCCTGGCGACCCGGCACATCAGCCAGGAGATGCGGGCCCAGCTGCAGCGCAACATCGTCCGCTCGCACGCCGCCGGCATGGGGGCGAGGGTGGAGCGGGAGGTCGTACGAGGCCTGATGTTCCTGCGGCTGAAGACCCTGTGCTCGGGGCACACCGGCGTCCGGCCCGAGGTCGCGCAGACCATGGCCGACCTGCTCAACGCCGGAATCACCCCCGTCGTGCACGAGTACGGCTCCCTCGGCTGCTCCGGCGACCTGGCCCCCCTGTCCCACTGCGCCCTCACGCTGATGGGCGAGGGCGAGGCGGAAGGCCCGGACGGGACCCTGAGGCCCGCCGGCGAGCTTCTCGCCGAGCACGGGATCCGGCCCGTCGAGCTCCGTGAGAAGGAAGGCCTCGCCCTCCTCAACGGCACCGACGGCATGCTCGGCATGCTGGTGATGGCCCTCGCCGACCTCGACACCCTCTACAAATCCGCCGACGTCACCGCCGCCCTCAGCCTCGAAGCCCTCCTCGGGACGGACAAGGTCCTCGCGCCCGAGCTGCACGCCATCCGCCCGCACCCGGGCCAGGGCGCCTCCGCCGCCAACATGCTGGCCGTGCTGAAGGGTTCGGGCCTGACCGGGCATCACCAGGACGACGCACCCCGCGTCCAGGACGCGTACTCCGTGCGGTGCGCTCCGCAGGTCGCCGGCGCCGGACGCGACACCATGGCCCACGCCCGGCTGGTCGCCGAGCGCGAACTCGCCTCCGCCGTCGACAATCCCGTCGTACTGCCCGACGGACGTGTCGAGTCCAACGGCAACTTCCATGGCGCGCCCGTGGGTTATGTCCTCGACTTCCTCGCCATCGCCGCCGCCGACCTCGCGTCGATCGCCGAGCGCCGTACCGACCGGCTGCTCGACAAGAACCGCAGCCACGGGCTGCCGCCGTTCCTCGCGGACGACCCGGGGGTGGACAGCGGGCTGATGATCGCTCAGTACACGCAGGCCGCGCTGGTGAGCGAGATGAAGCGGCTGGCCGTACCGGCGTCGGCCGACTCGATTCCGTCCTCCGCGATGCAGGAGGACCACGTCTCCATGGGCTGGTCGGCGGCGCGCAAGCTGCGTACGGCCGTCGACAACCTCACCCGGGTCGTCGCCATCGAGTTGTACGCCGCCACGCGCGCCGTCGAGTTGCGCGAGGGGCTGACCCCGGCGCCCGCGTCGCGGGCCGTCATCGAGGCCGCACGGGCGGCGGGTGTGGCGGGTCCAGGTCCGGACCGGTTCCTGGCGCCCGACCTCGCGGCGGCGGACGCGTTCGTGCGGGACGGGCGGCTGCTGGCGGCGGTGGAAGCCGTCACCGGGCCCCTGCAGTAAGGCAGTGAGGGCCCTGCCGTACGACGACGGCAGGGCCCCGCGGGATCACCTCGACCGGGCGGTCACTTGAGTTTGGCTGCCTGCGCGTCGACCACGGCCGACGGGACCTCGGCCGCCTTGCCGGTGCCCATCTGCGCGAAGTCCACCGTGTAGTACGTCGCGACGGTGGAGCCCTGGCGTACCACCTGGGTGTTGAAGGTGGCCGTGCCCTCGCCGTCCATGTCGGAGTCCACGGAGAACGCGACGGACTCGTCGCCGCCCGTGGGGGCCTGCTGGGAAGAGACCTTGGTGATCTTCTGGGTCTCGCCCTGGGCGGTGATGGCGAACCCGCCGGAGCAGGCCGCGATGCCGTCGGAGACGGCCTTGACCGCCTGCGCGGCGCCGTCGCCCTCGTACGAGGAGAGGCCCACGAAGGTCATGTTGACCGAGAAGGCGTTCTCGATGTCGGCCTCGGTGAGGTCCTCGGCGGGCTTGGAGGCGGCGTCCGACGACGGGTCGGCGGTGACCGTGTTGCTGACGCTCGCGTCCGTGTCGCCCGGCGCGAGACCGGCCATGGCCCAGGCGAGCGGCGCGCAAGCGGCCTTGTCGGTCTTCACGACGCTCTTGGACTTCGGCAGGGTGTCGTCGCCGGTGGCGACCTTGTAGCCCTTGACCTCGCCCGCGGCGAGCAGCAGCTTCTCCAACTCGCCCGCGCTGCGCGCCTTGGCGGCCTGGGTCGGCGTGGCGGACTCGGAGCCGAGTGCCTTGGAGCCGCCCGACTCCTCGGTGGAACAACCGGTGACAAGGGCGAGCGACAGCGTGCTCACGGCGACCGTGGCGGCTATGCGCGCGCCCGATGATCTCTTCATGGCGGGACTATGCGGCCCAAGTCAAAGACACGTCAAGTGGGTTAAAAACCCAGTCGCTCACGCCGTACCGAATACACCACGAACCCGGCACCGAGGGCGAGGAAGAACGTCCCGCCGACGATGTACGGGGTGGTGTCGAAGCTTCCGGTGTCGGCGAGTCGGGTGCCGTCGGCGGAAGCCTCCGTGGTGACCCGGGCCTGCGTGGTGACCTGCGACGTCGGGGTCGCCGAGGGCTCCGTTCTGGCCGGGCCTTCCATCGTCGCGTTGGCGGACGGGACGAACCACAGGGCGCCCAGCAGGGTGCCCGCGGCGGCGGCGGTCAGCAACGGACGGCGAGCGGATGACACGGAATATCGATCCCCTTGTGGCGCTGGCGAATTGGCCGTGTGAGGCGATGTTAGTGAAAGGTGCGGGTCACGGGAAAGTCACGGGAGCTGTGGGTCGTACGCTCCGGGCATGAGCACTGCAGAGACATCACGTTTTGTACGGCTTCGCGTGGAGCTGGTGATCGAGGTCGACGATGCCGACGACCTCACGAAAGCGGCACTTCAGCGCATCGCGGATGACGCTGATATGCCGCAGGACGAACGGGTACACGCACAGAGCGCTGTGACGGAAGACACGGCGGAGGCTCTCGCCTATCTCGTGGACCCGTTCGACCTGGTCAGCGAGGTGCCGGGAATCGAGCTCCAGCAGGCCTCCTGGAGCAGTGAGCAGATCGAATACGACCCGGAGTCGCCCGAGTGGGACCTCGACGAGGATGATGGCGACGACGGTGACGGCGACGAGGAAGACGCCGAGAAGGCGGTCGGCTGACGCTGCTTGGGAAAATCGTGACCCTGGGCGGCAACCGCCGCCCGGGGTTTCGTCGTCTCAGGGGGCGCACTGACCGACATCCGCACCACCCGCCCCGCGAACGTGGTGTGCCCCACACATCCGACAGATGTGGAACGGGACGAACCGGTCTTGGCGTTGAAGCTTTTTACGGATGTTTGTTAACGGGGACACTCGGGGTTTGGGGATTCGGCAGCGATGGAGAAGCGTGTGATGACGGACAGTAAGCGGCGCAGGGGTCTGATGGCCGCGTCCGCACTGCTCGGCGGTGTCCTGGTGCTCTCGGCCTGTTCCGGCGGCGGTGACGACGCCTCCGGCGGGAGCAACGACACCTCGCAGGCGAAGGTCGACGAGGCGGCGGCCAAGAAGACCTCCGAAGCGCAGATCAAGATCACGCCGAAGGACGGCTCGGACAACGCCTCCATCAACAAGGGCACCGCCGTCACCGTGAGCAAGGGCACGCTCACCGAAGTGAAGATGACCACGGACGACGGCACCGCCGTCGAGGGCGAGATATCCGCCGACAAGACCAGCTGGAAGCCCAGCGTCCAGCTGGAGCGGTCCACCACCTACAAGGTGACGGCGGAGGCCAAGGACTCCGAAGGCCGCGTCGCCCACGAGAACGCCTCGTTCTCCACGGTCTCCCCGGACAACAGCTTCCTCGGCTACTTCACGCCGGAGGACGGCTCCACGGTCGGTGTGGGCATGCCGGTGTCGATCAACTTCGACAAGGCGATCACCAACAAGGCGGACGTCCAGAAGGGCGTCACCGTCACCTCCAGCAGCGGCCAGGAAGTCGTCTGCCACTGGTTCAACGAGACCCGCATGGACTGCCGGCCGGACGAGTACTGGAAGGGCGGCTCCACCGTCACGCTGAAGCTCGCGCTCGACGGTGTCGAGGGCTCCGAGGGTGTCTACGGCGTCCAGCAGAAGACGGTCACCTTCAAGATCGGCCGCAACCAGGTCTCCTACGTCGACGCCAACACCAAGCAGATGAAGGTCACGCAGGACGGCAAGACGATCAAGACCATCCCGATCTCCGCCGGTTCGCCCGAGAACAAGACGTACGAGGGCCAGATGGTGATCTCCGAGAAGTTCAAGGAGACCCGGATGAACGGCGCGACGGTCGGCTTCACCGACGACGACGGCAAGGGCGAGTACGACATCAAGGACGTCCCCCACGCCATGCGCCTGTCCAGCTCCGGCACCTTCATCCACGGCAACTACTGGGGCGCGGACTCGGTCTTCGGCAGCACCAACACCAGCCACGGCTGCGTCGGCCTGAACGACACCAAGGGCGCCAACGACAAGGGCACGGCGGGCTACTGGTTCTACAACAACTCGATCGTCGGTGACGTCGTGGTCGTCCAGAACACCGGCGACAAGACCATCGCCCCGGACAACGGCCTGAACGGCTGGAACATGGACTGGGCGCAGTGGAAGGCGGGTTCGGCGGTCTGACGCCGGTCTGCGCGCTGACGTCAGTCGACTGAGGGCGGCCACCCGATCGGGTGGCCGCCCTCAAGTTTCGCTTCGCGTAAGGGAGTTGCCGGTAATATCCGGCATGTGACGCTCCTTCTGGTCCGTTCCTAGACCGTCACGACGATCTTCTTCCCGGCGTGGAGCCCCTTCTCAAGGTGGCGGTGTGCCTCGACGACGTCGTTGAGGGCGAACACCCTGTCGATGGCGGGCCGCAGTGCACCGAGGCGTACACCCGCGTTCAGGAAGGCCGCCATGCGTTTCACCACGACGCCGTCGAGGGTGTGCTCGAAGCTTCGGTAGCTGAAGATCGTGAGCGGCGTGCTTCTCGGGAAGGGTGTGGGCCGAGGGTCCAGGAAGCCCGCGGCGACCAGTGTTCCGCCGGGCCGAGCCGCCTTCAGGAGATCCTGCTGGCCGGGGCCCATGACAACGTCGAGGACGATGTCGGCGCCGGTCCCGCCGGTGTGGTGGCGGACGGCTTTGACGACGTCCATGTGGTCGGTGGCGATGACCGCGGCGGCGCCGGCGGCGAGCAGGTCGTCCTTCCTCGCAGTGTGCCGAGTGATGGCGATGGGCACGGCGCCGATCTGATGGGCGATCTGCATTGCCGCCCGGCCGACGCCGCCGGACGCGGCAGTGATGAGGACGTGGTCGCCGGGCCGTATCCTCGCCTTCTCGACGAGCGCGCCGTAGGCGGTGGAGTACGCGACCCAGATCGCCGCCGCCTCCGTGATTCCGAGCCCGGCCGGCCGGGCGACGACCTGGCTCGCGGGGACCGTGGTGTATTCGGCGTAGCTGCCCCTGGCGCTCGCGTCCGGAATGGCCGTGAGAATGACCGGATCGCCGATCTTCAGCCCGGTGATCTCGGGACCCAGCGCGTCGACGACGCCGGTTCCTTCGACGCCGAGGCGAGCGTGTGGCAGGGGGACGGTTGCGGGCGAGGTACCGGAACGCATCATCTGGTCGAGCGGGTTGACGGCGAACGCTTCGATCCTGACCCGTACCTCGCCGGCGAGGGGCTCGACGACCGCCTCCTCGACGACGTGCATGACATCCGGCCCGCCGAACTCGTCGAACACGACAACTCGTGGCATGGTGACTCCTCCGCATCTGGTGCTGTTTCGTTGCTCGCGGAAGACGTTACGGAGCCGCGGGTTACCTCCTGGTACCTTCGATTGTCATGCAGAACGTGGCTGGACCAGCCTTCCTCGCTGACTGTCCCACGCGCCTGGCGGTCGAGATCATCGCCGACAAATGGGCCGTGCTCGTGCTCTTCGGGCTCAGCCATCAGCCTCGCAGGCACGGTGAACTCATCGACCTCATCGGCGGCATCTCGCGTAAGGTCCTCACCCACACGCTGCGCCGGCTCCAGCAGTACGGTCTGGTCGAACGCCATGCCGAAGCGCCACGGCGGGTCGAGTACAGCCTCACCGACCTCGGCCGGACCCTCGTCGAGCCCATCGAGGTCCTGACGAACTGGGCGAGGGACTACGGCGGGGCCATCATCGACTTCCAGGAGGCGGCGGAAGCCGCCTCTACTGCTCGGGCTCGCACCGCGGGTGGTGGCGCGTTGAGCTGATCATGCGCCAGGCCGTTCCCTTCCCCTGCTTGGGCAACCCAAGGGAGCACGGATCCAAAGAGATTCGGGCCCTTCGAGATTGACTCTCGAAGGGCCCGATCCTGTGGTCGACCTCAGCTGATCACTTGGCGTAGTACGCGTTGTAGATCGAGATCGTCGACTTGTTGTTCTTCTTGTCGGTGATCTTGGCGTGGAAGGAGATCGCCTTCCCCTTCGCCGGGTTCTTCACGGTGATCTTGCCGCCCGAGACGGTGACCTTCTTCCAGGTCTGGCCGTAGTCGTACGACACGTACACCGTCAGGGACTTGAGGTTGCTGCCCTTGGCCGCGCCCTGGACGGTGACCGGGATCTTGACCGTCTTGTCGGCCTCGACGCGGCTGTCCGGGCCCGTGGCCGCGCTGAAGCGGACCGTGGACGCCGGGAGCTTGGCGAGGTCGCCGGACGGCTTCTTGGAGCGGAAGGTCCAGCTCGCGTCGATCCGCGTGGACGCGGCGGCGACCTTGACGGTCCGCTTGACCGACGTCGTCAGCTTGTACTCGGCGTCGCCGGACGGGACCTTGAACGCCTTGTTGCCGAACAGCGGGTCGTCGTTGCTGCCGACCTTGGTGCCGTTGCGGTAGAGCGAGGTGTTCACCGAGGTGAACAGCGACGAGCCCGCGTGTCCCACGCTGTCCGCGAACAGCGGCAGGTACCCGTAGATCTGGTTGCCCTCGCGGAACAGCCCGAACTGGGAGTTCAGATGCGGGCCGAAGACCGCCCGGTTGAAGGTCTTCTTGTAGGTCTTGCCACCCTCGAACTTGAGGAAGTTGCCGAGCGTGTAGGACGCCTCCAGGATCGGGAAGCCGTCCGCGTCCGTGCCGCCGTACTGCTCGACGTCGTACGTCCACTCGATCTTGTCGGACGTCGACAGGTACAGCGTCCGCGTGCCGGGCAGCTTCTGCTCGATCGGGCTGCCGATGACGACGTCCTCGGGGAAGGCGCCGATCGTGAGGATGCCGCCGGTCTTTCCGGCGGTGGCGGCGCCGATGTCGTTCTTCACCTTGGCGAGTTCGCCCGCCTTGAAGTGGCGGACCTTGTCGCCCTGGATCTTCTTGACCTTGGCGGTGGTGGCGACGTCGTACTCGGTGTCGGCGCCCTTGGTCCACTGGCCGTTCCAGGTCTGCGTGAGACCGTTGACCTCCCCGCCGAGGGGCGCCATGCGCACATTGGCGAAGGTGTCGAGGCCGACGCCGACGCCGACACCCGCCGCGTCGTAGAGGTAACCGATCATGCCGAAGGTCTGCTTCGCGGCAGCGTCCGGCACCGTGATGTCGGCCGCCTTGGTCTTACGGGCGTCGATCGTCACCGAGGTGTCCTTGGTGACGGTCAGCCTCGGCTGGACCAGCCAGTCGAGGCCGCCCTCGAAGGTCGCGAAGTCCTCGGCGATCCAGGCGTCCAGCAGGTAAGTGCCCTTGGCCACGCGCATCGTGGTCGTGCCGGACTCGGCGGCCGGGACCGAGTAGACGCGGTTCGCGCCCAGGCCCGAGTAGCCGAACAGCACGGTGTTGTACTCGGACGGCTGCCCGTCCTTGCCGATGTGCTTGACCTTGAGGTCGTACGACTCGACCTCACGCTGCACCGCGGCCGCCGTACGGACGCTCTGGCCGCCGCCCGTCGCCGTCACGTACGCCGAGTACGCACCGTCGACGGTGCCGCCCAGCTTGGTGTTGACGGTCATGTCGACGCTGGCCTTGCCGCCCGCAGGGACGGTCACCGTGGTGGCGCCCAGCTTGAAGAAGCCGGCCGGGGCGGCCTGCCCCTTCGGGTTGGTCGCCGTGGAGGTCAGCTTGAGCGTGACGTCCGCCGTACCGAGGTTGCGGTACGTCAGCTTCTTGGTGACCGGCGTGTCGTCGGTGTGCGGCCACTGCTGCGTGCCGAAGCTCACCGACACCGGGTCGGCGATCACGGTCTGCTTGATGGCCTTGTCGACCTGGATGCGGCCCGAACCCTGCTGGAACGGCGTGTACTTGCCGCCCTTGGTGGAACCGGTCAGCGCGCCCTTGATCTCGGCGTAGGTCCACTCCGGGTGCTGCTGCTTCAGGATCGCCGCCGCGCCCGCGACATGCGGGGTCGCCATCGACGTACCGGAGATGGTCACGTAGCCGGCCGGGTTCTCGCCGACTTCCTGCTCGATGACGCTGCCCTTGGCGGACGCGGCCGTGGTGTCCACACCCGGCGCGGTGACGTCCGGCTTGATGGCGCCGTCACCGGTGCGCGGGCCGGTGCTGGAGAACGGGGCGAGGACGTCCTTGTCGTCGACGGCGCCGACGGTGAGCGCGGCGTCCGCGGAGCCCGGCGAACCGACCGACTCCGGACCGGAGTTGCCCGCGGCGATGGCGAAGAGCGTGCCCGTCTCCGCGGAGATCTTGTTGACCGCCGCCTCCAGCGGGTCGATCTCCGGGGTGTCGCCGCCGCCCAGGCTCATGTTGATGACGTCGGCGCCCTGCGCGGCCGCCCACTCCATGCCGGCGAGGATGCCGGAGTCGTCACCGAAGCCGTTGTCGTCGAGGACCTTGCCGTTGAGGATCTTGGCGCCCGGAGCGACGCCCTTGTACTTGCCGCCCGACTTGGCGCCGGTGCCCGCCGCGATGGACGCGACGTGCGTGCCGTGGCCGTAGCGGTCGTGGGCGTCGGCGGCCGTGGTGAAGTTCTTGGACTCCACGACCTGGTTCTTCAGATCGACGTGGGTGGCGTCCACGCCGGTGTCCAGGACGGCGATCTTGACGCCCTTGCCGTCGTAGCCGGCCGCCCATGCCTTGGGGGCGCCGATCTGCGGCACGGACTTGTCGAGGCTGGCCTTGCGGACCCCGTCGAGCCAGATGTGCGCGATGCCGGAGGCTGTCTTGTCGCCGTTGGTGACGGCGTCCCACAGCTCGGGCATGTCCTTCTGCGGCGTCTGCACGGCGTCCGCGTTCAGGGAGGTGAGGGTCCTGCGGAGCGTGCCCGCGTCCCGGACGTCGGACTTGGCGGCGGTGGCGGCGCCCTTGTAGCCGACGATGACCTTCAGGCCGTTCTTCTGGGACGAACGGGTCGCGGTCTTGTTCAGCTCGGTGATGTCGAACAGCCGCTGGTCGAGCTTGCCGGCGGCGACCAGACGGGCCGCGTCGGCGGGTATGACGAGCGTGTGCCCGTCGGCTTCACGGACCTGCACGGGTATGTGCTTCCGCCCCTCCGCCCGCTCCAGGCCGACCACTTGGCCCTTGGCGTCCACGGCGATCCGGTCACCCGTGATGAGGGTGATGCGGTGGGGCGCGGCGAGCTTCGCGGCGCCGGTGGCCCCGCTCTGCTCGGGTTCCGCCGACGCCGGGCTGGTCATGCCCGCGGCGAGGGCGACGGCGGCCGCTGTGGCGACGGTGGCCGCGCCTGCTCTTTTCACTTGTCTGCGCAAATTTCCCCCTGCCTGAGGTACCGGGTGAATTCCCCTTCACCCGGCGGGGGGTCATCTCGTACGCATGTGCGCGCTCCCCCCGGATGACGCAGTATGCCGGGGAGTGATCAGGCCCTCAATAGAGATCTCAAGAGTCCCAATGGTTGTGTCGAATTCCGGCCGCGTGTCTCGACGTACCCGAGGAAGACGTACCCGGGAAAGGGGAGCGGGACATGCTGCTGGAGAACAAGGTGGCCGTGCTGTACGGCGCCGGTGGGCCGATCGGAGGCGCGGTGGCGCGCGCCTTCGGCCGCGAGGGCGCGCGGGTCCATCTCGCCGGACGCACCGCGAAGAAGCTCGACGAACTCGCCGACGAGATCCGTGCGGAGAACGGTGTGGCGGAGCCGGCCGTCGTCGACGCGCTCGACGAGCGGGCGGTGGACACGTACGTCGACGGCGTCGCCGCGCGCGAGGGGCGGATCGACATCTCGTTCAACGCCATCGGCTACGGCGACGTACAGCAGCCGCTGACCGAGATCACCGTCAGCGACTTCCTCCAGCCGATCACCAACGCGATGCGCAGCCAGTTCCTCACCACCAGGGCCGCGGCACGCCATATGTCCCGGCGCGGGTCGGGCGTGATCCTCGCCTTCGGCGGCAGCGGTCCGCAGACCCTGCCCGGGCTGGGCGGCTTCAAGATCGCCCTCGATGCGCTCGAAGGACTGCGGAGGCAGTGGGCCGTCGAACTCGGTCCGCGCGGCATTCGCGTCGTCACCCTCAAGACGGGCGGCGTGCCGGAAACGCTGCCCGCGGGGTTCGACGGCGCCCAGGAGATCATCGCCTCCATCGAGCGGGAGACGCTGCTGGGGCGTGCGGCGACGCTGAGCGACGTCGGGGACGTGGCGGCGTTCGTGGCGTCGGACAAGGCACGGACGCTGACGTCGACGGACGTGAACATCTCGTGCGGGGCGATGGTGGATTGAGGGCGGTGACGCCGTGAGTGGACCGCCGGGTCCCGCTTTTCCGGGAGCGGCGGTCACACCCAGTCGTTGGTGCCCTAGACCGCGTTCTCCTTGACCGTGATGCGGCCCTTCTTGATCGTGGCCAGGCGGGGGGCCTTCTTCGCGATCGCCGAGTCGTGGGTGACCATGATGAAGGTGAGTCCGAACTCCTTCCACATGGATTCGAGTACGTCCATGATCTCGTCGCGCATCGACTCGTCGAGGTTGCCGGTGGGTTCGTCGGCGAGCAGTACCTTCGGTTGCTTCACCAGTGCCCTTGCGATCGCCACGCGTTGCTGCTGGCCGCCGGACATCTCGCCGGGCAGATGCGTGAGGCGTTCGCCGAGGCCGACGGACTTCAGCGCGTCCGCCGCGCGGTCGCGCCGCTCGGTCGTCTTCACGCCGAGGGGGACGAGGGCGGTTTCGACGTTCTCCTGTGCGGTGAGGGTGGGGATCAGGTTGAACGCCTGGAAGACGAAGCCGATGTTCTCGCTGCGGACCTTTGTGAGGCGGGTTTCGGGGAGCTTGGCCAAGTCGGTGCCGTCCAGGACGACTTCACCTGCGGTGGGCCGGTCGAGGGCGCCGAGCATCTGGAGGAGGGTGGACTTGCCGCCGCCGGTGGGGCCCTGGATGACGAGGCGGTCGCCGTCGGGGATGGTGAGGTTGACGCTGTCGAGGGCGTTGATGGATTCCTTGCCGCGGGTGTAGCGCTTGGTGACGCTTCTGAGTTCGTACATGTGGGTTGCTCCTGAGTGGGGTTCGGGGGTGGTTCGCGTTGTGTTCGGCTGCGGGTGGGTGGGGGCTGGTCGCGCAGTTCCCCGTGCCCCTTGGGGGGTTGCAGTCCCGTCGGCCGCCAGCCCGCGTAGCTGCGGGCGCTCTCCCGCCAAGCTGCGGGTGGGTGGGGGCTGGTCGCGCAGTTCCCCGCGCCCCTTGGGGGGTTGCAGTCCCGTCGGCCGCCACAGCCCGCCCAGCTGCGGGCCACACGTGCCGCAAAGCTGCGAGCATGCATGCCGCCTCGCGCGGCGCCCACCCAGCAAGCGGCGGCACCTCCCGCCAAGCTGCGGGCAGTCGTGCCGCCTGGGGCGGCACGGGTGGGCGCAGGCGGTGCCCCGGCAGCGCCGGGCTGCGCGGCCCGCCCCGCCTCAGCCACCGCGCCGGGCTGCGCGAACGCCCCGGCCGGCCGCAGCCGACGTCGGCTACTCGACGCGGCGCAGTGCGTCCGCCGGGCGGAGCCGTGATGCTCGCCAGCCGCCGAACGCTCCCGCGATCAGGCCGCCCGTGACCGCGAGGGCAACCGCGAGGGCAACCGTCGTAAGGCTGACGGGTGCGGTCAGTGCGACGTCGAGTGTCGTGGACGATGCCTGCCGCGCCGGGCCGCCGCCCAGTCCACCGCCGCCGGTGCGACCGCCACCGCCACCGCCGCCCAACTGTGCCTGCAACGTGGGGCTGATGGCCGTCACCACATACGCTCCCGCCAAGCCCAACGCGATCCCCAGCGCACCGCCCAGCAGCCCGTTGACCATCGCCTCGCCGACGACCTGCCGGGTCACCCGCCCCGACTTCCACCCCAGCGCCTTGAGCGTGCCGAACTCCCGCACGCGCCGGGACACGGCCGACGACGTGAGCAGCCCGGCGACCAGGAACGCCGCCACCAGCACCGCGATGGACAGCCACTTGCCGACGCTCGTCGCGAGGTCGGACGCGGTGGAGAGGGAACCGGAGACGGTGTCCGCGAGATCGGCGGAGGTCGTCACCGTCGTACCGGAAATGTTCTTCTGGATCTCGGACTTGACGGAGTCGATCTGCTGGGAGTCGGTGGCCTGGACATAGATCGTGGTGACCTTGTCCTTGGAGTCGCTGAGGGTCTGCGCCTGCTTCAGCGGGATGTAGAGGTTCGCCGCCGAGTCACCGCTGTCGGCCGTGGCGATGCCGATGACCTCGAACTTGGTGCCCTTGATGGTGACCGTGGAGCCGACCTTCAGCGACTTCTCCTTGGCGTAGGCGGAGTCGGCGATGACGACCTTGGCGTTGGTCTCCGACGACGTGAACGTACGACCGCTGGTGATCTTCGAGGAGGTCAGCGGACCGAGCGCCGGCTCGGTGACGTCCGTGCCGTAGACCGAGTAGCTGTCGACGTCGAAGTCGGCGCCGCCGCCCCGCACTTCGCCGCCCTGCGGCGGGCCGTCACCGTCACCGCCGCCACCGCCGCCGCCCTGCTGGAACTGGCCGGGGGTGAAGTTGCCGTTCACCTTGAGGACCTGGAGGCTGAGGCCGCCGACCGCGTCGGAGACGCCGTCCTGGTCGCCGACCTTGGCGATGGTGGAGTCGGCCAGAGTCTCGAAGCCCTGCACCACGACGCGGTCGCTGCTCTGCTCCTCCTCGCCGTTCTGCGCGTCGAACCGGAAGCGAGGCGCCTGTTGTGAACCATCCGATGCCGGGGCCGCCTTGGTGACGGTCATGTCCGTACCGAGCCCGTACAGCGACTCGAGGACCTTGTCCTGCGCCTTCCCCATGCCGGACGACACGGAGTTGACCACGATGACCAGCGCGATACCCAGCGCAAGGCCGGAGGCGACGACGAGGGCCGCCTTTCTGCGGCGGCGCAGCTCGCGCCTCAGGTAGGTGAAGAACATGTGCCGCAAGCTAGGTACGCACCGTGATGAAGGGATAAGCCCGGGATAAGAGATGCATGAGAAGGCTGTACGTGACCCAGGAACCAACTTTCGCTGAGCGCTGAGCCGACGCCCCGCCGGAGGAGCAGCTTCCGCCGTACCGCCGTGCTTGTGTGGGTTCCATGAGCGCACACAGCGTCGAATACATCCGGTACCGCATCCCCGAACAGCAGTCGGCGGAGTTCCTCGCCGCCTACACCCGAGCCGCGGCCCAGCTGGCGGCGGCCCCGCAGTGCGTCGGCTACGAACTGGCGCGCTGCGAGGAGGATTTCGAGCACTTCGTCCTGCGCATCACCTGGACCTCGACCGAGGACCATCTGGAAGGCTTCCGGAAGTCGGAGCTGTTCGCCGACTTCCTCGCCGAGATCCGCCCGTACATCGGCAGCATCGAGGAGATGCGCCACTACAAGCCGACGACGGTACGTGGCACGGGCGCGTCCGTCCCCACGCTGTACGCCTGGGCCGGCGGCACGGAGGCCTTCGCCCGGCTGACCGAGGTCTTCTACGACAAGGTCCTCAAGGACGACCTCCTCGCCCCGGTCTTCGCCGGTCTCGCGCCCGAGCACGCCGAGCACGTCGCCCTCTGGCTCGGTGAGGTCTTCGGCGGCCCGCCCGCCTACTCCGAGACCCAGGGCGGCCACGGCCACATGGTCGCCAAGCACTTCGGCCGGAACATCACCGAGCCGCAGCGCCGCCGCTGGGTGAACCTCATCCAGGACGCGGCGGACGAGGCGGGCCTGCCGACGGATGCCGAGTTCCGCTCGGCGTTCCTGGCGTATGTGGAGTGGGGGACGCGGCTGGCCGTGTACTTCTCCGGCCCGGACGCGAAGCCGCCCGCCGAGCAGCCGGTGCCGAGGTGGACCTGGGGAGCGGCGCCGCCGTATCAGGGGTGAGCGGTCAGCCGGTCGCCGGCCTGCCCGTACCGGCCTTCGTCGCGTCGGCTCCCCAGCTGGCCAGCAGCCGCAGCGCCTCCGCCGACGGTGACCCCGGCTCCGCGTGGTACGTGATCAGGGTCTGTTCCGTGCCGTCGATGAGGCGGAACGACTCGAAGTTCAAGGTCAGCTCGCCGACCAGGGGATGCCGTAGGCGCTTGACGCCGTAGCTCTTCTCCTTGACGTCATGGGTGGCCCACAGCCGCCGGAACTCCTCGCTCTTGACGGAGAGTTCGCCGACCAGCGCGGACAGACGCGGGTCGTCCGGGTGGCAGCCCGCGTCCATGCGCAGATAGGCGACGATGTCGAACGCCTTCTGGTCCCATTCCATGAACAGATCGCGGTACTCCGGCCGCAGGAACACCAGCCGCGCCCAGTTCCGCTCCTGCACCGGCAGCTCCGCCCAGTCGCCGAAGACCGCCGCCGCCATCCGGTTCCAGGCGAGGATGTCCGAACGCCGGCCCGTGATGTACGCGGGCACCCCGTCGATCGAGTCCAGCAGCTGCGCCAGCGCGGGCCGCACCTGCTCCGTCCGCGCGGCCTGCTTCTTCTTGTTCTGCTTGGGCTTCGCCAGGTGCGTCAGATGCGCATGCTCGGCGTCGCTCAGCCGCAGCGCCCGCGCGATCGCGTCCAGCACCTCCGCCGAGACGTTCCGCCCGTTGCCCTGCTCCAGGCGCGTGTAGTACGCCACGGACACCCCGGCCAGCTGCGCCAGCTCCTCGCGGCGCAGCCCCGGCACCCGGCGGTGCCGCCCGAAGTCCGGCAGCCCGACGTCCTCCGGCTTCAGCCGGGCACGCCGGGTGCGCAGGAACTCACTGAGCTCGGCGCGCCGGTCCAGGTTCCCGCCGGTCTCGTGCACCGGTTCGAGCTGTTCGTCCATGCCTCAAGTATTCACGGTCGTACGCACCGGAGCCTGACCCCAGCGGTAGTAGGACCAGTGAACGTACACAGAACGGTGGCCTGGGTGAATGTCGCGGCCTTCGGCACGCTGGACGTCGTGCCCGGTCAGAAGGCGGCCGGGCGCACGTATCCCCCTAGGAGAACCCCGGCATGACCACTGTTGCTGCATACGCCGCACCCGGCGCCAAGGCTCCGCTCGAGCGCACGACGATCGAGCGGCGCGCGGTCCGCGAATTCGATGTGCTGATCGACATCAAGTTCGCCGGAATCTGCCACTCGGACATCCACCAGGCCCGCGAGGGCTGGGGCGAGGCCATCTTCCCGATGGTGCCCGGCCACGAGATCGCCGGCGTGGTCTCCGAGGTCGGCCCCGGTGTCACCAAGTTCGCCGTCGGGGACCGCGTCGGCGTCGGCTGCATGGTCGACTCCTGCCGCGAGTGCGAGAACTGCAAGGCCGGCC
Organism: Streptomyces sp. 4N124; assembly: GCF_052245395.1. Taxonomy (NCBI): domain Bacteria; kingdom Bacillati; phylum Actinomycetota; class Actinomycetes; order Kitasatosporales; family Streptomycetaceae; genus Streptomyces; species Streptomyces sp. 4N124. The sequence continues at coordinate 215,576 of NZ_JBQQBS010000002.1, forward strand.
TGGAGCAGTACTGCACCGGTGGCGGCATGATCGGCACGTACAACGCCGTCGACAAGGACGGCGAGCCCACCTACGGCGGCTACTCCCGGCAGATCGTCGTGGACGAGAACTACGTCGTCCGCATCCCCGAGGGCCTGTCCCTCGACGAGGCCGCGCCCCTCCTCTGCGCCGGCATCACCACGTACTCCCCGCTCAAGCACTGGAACGCCGGCCCCGGCAAGAAGGTCGCGATCCTCGGCATGGGCGGCCTCGGCCACATGGCCGTCAAGATCGCGCACGCACTCGGCGCCGAGGTGACGGTGCTGTCGCAGTCCCTGCGCAAGAAGGACGACGGCCTCAAGCTGGGCGCCGAGCACTACTACGCCACCAGCGACCCGAAGACCTTCGAGGACCTCCAGGGCACCTTCGACCTGATCCTCTCCACGGTCTCGGCGCCGCTGAACCTGGACCAGTTCCTGTCCCTCCTCAAGACGGACGGCGCCTTCGTGAACGTCGGCGCTCCCGAGGAGCCCGTCGCGCTCAACCTGTTCTCGGTGATCATGGGCCGCAAGACCCTCGCCGGCTCCGGCATCGGCGGCATCCAGGAGACCCAGGAAATGCTGGACTTCTGCGCCGAGCACGGCTTCGGCGCCGAGATCGAGCTGATCGACGCGGACCAGATCAACGACGCGTACGAGCGGGTGCTGGCGAGTGACGTCCGGTACCGGTTCGTGATCGACACGGCGACGATCTGACGTCCACCTGACGGCCGAGGGCCCCGGAGCCGCACGGCTCCGGGGCCCTCGACGCGCCAAGCCTTACCGCAAGTGACCTCGGAGTATGTTGATGGGTGAGGTTGCGTGAGGTTGCGTGAGGAGGCCCACACGATGACGGTCGAGCTGAACCACACCATCGTCGCCGCACACGACAAGAAGGCATCGGCCCGGTTCCTCGCAGACATCCTGGGACTGGAAGTCGGCCCGCCGTACGGCCCGTTCATCCCCGTCGAGATCCCCAACGGCGTGACCCTCGACTACATCGGCACATCCGGCGAGATCACCCCGCAGCACTACGCGTTCCTGGTCTCCGAGGACGACTTCGACACGATCTTCGCCCGCATCCAGGACGCCGGCCTGACCCACTGGGCGGACCCGCACCACACCAGCCCCGGCGAGATCAACCACAACGACGGCGGCCGCGGCACCTACTTCGACGACCCGAACGGCCACAACCTGGAGATCATCACGCGGCCGTACGGGAGCGGGGGCTGAGGCGTTCGGCAGTGCCGGCGCCGCTATGCGGCGTCGCCGAAGGTCCACACGGCGCGAGCGCCCGGGCCGACGACGAGCGTCGACCGCCCGATGCGTTCTTCGTGCCGGTGTCCCAGGGGCCGGTTGAGCGACATCTCGACCTGCCGCAGTCCCACGTGCTCGCGCGGGGCGGCGTCGAACCGGATCGTGGTCCCGCCGCTCTTCGCCAGGACACCGCCGCCCGCCACCGGCCTGACCACGAACCCGCCGGCCCGCAGCAGCGGCACCGTGGCGGCGAGATCGCGTGCGGTGACCGCGAGCCGGACCGAGGTCACATCACGCAACAGACGGTCGCGGTAGCCGTCGGACAGGTAGCGCTCGCGGCCGACGTCACCGGGGTGCCCGGCCGGCTCGGTGTTGCTGCGCGGGTCGGCGAAGTACTCCGGCAGGTACTCCATCCCCCAGGCGCCGAAGGCGTCGTACTCGGTCGTCGTGAAGACGGCGTCGAACCACGGCACCGGTACGCCGTCCCCGAAGTCACGCGTCTGCCGGAACTCGACCGGCTCGGCGACGCCCTGCTCCCGCAGCCGCTCGGTCACTGTCGCCAGATCCCCGGCCCGCTCGGTCGAGACACCCATCCCGGCGGAGCCGAAGCTGCCGTCCTGGCCGGGCAGATCGCCCACCCCGAACAGTTCGAGATAGGTCTCGCGCCCCATCAGATAGCGACCGGTCCACGTCACCCCGCCGGCACCGGTCGTCGTACGGACCTGGAAGTTGGCGAAGTCCCGCAGATAGGCCGAGTGCTCGATGGCGTCCGCGGTCTCCCGGTCGAGCACACCGTAGGCGTGGTTGTAGAACAGCAACTGCCGCTCGGGCACCGGCCGGTCGGCTTCGGCCTGCGCCATCCCCGAACTCCCCTGGAGCGCCGTCACAAGCGCCACGGCAAGCACCATCACCATCCGCACCATCCGGCGAAGCAGCATGCGAGCGATCGTAGGCCGGAGCCTCGGCGTCCGCTGCGGCGCGGAGGAAATCGCCGGGGGACGGGGCTTTGAGCGTGGGATTGTCCGGCTGCCGCAGGGCGGGTTGGACGGGTACGGAATCGCCGGGAACTCTCGCGCGTTGAGGCGGGTGGGTAGGGGATGCCGGTGGTGTGCGAGCCGAGCAGCCCGAGTGACCGAGCTGACAGAAATTGGAGGGTCGCAATGGCTTCGCAGACGCAGAGGGCCGTGCTGGCGGGCGGATGCTTCTGGGGGATGCAGGACCTGATCCGCCGGCTCCCGGGCGTGACGGCGACCCGGGTCGGATACACCGGGGGTGATGTGCCGAACGCGACGTACCGCAACCATGGCACGCACGCGGAGGCCATCGAGATCCTCTTCGACCCCGAGAAGACCGACTTCCGCGCGATCCTGGAGTTGTTCTTCCAGATCCACGACCCGAGCACCAAGAACCGCCAGGGCAACGACATCGGCCTCAGCTACCGCTCGGCGATCTACTACGTGGACGACGAGCAGAAGCGGATCGCCGAGGACACCATCGCGGACGTGGACGCCTCCGGACTGTGGCCGGGCAAGGTCGTCACCGAGGTGGAGCCGGTCGGCCCCTTCTGGGAGGCCGAGCCCGAGCACCAGGACTACCTGGAGCGCTACCCCGACGGCTACACCTGCCACTTCCCGCGCCCGGGATGGCGGCTGCCCGCCCGCGCGGAGGGCTGACCGCGCGGAGGCGCGCGAGGCGGAATTCCGTCAGTGCGGCAGCGTCGCCGGGCTGCCGCCGTTCGCCTCGTAGCCCGCCACCGCCAGTGCGCGGTACACCGCGAACTCGGCCGCCGGGTCGGTGGACATGGTCCAGGGCAGGGCGCCCACGTGGCCGTCGACGTGTATCAGCTGGTTCATGGCCTCGGCCCAGCGCTCGGAGCGGACCAGGAAGAAGACCAGAAGGTGGCGGACGTGCGCCAGCATCGGGTCGTCGGAGCGGGCCGCGTGGACGGCGAAGAGCGCGCCGTGGACCGCCTTCGTCACGACCTCGCTCTGGTAGAAGCCGCTGACCAGGTTCACCTCGGGCAGGTGCTCGAAGACCGCGAACAGCGGCATCGCGGCGAGGAGAGATCCCTGCGGCGCCCGGGCCGCTGCCGCCTCCGCGAAGGACATCGCCAGCTCGCGCGAGCCGTGCCACTTCTCGCACCAGTAGTGCAGGGCGGCGAGGTGCGCCCCCATGTGGGCCGGCGCGCGGTCCAGGATCTTCAGCCAGAGCTGCTCGAACTCCGCCCGGGGATAGGCCAGTCCACGGGCCACCGACAGCTCGACGATGTACGGGATCGGATCACCGGGAGCCAGCAGCGCGGCCTCGCCGCACGCCGCCTTCGCCTCCTCCATGATGATCCGGAACTCGTCCGTGCCGGGCGTCGACGTCCGCCACGCCTGCTGCACCAGGAACTCCGCGTGCACCGCCGCGCCGCCCGCGTCCTTCGGGGCCTCGGTCCGCCAGACCCGCAGCCACTGCCCGCCCGGCGTCTCGCTGACCCCGCCCGGCCGCTGGCTGAGCTCCAGCGACGCGGCGCCCGCGAAGGCCTGCACGCGCTGCCAGCGCCGCTCACCCTCCGCCTCCGTGCCCGCGAGGAGCTGCGCCGCCGCCCGGTAGTCCTGCGTGTGCTGCACCACGTCCAGGACGTCCAGCAGGTCCTGGTCGGGGCCGGGCATGCGGATGTCCAGCTCCTCCTGCAGGACGAACCCGTAGTTCGCGGGGTCCGCGGCGTCCGGGTGGCCCGGCGCGACCTGCTCGATCATGCCCCGCCTGCGCCGCAGGAAGGGCAGCAGCACGAAGCCGAGCAGGACCAGCGCCATCAGGACCCAGATAATCTCCATGCCTCCAGCGTTCCAGACGCCGCCGACAATTGGCCAACGTGGCCCCCGGCCTGTGGATAACCTCGCCATCCGTCGTCGGGCCCACAAGCGCACTACTCTCGGTGCCCATGAGCGACAGGCACATCAGTCAGCACTTCGAGACCCTCGCGATCCACGCGGGCAACACCGCCGATCCCCTCACCGGCGCGGTCGTCCCGCCGATCTACCAGGTCTCGACCTACAAGCAGGACGGCGTGGGCGGCCTGCGCGGTGGCTACGAGTACAGCCGCAGCGCCAACCCGACCAGGACCGCCCTGGAAGAGAACCTCGCCGCCCTGGAGGGCGGCCGCCGAGGCCTCGCGTTCGCGTCCGGACTGGCGGCCGAGGACTGCCTGTTGCGTACGCTGCTCAGCCCCGGCGATCACGTGGTCATCCCCAACGACGCGTACGGCGGCACATTCCGCCTCTTCGCGAAGGTCGTCTCCCGATGGGGCGTGGAGTGGTCGGTCGCCGACACCGGCGACCCGGCCGCCGTACGGGCCGCGATCACTCCGAAGACGAAGGCAGTGTGGGTGGAGACGCCCTCCAACCCGCTGCTCGGCATCACCGACATCGCCGCCGTCGCCCAGATCGCCCATGACGCGGGCGCCCGGCTCGTCGTGGACAACACCTTCGCCACGCCCTATCTGCAGCAGCCGCTGTCGCTCGGCGCCGACGTCGTCGTGCACTCGCTGACCAAGTACATGGGCGGTCACTCGGACGTCGTCGGGGGTGCGCTGATCGTCGGTGACACCGACCTGGGCGACGAGCTGGCGTTCCACCAGAACGCGATGGGCGCGGTCGCCGGGCCCTTCGACTCGTGGCTGGTGCTGCGCGGCGCGAAGACGCTCCCGGTGCGCATGGACCGGCACAGCGAGAACGCCACCAAGGTCGCCGAGATGCTGACCCGGCACGCGCGCGTGACGCGCGTCCTCTACCCGGGCCTGGAGGACCACCCCGGTCACGAGGTCGCCGCGAAGCAGATGCGGGCGTTCGGCGGCATGGTCTCCTTCCAGGTCGAGGGCGGCGAGGAGGCGGCCGTAGAGGTCTGCAACCGCGCCAAGGTCTTCACGCTCGGCGAGTCGCTGGGCGGCGTCGAGTCGCTGATCGAGCACCCGGGCCGCATGACGCACGCGTCCGCCGCCGGCTCGGCACTGGAGGTCCCCGCCGACCTCGTACGCCTCTCCGTGGGCATCGAGAACGTCGACGACCTCCTGGAGGACCTCCAGCAGGCGCTGGGCCGATAGGCCGGGTCACCAGCCCGTGAGCGGTGGAGTCGTCTCCGACGGCGGCTCCACCCACGGGCGGGCCGTCAGGGCCCAGACCAGGAAGGCCACCGACGCCGCGAACAGCAGCAGCCACAGGATCCGGCGGGCCGCTGTCCTGCGGCGCAGCATGCGGCCGCCGCGGCGCATCGCATCCGCATGGAGGTCGGGCGGCACGGGCGGCGGGGTCTGCTCCAGGAGCTGCCGTACGAGGGCTTCACGATCGGGCCGGTTCATGACGGCGCCACCCCCGCTTCGACCACGGCCGGTGCCGGTCCCCGGGGCGGATGCAGCAGTGTCGTCGTCGCGCGGTTGCAGATCGCGCGGACCCGCTCGACGGACAGGCCGAGCAGTGCCGCCGTCTGCTCCTCGGCGACCCCCTCGTACAGCCGCAGCACCAGGATCAGCCGCTCCTGCGGTGAGAGCCGGGCCAGCGGGCTGCCGGGGTGCGGGCGGGCGCGGCCGAGTCCGCCGTACTGGTGCCAGGCCGCGCGGGCGAAGCGGGTGGCGAGGTACTGGCGGGTGCGGTCGTACGGGTCCTCGCCGCGCAGCCGGTCCCAGGAGGCGTAGGTGTGGGCGAGGGCCAGGGTGAGCAGCCGTCGCGCGCGTGGGTTGTCGCCCGGGGTCTCCGCCGTGAGGAGTGTGGCGGCATGCAGCAGCCGCCCTGCCGCGCCCGCCACGAACGCCTCGAACTCCCGGGCCCGGCGGGCGCCCTGGGACGCCTGCCGACTGCGCACCACGCCTCCCGCCCCTGAGGAATGACGGGGTCCGGGCGGCGTACGGCGGACGAAGCCGGGTACGACGACTGGCCCCGGTCTCATATGAGGCCAGGGGTGGCCCCACGGTCAAGACTCAGGCGGCACGCGCGCGTGGACGTGATGCGGCGGGAGGTGCCGTACGCGGGTCAGGAGGCCGTCGGGGGCTCCGCGCCCGGCAGGCCCTGGGCGGCCATCCGCTCGGAGAGCGCGGTGTTGAAGCGGGTGAGGAGCGTGCAGAACGCCTCCCGCTCCTCCGGCGCCCAGTCTTCTGTCAGCTCGGCCATCAACTGACGCCGTGACGAGCGCACTTCCTCCAGCCGCGACAGCCCGCGCGGGGAGAGCTGGAGCACCACGGCCCGCCCGTCCTCCGGATGCGAGGTGCGCTTGACCAGCCCGGTGTCGACGAGCGGGGCCACCTGCCGGGTGACCGTGGACGAGTCGATCCCCATGCTCGCGGCGAGCGCCTTGACGCCCATCGGGCCTTCCTTGTCGAGGCGGTTGAGCAGCAGGTATGCGGCGCGGTCCATGGAGTTGCGCACCTGCCCGACGCCGCCGAGCCGGGTCTGTTCGGCACGGCGCGCGAACACCGCCACCTCGTGCTGCAGCGCGTCCAGGAGACCGCGGTCACCGACGGTCGTCATGTCCATCGACATTTCAGGTGTTGTGGGCATGGCCGGGGGCTCACTTCATGAAGGGGGTGCTGGGTTGGGGGACAGGGTACGCGGCCGGGAGGCAGGCCGTACCGGCGCTGCGCAAACCGGTCTCGGAGGTTGGTCACAGCGGTGTCCGACGGCTGTGAACTGCGATGCTTGAGTCATGAGCTACAGCACGGCTGACTCCTTGCGGCCCGTCACCCTCGACGACGTACGCGGCGCCCAGAAGATGCTCACGGGTGTGGCGCGGGTGACCGCGATGGAGGGCAGCAGGCATCTGACCCAGCTGGTCGGCGCTCCGGTGCACTTCAAGTGCGAGAACCTCCAGCGCACCGGGTCGTTCAAGCTGCGCGGCGCGTACGTCCGTATCGCCGGACTGCTGCCGGAGGAGCGGGCCGCCGGTGTCGTCGCCGCGAGCGCGGGCAACCACGCACAGGGGGTCGCCCTGGCGTCCGCGCTGCTCGGGGTGAGATCGACGGTGTTCATGCCGCAGGGCGCCCCGCTGCCGAAGATCAGCGCCACCCGGGAGTACGGTGCCGAGGTGCGGCTGCTCGGTCAGGTGGTCGACGAGACGCTGGCCGCCGCGCAGCGGCACGCGGCCGAGACGGGCGCGGTGTTCATCCATCCCTTCGACCACCCGGACATCATCGCGGGCCAGGGCACGGTCGGGCTGGAGATCCTGGAGCAGTGCCCCGAGGTGCGCACGATCGTCGTCGGTATCGGCGGCGGCGGGCTCGCGGCCGGTATCGCGGTCGCGGTGAAGGCGCTGCGTCCCGACGTGCGGATCGTCGGCGTGCAGGCGGCGGGTGCGGCGGCGTATCCGCCCTCGCTGGCGGCCGGGCGGCCGGTGGCGGTGGAGAACCCGGCGACGATGGCCGACGGCATCAAGGTCGGGCGGCCCGGCGACGTGCCGTTCGGGATCATCGGAAATCTGGTGGACGAAGTCCGCACGGTCACCGAGGATGAACTCGCCACCGCGCTGCTGCTCTGCCTGGAGCGGGCCAAGCTGGTCGTCGAGCCGGCCGGGGCCAGCCCGGTCGCGGCGCTGCTGAGCGATCCCGGAGCCTTCGAGGGCCCGGTGGTCGCGGTGCTGTCCGGGGGCAATGTGGACCCGCTGCTGCTGCAGCGCGTGCTGCGGCACGGCATGGCGGCGCAGGGCCGCTACCTGGCCGTACGGCTGCGGTTGACGGACCGGCCGGGGGCGCTGGCAACGCTACTGGGGGTGTTGTCAGTGGTGGACGCTAACGTCCTCGATGTGAGCCACGCACGGACCGACCCACGGCTCGGGCTCACGGAGGCGGAGGTCGAACTGCATCTGGAGACGAAGGGCACGGCGCACTGCGCCGAGGTCGGCCAAGCCCTGCGCGAGGCGGGCTACACGGTCATCGACTGAGGTCGGAGCGTTCGCTCACTCGTCCGAGCCAATCCTCTTGAGAGACGCGATACATCGCGTTATGGTGTGTCTCGGGTCACTCGCCGGGCGCCTGTCAGTCATCCAACAGGCGGAACAACAGGCGCAAACCCCGTCCTCCCGAAGAACGTGAACTGACGATTTCCTGACCTGTCCCCAACGACGTGGAGAACTCACATGCCAGGCGCCATCTATGCCGAAGGCCTGGTGAAGACCTTCGGTGACGTAAGGGCACTGGACGGCGTCGACCTCGATGTCCCCGAGGGCACGGTGCTGGGCCTGCTCGGGCCGAACGGCGCGGGCAAGACGACGACCGTCCGCTGTCTGACGACGCTGCTGCGCCCCGACAGCGGTTCGGCGGTCGTCGCGGGCATCGACGTGCTCAAGCACCCCGACGCCGTGCGCCGCTCGATCGGCCTGTCCGGCCAGTTCGCGGCGGTCGACGAATACCTGACCGGCCGCGAGAACCTGCAGATGGTCGGCCAGCTCTACCAGATGAAGGCCAAGGCCGCGAAGGTCCGGGCCGCCGAGCTGCTCGAGCAGTTCAATCTCGCGGACGCCGCCGACCGGACCGCGAAGACCTACTCCGGAGGCATGCGCCGCCGGCTCGACCTCGCGGCCGCCCTGGTCGTCTCGCCGCCCGTGATGTTCATGGACGAGCCGACGACCGGCCTCGACCCGCGCAACCGCCAGCAGTTGTGGGAGGTCATCAAACAGCTCGTCTCCGGCGGTACGACGCTGCTGCTGACCACCCAGTATCTGGAGGAGGCCGACCACCTCGCGCACGAGATCGCGGTGGTCGACCACGGCCGTGTCATCGCCCGCGGCACCTCCGACCAGCTCAAGGCCCGCACCGGCGGCGAGCGCGTCGAGGTCGTGGTGCACGAGCGCGACGACATCGCGACCGCCGTCGAGGTGCTCACCGGCTTCGGCAAGGGCGAGACCACCGTCGAGGAGCACACCCGCCAGCTCACCGTGCCCGTCACCGGCGGCGCCAAGCTCCTCGCCGAGATCATCCGCGAACTGGACGTCCGCGGTGTCGAGATCGACGACATCGGCCTGCGCCGGCCCACCCTCGACGACGTGTTCCTGTCCCTCACCGGCCATGTGGCAGAGGTCAAGGACGAAGAAGACGGCACGGCGGCCGGCCCCAAGGACCGCCGGCAGAAGAAGGAGACAGCCAAGTGAGCGCCGTCACCGACGCCGCGCCCGTCGCGGCGCCCACCCACCCCATCGGCCAGTCCATCCGGGACTCGCTGGTCGTCGGCAAACGCAATCTGATCCGGATGTCCCGGATCCCCGAGATGGTGATCTTCGGGCTCATTCAGCCGATCATGTTCGTGGTCATGTTCAGCTATGTGTTCGGCGGCTCCATGAACATCGGCGGCACCACGGACTCCGGTGTCTACCGCGAGTTCCTGATGGCCGGCATCTTCGCCCAGACCGTCACGTTCGCCACCGCGGGCGCGGGGGCGGGCATCGCCGACGACATGCACAAGGGGCTCATCGACCGCTTCCGCTCCCTGCCCATGGCGCGGGGCGCGGTGCTGACCGGGCGGACCTTCGCCGACCTGGTGCAGACGGCGCTCACGCTGCTCGTGCTCGCGATCGTCGCCCTGCTGGTCGGCTGGCGCACGCACACCAACATCGGCGAGGTGCTCGGGGCCTTCGGGCTGCTGCTCCTGCTCGGCTACGCGTTCACCTGGATCGGCGCCTTGATCGGCCTCTCCGTGAGCACGCCCGAGGCGGCCACCTCCGGCGGACTGATCTGGCTCTTCCCGGTCACGTTCATCTCGAACGCGTTCGTGGACTCCAGCAGGCTGACGCCCTGGCTGCAGCACGTGGCCGACTGGAACCCCTTCAGCGCCACGGTCCAGGCCTGCCGAGTGCTCTTCGGCAACCCCGGGGTCTCCACCTCGGACGCCTGGCCCATGCAGCACCCGGTGTGGGCGTCGCTGATCTACTCGGTCCTGATCATCGTCCTCTTCCGGACGCTGTCGGTGCGCAAGTACCGCTCGGCCACGGCCTGACGAGGAGGCCCACGGCTTCAAGACGAGGCCCCCGGCGCCGCAGGGCAGCCGGGGGCTCGTCGAAAATCCGGTCCTGAGGGGGGGCGATCCGGCCGGGTCAGCCGCTGTACGGCTCGGCCTTGAGGATCGTCACGGAGGCCTTCTTGCCGTTCGGCAGCTCGTACTCCGCGTCCTCGCCGACCTTGTGGCCGATCACGCCGGAACCCAGCGGGGACTGCGGGGAGTACGTCTCGATGTCGGAGCTGGCGTACTCGCGCGAGGCAAGCAGGAAGGTCATCGTGTCGTCTTGGTCGCCGTCGAAGGCGATCGTGACGACCATGCCGGGCGCCACCGCACCGTCCGCCGAGGTCGGTGCCTCGCCGACCTTGGCGTTCTCCAGGAGCTGGGTCAGCTGGCGCACACGGAGCTCCTGCTTGCCCTGCTCCTCCTTGGCCGCGTGGTACCCGCCGTTCTCACGCAGGTCGCCCTCCTCGCGCGCGGCGGCGATCTTGGCGGCGATCTCCGTGCGCGCAGGACCAGACAGGTACTCCAGCTCTGCCTTGAGCTGGTTGTACGCCTCCTGGGTCAGCCAGGTGACGTTCTCGCTGGTCTGGGTCACAGGTGCTCCTCGTCGGTACTGGGAATACAAAGCATCGCCCTACCCAGAAGAATGTTCCTTCACGGATGGGCGAAACCACGAGCCTAACAATTCAGCGGCGGAAGGGGGAGGACATAAGCCATCAGAATCACGTCAACGCAGGTCAGCCAGTACGTATTCCGGCTGATGTCAGTCGGCGTGGCAGCCCAGCAGCTCCGCCGTGGTGCCCGGCGAGGTGGTACGGAGCGTGACGACCTTGTCGATGCGTGTGGCGTCCCCGTCGAAGTGGAAGTCCGCCCGGCCGACCTCGGCGCCGTTCTCCGCCTGGGAGCGCACCGTGCAGTAGCCGCTGGCACCGGCGTCCTTACGGACCTCCAGATGCACCTGCACCGAGTTCTTCGACTGCTCGAACTCGATCACTTCAGCACTGATCTTGTTCTGGCCGACGTAGTAGTAGGCGAAATACCCGATCAGGGCGACCAGCGCCACCCCGAGCACGATGGCGGCGACCCTGAGCCTGCCGTCGGCACGCTCGTCCGAGGAGCGGCCGTAACGGCCCTCGGGCAGCCGCGTGCTCGCCGTACTCATGATCGTCCTCTCGGCAGGGGACGGGACAAAAGTCCCGCGAGGGGCTCCGGGACCGGAGCGCCGGAATTTTTCGCCCCCAACGTCGGTCACTATAGAAGCCGCCGATCGCGCCCTCCCACACCGGGCGCCGACTGACGAGGATTGAGTCTTGACTGACCAGCTGCGACTGATGGCCGTCCACGCCCACCCCGACGACGAGTCGAGCAAGGGTGCGGCCACGATGGCGAAGTACGTGTCCGAGGGGGTGGACGTGCTGGTGGTGACCTGCACGGGCGGGGAGCGCGGCTCCATCCTCAATCCGAAGCTCCAGGGGGACAAGTACATCGAGGAGCACATCCACGAGGTACGCAAGAAGGAGATGGACGAGGCCCGGGAGATTCTCGGCGTGAAGCAGGAGTGGCTCGGCTTCGTCGACTCCGGCCTGCCCGAGGGCGACCCGCTGCCGCCCCTTCCCGAGGGCTGCTTCGCCCTGGAGGACGTCGACAAGGCGGCCGGTGAGCTGGTGAAGCAGATCCGCTCGTTCCGTCCGCAGGTCATCACGACGTACGACGAGAACGGCGGCTACCCGCACCCCGACCACATCATGACCCACAAGATCTCGATGGTGGCGTTCGAGGGCGCGGGGGACGCCGAGAAGTACCCGGAGCAGGAGTTCGGCCCGGCGTACCAGCCGCAGAAGCTCTACTACAACCAGGGCTTCAACCGTCCCCGCACCGAGGCGCTGCACCAGGCCATGCTCGACCGCGGCATGGAGTCGCCCTACGGCGACTGGCTCAAGCGCTGGGACGAGCATGGCATGAAGCAGCGCACGCTCACCACGCACGTTCCGTGCGGTGACTTCTATGAGATCCGCGACAAGGCCCTGATCGCGCACGCCACGCAGATCGACCCCGACGGCGGCTGGTTCAAGGTGCCGCTGGAGCTCCAGAAGGAGGTCTGGCCGACGGAGGAGTACGAGCTCGCGAAGTCCCTCGTCGATACCTCCCTCCCCGAGGACGACCTCTTCGCGGGCATCCGCGACAATGCCTGACATGAGCGCAAGCGCAAGCCTGGCAATGACACAGCTCGCCACCCTCGCGAAGGAGGTGGACGAGGACAAGGTGACCCCCGGCGTCCTCGGGTTCATCGTCTTCGCGGTGATGGCTCTGGCCGTGTGGGGTCTGATGAAGTCGATGAACCGCCACATGGGCAGGGTCGACTTCAAGGAGGCCGAGGAGACGGAGACGCCGGAGACCTCCTCGGCCGACCCCAAGGCCAAGCAGCGGGGCTGACGTGGCGCGCCCCTATCGGGGCGTTGCCACAGCCACCCCCATCACCTCCCGCGCATGCCTCCCCGGCACCATCCCCAGCCGCCAGGCCTGCCAGCCGGCCTCGAGGTTCACGCCGCGCTCCAGTAGCAGCGCATACGCCTCGACGTAGTCGTCCAGCTTCTCGTCCCGGGCTGTGTGACCCGAGTGGGACAGCTGTGCCAGCTCCTCCTGAGCCACCGCCGTCCCGACCTCCACCCCGCCCGGGGCGGCGTACGGCAGGAGCGTGCAGCGCAGGAAGCGGGCCCAGTCCTCGCCGCGGCGGTCGCCGTACGAGGTGAACAGGCCGACCGCCTCGTCGCACAACGCCAGCGCCTGCTGGGTACGGGTGTTGCCCGCGTCCACCACCGCCAGCTCCAGGCAGGTCCACGCCTCCCCGTGTGCGACCCCGATGCGCTGGAAGTCGGCGCGGGCGTCCACCAGCAGCTGACGGGCGAACCCCGAGTTCCTGAGCGACCCCGTCTGCGCGGCCCGTTGATCCCGGGTGGCCCGCGCCGAGTGGTGCCGGGCGCAGGCGAGCCCGTACACGTCCCGCATCCGGGAGAACATGGTCCGGGAGCGCTCCAGTTCGCGGACCGCGAGGTCCAGGTTGCCGGTCTCCTCCAGGGCCTGGCCGAGGTAGTACACCGACCAGGCCTCGCCCCGGGCGTCCTCGTTGTCGCGGTGCCGGGCGGCCGCCTGGCGGAGGCGGTCCACCGCCTGTGACGGGTCGCCGGCGACGAGGCGGGCGCGGGCCAGCTGGGTCAGGGCCCAGGCCTCGCCGCGGGCGTCGCGGGTGCGGCCGTAGAGATCGAGGGCCGTGGAGAGTTCCGACTCCGCGCGCGGTACGTCGCCCATGCGCAGCGCCAGCTGGCCGAGCTGGAAGTGGGCCCACGCCTCGCCGTGCACCGACTCGCCGGCGCGGTGCAGGACGAGGGACTCGTTCAGCAGCTCCAGGGCCTGGGACAGATGGGCCCGGTCCCGTTCCACCGCCGCCAGCGCGTGCATCGTCCAGGCCCGGTCCGTCGCCAGCTCGGGAGACGCCTGGAGCTCCAGGGCCTCCTGGAGCTTCGCCGAGGCCTCGATCAGGTTGCCCTGGTGGTGAAGGGTGATGCCGAGGGAGCACAGGGCGCGGGCCGCGCCCGCGTCGTGATGCGCCTCCATGTACAGGTCGACCACCGAGGTGAGGGTGGTGCGCGCCTTGTCCAGTTCGCCCAGCTGACGGGCCGCGATGCCCGTACGCCACTGCACCGAGCGGACCAGCAGGCCCTGGTCGACGGCCTGCGCCAGCTCGCTGATCTCGCCCAGGCGGTAGAGGTCGCCGCGCAGCAGGCAGTAGTCGCAGAGCGCGCCCAGCAGATTGAGCACCGCCGCCTGGTTGACGCCTTCCGCGTGCCGAAGCGCCGCCGTGATGAAGCTCGACTCGTCGTCCAGCCAGCGCAGCGCGTCGTCGAGGGAGGTGAAACCGTGCGGGCTGAAGCGGTCCGAGCGGGTCGACATGTTGCCGTCGACCAGGCGCAGTACGGAGTCGGCGAGGTCGGCGTAGTTCACGATCAGCCGTTCCTGCGCCGCCGTACGCTCGGCGGGTTCCTCCTCGTCGAGGAGCCGGGCCTGGGCGAAGGCGCGGACCAGGTCGTGCAGGCGGTAGCGGTTGCCGCGTACATGGTCGATCAGGCCCGCGTCGGAGAGCGTGACCAGGTGCCGGGTCGCCTCCGCCTCGTCCGTGGCCAGCAGCGCCGCGGCCGCCGCCGCGCCCAGCGAGGCCCGGCCCGCCAGCGCGAGCCGGCGCAGCAGTCGGCGCGCCGCCTCGGGCTGGTCGGTGTAGCGCAGCCACAGCACGCGCTCGACCGGTTCCACCGGGCCGTACGCCCCCAGGTCCGCCGCCAGCCGGCGCGGTGAGCGCGGGCCGAGCGAGGAGCCCGCGATCCGCAGCGCGAGCGGCAGCCCGCCGCACAACTCCCGTACCTGGTCGGCGGATTCGGCGTCGTACGGACCCGAGGCGTCCTGCGCCGTCGCGCCCAGCAACTCCTCCGCGCCCGCCGCGCCCAGTGCCTCCACCGGCAGCTGATGCACCCAGGCCGGCAGGTCCGCGGGCAGGTCGAGGGATGTGCGGGCGGTGACCAGGACCAGGCTGTCGGAGCGCTCCGGGACCAGCGTGCGGACCTGCTCCGGGTCCGAGGCGTCATCGAGTACGACGGTGACGGGCAGGCCCGTCAGATGCTGGTGGTACAGCTCGGTCAGCCGCTTGAGGTGCTGGTCGGGGGAGGAGCGCTCGCGGAACAGCAACTGCTCGCGCGGAGCGCCGAGACGATTCAGCAGATGCAGCAGGGCGTCCCGGGTGGACAGCGGCGACTCCTCCGGGCTGTCGCCCCGCAGATCCACCACGCACGCCCCGCGGAACTGGTCCTTCAGGTCGTGCGCCGCGCGGATCGCGAGTGCGCTGCGGCCGCTGCCGGGCGCCCCGTGCAGCACGACCACGGTCGGCCGGGTCTGCGTACTCGCGCGGGCCGCCTGCACCCACTGCCGGATACGCGCCATCTCGGCCCGCCGGCCCGCGAACGGACCGTCCGGCTCCGGCAGTTGCCCGAAGGACTGCTCCAGCACACTCCGCCCACGTGCCGCCGCGCTCTTGTCCGTGCCGCGCAGCTGCGGCCCCTTCTTCTTCGGTCCCGTGGACGCGGTGATCACCCGCTGCTGATCGAGCCACGGACGGATACCGCGCACCTCCAGCGCCGTCAGCCACTGCAGCCGCAGCTGTTCGGGCCCGCCCGGCTGACCGGCCTCACCCGCGCGACGATGCGCGGCAGGCAGATGCGACCCGGCGACCTTCACGACGGTGGCCGCCGCGCCGACGACACCGACGGCCACACCCGCGCCCACCGCCGTCCCCGCGTCCGTGCCGAGCGCCAGGTCGGCCACCGCGGCGGCGACCGCGGCGACCCCGGCCACCATCAGTGGCGTACCGCCGCCCTCCCGCGCATACCGCTTCCCGAACCCGATCTGCCCGGCCTCGGCCTCGTCCAGCGCACGCGTGTAGGCCTCGTACTCCTCGGCGGCCTTCTGCGCCATGGCGTCCAGTTCCCCGCGCGCCCGCGACAACAGCACCTGACCGTCGGTACGGCCGCCCGAACGCCGTACCTCTTCCTCCACGGCCCGGGCCAACAGCCGCTCGGCATCCGCCCGGTGGCTGTCCCGCATGTCATGTCCCCCTCCGGCGGCAATGGTTCTTGGTCAAGTGTGCTGCGGACCGGGCTCCAAGGGGAGGGGGCCCGGGGGATCAAGCTCAGGTTGTGTGCTGTCCGGCGTTCCCCGGGTACTGCGGCAGGATGGACCCCATGCCGAACCGACTGGCCCAAGAGACGTCCCCCTATCTCCTCCAGCACGCCGAGAACCCCGTCGACTGGTGGCCCTGGTCGGCCGGGGCCTTCGACGAGGCCAGGAAGAGCGGCAAACCGGTCCTGTTGAGCGTCGGCTACAGCAGCTGTCACTGGTGCCATGTCATGGCGCACGAGTCCTTCGAGGACCAGGAAACCGCCGACTACCTCAACACCCACTTCGTCAACATCAAGGTCGACCGCGAGGAACGCCCCGACGTGGACGCGGTCTACATGGAGGCCGTCCAGGCGGCCACCGGTCAGGGCGGCTGGCCCATGACCGTGTTTCTCACGCCGGATGCCGAGCCCTTCTACTTCGGGACCTACTTCCCGCCGGCGCCGCGGCACGGGATGCCGTCGTTCCGGCAGGTGCTGGAGGGCGTGCGCAGCGCGTGGACGGACCGGCGGGAGGAAGTGGCCGAGGTCGCGGGGAAGATCGTGCGGGATCTCGCCGGGCGGGAGATCTCCTACGGCGGCCCTGAGGCGCCGGGTGAGGAAGAGCTCGCGCGGGCTCTCCTCGGACTCACCCGTGAGTACGACGCACAGCGCGGCGGGTTCGGCGGCGCTCCGAAGTTTCCGCCGTCCATGGTGATCGAGTTCCTGCTGCGGCATGCGGTCCGCACCGGGTCGGAGGGCGCGCTGCAGATGGCCGCCGACACGTGCGAGCGGATGGCGCGAGGCGGCATCTACGACCAGCTCGGCGGCGGGTTCGCCCGGTACTCCGTCGACCGCGAGTGGGTCGTGCCCCACTTCGAGAAGATGCTGTACGACAACGCCCTGCTCTGCCGCGTCTACGCCCACCTCTGGCGCACCACCGGCTCCGCGCTGGCCCGGCGCGTCGCCCTCGAAACCGCCGACTTCATGGTGCGCGAACTCCGTACCAATGAAGGCGGGTTCGCCTCCGCGCTCGACGCCGACAGCGACGACGGGAGCGGCAAGCATGTCGAGGGGGCCTACTACGTCTGGACGCCGGAGCAGCTGCGTGACGTCCTCGGTGACGACGCCGAACTCGCCGCCGACTACTTCGGTGTGACCGAGGAGGGCACCTTCGAGGAGGGCGCTTCGGTGCTTCAACTCCCGCAGCGCGAGGGCGTGTTCGACGCGGAGAAGGTGGAGTCCATCAAGCGGCGGCTCCTTGCCGCCCGTGCCGCCCGCCCCGCCCCCGGCCGCGACGACAAGGTGGTCGCCGCCTGGAACGGGCTCGCGATCGCCGCGCTCGCCGAGACCGGCGCCTACTTCGACCGCCCCGATCTGGTCGAGGCAGCGGTCGGCGCCGCCGATCTCCTCGTACGGCTGCATCTGGACGACCACGCGCAGATCGCCCGTACCAGCAAGGACGGGCAGGTCGGGGCGAACGCGGGGGTGCTGGAGGACTATGCGGACGTGGCCGAGGGGTTCCTCGCGCTCGCGTCCGTCACGGGGGAGGGGGTGTGGCTGGAGTTCGCCGGATTCCTGCTCGATCATGTCCTCGCCCGGTTCGTCGACGAGGAGTCCGGCGCGCTCTACGACACCGCCTCCGACGCCGAGCAGCTGATCCGCCGTCCGCAGGATCCGACCGACAACGCCGCTCCCTCCGGCTGGACCGCCGCCGCCGGTGCCCTGCTGAGCTATGCCGCGCAGACGGGTGCCGAGCCCCATCGCACGGCCGCCGAGCGGGCGTCGGGGGTCGTCAAGGCGCTGGGGCCGCGGGTGCCGCGGTTCATCGGGTGGGGGCTCGCCGTCGCCGAGGCGCTGCTCGACGGGCCGAAGGAGGTCGCGATCGTGGGGCCGTCCCTCGACGACAAAGCGACAAAAGCCCTGCATCGTACGGCACTTCTGGGCACCGCCCCGGGCGCGGTCGTCGCCGTGGGGACTCCGGAGAGCGATGAGCTTCCGCTGCTCGCCGGCCGGCCGCTCGTTCAAGGTGAACCGGCGGCGTACGTCTGCCGTAACTTCACGTGTGACGCCCCGACGACCGACGCGGAGCGGCTGCGCACCACGCTGAACGGCTGAAACGCAGCGGTGAGGCCGGAATTCGACGTGCCAAAATTGCGCATGTGTTGGGATGTGTCCGGCAAGTAGCGCCCCGTTCTGAAACAAAGTATTTAACGGAACTGCTCCCACGCTTCACACTTTCCCCCTAATCTCCCCACAGTGTCGCGACGGTGATGGGTCACCGTCGCGAGGGGGTTTGGGGATCTGGGGGGATCTGTTGCTGACGTCTGTCTTCATCGCTGCCGTTTCACTGGCCTTGTTCTGGATGGCGGCCTTCACCTTGTGGTGGCAAATGCACGCGTGGCGTACGCCCGAAGTGCTCGCCTCCACCCGATTCAGCAGTCCGGACGGTGGCGAGCACCGCTCGTTCTCGCTGCTGCTGCCGGCACGCCATGAACAGGCCGTGCTGGACCACACCATCCAGCGGCTGCTGGAGTCCACGCACACCGACTTCGAGATCATCGTCATCGTCGGGCACGACGACCCGGAGACCACCGAGGTGGCCCGGACGGCGGAGGCGCGCGATCCGCGGGTCCGCGTGGTCGTCGACACCCATGAGAAGAAGAACAAGCCGAAGGCCATGAACACGGCGCTGCCGCACTGCCGCGGCGACATCGTCGGGGTCTTCGACGCGGAGGACCAGGTCCATCCGGAGTTGCTCGCCCATGTGGACCACGCCTTCCGGACGACCGGGGCGGACGTCGTCCAGGGGGGCGTCCAGCTCATCAACTTCCACTCCAGCTGGTACAGCCTGCGCAACTGCCTGGAGTACTTCTTCTGGTTCCGCTCCCGGCTGCATCTGCATGCGCAGAAAGGTTTCATCCCGCTCGGCGGCAACACCGTCTTCGTACGGACGGAGGTCCTGCGGGAGGCCGACGGCTGGGATCCCGACTGCCTCGCCGAGGACTGCGACCTGGGCGTACGGCTGTCCAGCGTCGGCAAGAAGGTCGTCGTCGCCTACGACTCCGACATGGTGACCAAGGAGGAGACACCCGGCAGTCTCGTGTCGCTGCTGAAGCAGCGCACCCGCTGGAACCAGGGCTTCCTCCAGGTGTACCGGAAGAAGGACTGGAAGCAACTCCCGGGCTTCGGGCAGCGGTTGCTCGCCCGCTACACCCTGATGACGCCGTTCATGCAGGCCTTCACCGGCGTCATCATCCCGCTGAACGTGGCGATCGCGATCTTCCTCGATGTCCCGGTCGCCATCGCGTTCATCACCTTCCTGCCGGCCGTGACGGCGATCGTCACCTTCGTCTTCGAGGTCGTCGGACTGCACGACTTCGGCAAGCAGTACGGGCTACGCGTCCGCTTCGTCCACTACGTCAAGCTCGTCGTGGGCGGCCCCTTCTACCAGGTCCTCCTCGCCGGGGCCGCCGTCCGCGCCGTATGGCGTGAGCAGCGCGGCCGGAACGACTGGGAGCTGACGACTCATGTCGGCGCGCATCTCACCGAAGTGATCCGAGAGGACGTTCCTGCGTGACCTCCACTCTTCCCGCGGTGACCAGCGTTACGGTCCCCGCGCAGCGGCAGCCTGCGCCTGTAGCCGGTTCGACCGGTCGAACGACGCCGCCGAAGAGGCTGCGTTCCTCCCGCCCCGACCTCCTTCTGTGCGGTGTGCTCCTGGTGGCGATCCTCGTCGTCCAGGGCTGGAACATCGCCGCCTACCCGACGCTCAGCGACGACGAGGGCACCTATCTCGCCCAGGCCTGGGCGGTCCAGCAGGGCGAGGGCCTCGCCCACTACACGTACTGGTACGACCACCCGCCGCTCGGCTGGATCCAGATGGCCCTGCTCACCTGGATACCGGCCGCCCTCAGCCCCGAGTCGATGACGGTCGGCTCGATGCGCGTGATGATGCTGGTGATCAGCGGCATCAGCGCGGTCCTCGTGTACGTACTCGGCCGCCGCCTCTCCCTGCCGCGCTGGGCCGCCGGGCTCGGCATGGTCCTCTTCGGGCTCTCGCCGCTGTCCGTCGTCCTCCAGCGGGAGATCTTCCTCGACAACCTCGCGGTGATGTGGACGCTGCTGGCGTTCTGCCTCGCCGCCTCCCCGAGCCGTCACCTCTGGCACCACTTCGGCGCGGGCATCGCCGCCGCCACGGCCGTGCTCACCAAGGAGACGATGCTCGTCATCCTGCCCGCCCTGTTCGTGACGATGTGGCGGCACAGCCACCGCGACACCCGCAAGTTCGCCCTCACCGGAGCCATCACGGCCTGCGCCCTGATCGGCTTCGCGTATCCGCTCTTCGCGCTCCTCAAGGGCGAGCTGCTGCCGGGCAGCGGCCATGTCTCTCTCTGGGACGGCATCAAGTACCAGATGACCAGGCCGGGTTCGGGCTTCATCCTGGACCGGGGCACCGGATCGTACGGCGTCCTGCAGTCCTGGCTCTACTACGACCGCGTCCTGCCCCTCGGCGGCCTCGCGGGCGCCCTGCTCCTGCTGGCCACCTGGCGCTGGTCGGTCACCGCCCGCGCCCTCGCCGGACCGGCGCTCACCGTGGCGATCCTCGCCCTGCTCGCCCTGCGCCCCAACGGCTATCTGCCCGCGATGTACGTCATCCAGGCGCTGCCCTTCCTCGCCCTGGTCCTCGCCGGAGGCACCGCCTCCGTCGCCCACGCCGTCCTCCGCAGATGGCGACTGCCGGACGAACAGCGCTATCTGACCAGGGGCCGGTACACACTCGCCGTCGTCCTCGCGCTCGCCGCCGGCGCGTACGTCGTACCGCGCTGGTACGAGGGTGACCGCACCGCCGTCACCGCCGACGCCAACGCGCCCTACCGGGCCGCCTCGCAGTGGCTCAGCAGTGAGGTGGCGGACCCGGAGGACACCCGGGTACTCGTCGACGACGCGCTCTGGCTGGACCTGGTGCACTCCGGGTACGAGCCCGGGCTCGGCGTCATCTGGTTCTACAAGGCCGACCTCGACCCGGCGGTGACGAAGACGATGCCGCGCGGCTGGCGGGACCTCGACTACGTGGTCGCCTCGCCGACGGTGCGGCGTGACGCGGTCGACCTGCCCAACGTCAAGGCGGCCATCGAGCACTCGACTCCGGTCGCCGTCTTCGGCAAGGGCGAGGACCGCATCGAGATCCGGCAGATCCAGTCGGCGGGGGGCGTCCGATGAGCCAGGAATACACCACACCGGTGCCCGTGCCGGACCTGGAGGCCTCCGAGGTCCCTGAGCCCGGCGCCGTCACCATCGTCGTACCGACCTTCAACGAGTCCCAGAACATACGGGAGTTGCTGCACCTGATCACCGAGTCGGTGCCGTCCCGGCTGCCCTGCGAAGTCCTCTTCGTGGACGACTCCACCGACGACACCCCCCAGGTGATCAGGGAGGCCGCGCGGGACTGCCCGTTCCCGGTGGCCGTACTGCACCGCGACGAGCCAGTCGGCGGGCTCGGGGGCGCGGTCGTCGAGGGGATGAGGGCCGCCACGTCGGACTGGATCGTCGTGATGGACGGCGACTGCCAGCATCCGCCGTCCCTGGTACCGGACTTGGTGGCCACCGGCGAGCGGTCGAACGCCGGTCTCGTCGTCGCCTCCCGGTACATCAAGGGCGGCAGCAGAGCAGGACTGGCGGGCAGCTACCGCGTGGCAGTGTCGCGGGCGGCGACCTGGCTGACCAAGTCCCTCTTCCCGCGCAAGCTGCACGGCATCAGCGACCCGATGAGCGGCTTCTTCGCCATCCGCCGCAGCCACATCACCGACGGCACGCTGAAGCCGCTCGGCTACAAGATCCTGCTGGAGCTGGCGGTCCGGAGCCGTCCGCGCACGGTCACCGAGGTGCCGTTCGTGTTCCAGGAGCGCTTCGCCGGTCAGTCCAAGTCCACGGCAACGGAGGGGCGGCGCTTTCTGCGGCACCTCGCCGGGCTGCGTACGGCCGATCCGCTGGCCCGCATGGTCGTGTTCGGGCTGATCGGACTGACGGGCTTCGTGCCGAACCTGGTCGCGCTGTGGGCGTTGACCGGAGCGGGGATGCACTATCTGCCCGCGGAGATCGTCGCCAACCAGTTCGGCGTGGCCTGGAACTTCCTGCTCATCGAGAAGCTGCTGTTCCGCGACCGGCGCGGGCACCGCCACTGGGCCGACCGCACCGTACGGTTCGGGCTGCTCGCCAACGCCGACCTGGTGCTCCGCATCCCGCTGATCGCCCTGTTCGTGGGGCAGTTCGGACTGTCGGTGCTGCCCGCCACGGCGCTGGCCCTGGTCATCACCTTCGTCCTGCGCTTCGTCGGGACCGAAGCGCTGGTCTATCTGCCTCGCAGGAGCCGCACAGTAAGGAGTACCGCATGAGATACAGCCGCATGAGATCCCGACGGAGACCGGCTCTGTTGGCCGTCATGGGCCTCACCGCAGGCCTGTTGCTCAGCACACCCCAACCCGCCTCCGCCGCCAACCTCATCAAGAACCCCGGCTTCGAGACCGCCGGCACCGACGGCATGCCGTACTGCTGGGCGAAGTCGGGCTGGGGCGACAACGACTTCAGCTTCACCACGACGGCCGACGCCCACTCCGGCACCAAGGCCATGAAGGTCGAGCTGACCCGCCGGGTCTCCGGCGACCGCAAGGCCCTGGTCACCGAGTCGACGGCGTGCGCGCCGGTCGTGACGGTGGGCAAGCAGTACGACCTGGGGCTCTGGTACAAGTCGACCACCCCGGACACGTCCCTCACCCTCTTCCGGCACGACACCACGGCGGGCTGGCAGTACTGGACCGACCTCAAGACGCTGGAGCTGGCGGGCGCCTGGACCCAGGCGTCGGTCCGCACCCCCGCGGTCCCGGCCGGCACCGACCGCATCTCCTGGGGCGTCTCCGTCTACGGCACCGGCTCGGCCACCACCGACGACTACACGATGGACCAGGTCGCCGACCCGGTATCCCAGCCGGTGTGCACGGGCACGCCCGCGGAGTGCGCCAACGGCAGGTGGGACGTGCTGCCCACGAAGAACCCGGTGCGCTCCATGCACTCCGTCGTCCTCAACAACGGCAAGGTGCTGCTGATCGCGGGCTCCGGCAACAGCGAGGAGCAGTTCAAGGCGGGCACCTTCACGTCGGCGGTCTACAACCCGGCCACCGGCACCTACAAGGTCATCCCCACGCCGAAGGACATGTTCTGCGCCGGGCACGTGCAGCTCCAGGACGGGCGCGTGCTGGTGATGAGCGGCAACAAGGGCTATCCGACGGCGGACGGCACGATCGGCTACCAGGGCTACAAGGACTCGTACATCTTCGACCCGGTCAGCGAGACGTACAGCAAGACCAACGACATGAACGACGGCCACTGGTACCCGTCGGCGACCGCCCTCGGCAACGGTGACGTCATCTCCTTCGGCGGACTGAAAGAGGACTCGACCGGCTCGGTGACCGCCGAACTGTGGTCGGACGCCGAGCAGCAGTGGCTGCCGACGTGGAAGGTCAACCAGACCTGGTCGTACTGGGGTCTGTACCCGTCGATGATCCTGATGCAGGACGGCCGCCTCTTCTACTCGGGCAGCCACACCTTCGGCAACAACATCCCGGGCACCGGATCGGCGATCTACGACTACAACGCCAACACGATCACGCAGACGCCGGGCCTGCAGAAGAAGGACGAGCGCGACCAGTCGGCGAGCGTGCTGCTGCCCCCGGCGCAGGACCAGAAGGTCCTCACCCTCGGCGGCGGCAACATCGACTCCAACCCGGACGCCAACCGGCTGACCGACGTCATCGACCTCAAGACCGCCAACCCGGCCTACGTGGCAGGTCCGCCGATCCCGCAGGGCACGGTCGACCTCGGCAACGGCAAGGTGGCGCAGACCGGCAACCAGGGCAAGATGTACGTCTCCGCCGTACTCCTGCCCGACGGCAAGGTGCTGGAGACCGGCGGCGCGCTGCACAACCGGGCCGACCCGGTCTTCGAGTCGTCGATCTACGACCCGGCGTCGAACACCTTCGACCCGGTGGCCGCCGACCCGCAGGCGCGCGGCTACCACTCGTCCTCGTTCCTGCTGCCCGACGGCCGGGTGATGTCGACCGGCGACAACCCGGGCAACGGCACCTGGAACCACAACGTGTCGATCTACACCCCGCCCTATCTCCTCAAGGGCACGCGTCCGTCGATCACGTCGGTGATCGACACCGAGTGGAACTACGGCGACACACAGCGGATCACCGTCGACCGTCCCATCGCCAAGGCCGAGCTGATCCGCCCGGCCGCGGTGACCCACTCCTCCGACCCGAACCAGCGGTTCGTGGACCTGCCGCTGTCGGTGGACGGCAACAACATCGACCTGAACGTGACGAGCAACCCCAACATCGCCCCGCCCGGCTGGTACATGCTCTTCGCGGTCGACGCGGGCGGCGTGCCGTCCGTGGCCAAGTGGGTGCACCTCCAGGGCCCGCAGGCCCTGAGCGCCACCGACGCCTCGGCCCACGTCCACTCCTTCGCCGACTCCCTGGAGGGCACGGTCCAGGAGCCCGGCAAGAAGAAGACCTCACAGAAGGTCAGCCCCACCGTCTCCGGCTGCGACCGGCACTACGGCTCGATCAACGTGTGCGTGCCGACCGCGTTCCCGGACGAGGTGAAGAAGACGACGGCGGCCCGTTGTGCCTGGCTCAAGTCGAACGACTACGGCCGCCTGAAGGTCAACGGCAAGGACGACCCACTCCGGCTGGACCGGAACAAGGACGGGTGGGCCTGCGGCAAGAAGGATCTGACGAGGCGCTGAACGCCCCGTCAGGGGCGCGGGGAACTGCGACCAGCCACAAACGGCCCGCAGTTCCCCACAACCCGTCCATCAACGGCGCTCCGAGCGCAGCGTAAGCGCCCGCTCCACGATGGCCTCCAGCTGTTCGTGGTGCGCGCCCTTCCAGTAGGCGCGCCCGCACTCCTCGCACTGGGCGAACACGTCGTACGACCGATGCGTCCCGTGCTGCAACTGGTCCGCGACCTCGGCCTTGGTGGCCTTCTTCAGCAGGCCGTTGCACGCGGTGCACCGGGTCCAGGGCCGCAGCTCGGGGCGGAACCGGTCGAGGATGTCGGGGAGCTGGTCATCGGGGCGGGTGCTGTAGACATACGCGCCGGCCCACAGCTCCCGGCGCCGCAGCAGACCCCGGTCACGGCTCAGCATGACCCGCTTCTCGGCGGCCGAGCGCGCCGCCAGCGCCCCGTCGCCGATGTCCGTCGACTCGTACGCCGTGTCCACGCCGAGCAGGCGGAGCCGGCGGGCGAGGGTGCCGAGATGGACGTCGAGGAGGAAGCGCAGGGGAGCGCCGGGGACCTGCTGGGGGCGCTCGACGGGCAGGACCCGCACCGCGTCGCCGGCCTTCGGAACGTACGACACCGGCACCGCGCGGCCGTCCACGACGAGTGCGCCGACCTCGGTCAGCGGGACGCCGAGGGACTCGACGACATGGCCGAGGGTGGAGACGCCGTCGGTGGCCAGCGGGGTGGCACCACGGCGTCGGGCCTGCGGGACGAACAGGACCAGTCCGGGGTCGAATTCGACGTGGATCTCGGGACCGTTCACCTGGCCAGGATGGCACGTGGGAGGCGGGTGGCCTCAGGCGTTTTTCGGGGGGAGGCCGTGCGCGAAGACGTCCATCGCGCGGTCGACCAGGTCTTCGAGTTCGTCCTCGAAGTCGTTCTCCGCCCAGTACTGCGAGACCTGCGTCAGCCCGCCGATCAGGGACATCGCGTAGACGCGCACCTCCAGATCGTCGGCGGCGCGGCCGGTGCGCTCCGCGATGACCCGGCGCAGCAGCTCGGCGGTGATGGACATGCTCTCGATCATCCGGGAGCGCACGGCCGGCACCTGGACCAGCAGATGCGACCGCAGCCGGGTCACCTCGGGCTCCTCGGCCATGGCGAGGACGATGCCCGTCTTCAGCGCGTACCGCAGCGAGTCCAGCCAGGGCTCGTCCGCGGGCCGCCGCAGTAGCTCCTCCTCGATCAGCGGGTCGTACTCGTCCGTGAGGACGATGTCCTCCTTGGTCGGGAAGTAGCGGAAGACGGTCGACGGCGAGACCTCGGCGCGGTCGGCGATCTGCTCGATCGTGGTGGCGTCGTACCCCTGCTCCTGGATCAGCTCGTACGTCGCCGTGCGGATCGCCATCCGGGTCTTGATCTTCTTCCGCTCGCGGAGCCCCGGTCGGGGGCGGTCGGCGGAGGTGGAGGTACGTGCGGCCGTCATGGTGGTCATTGTCGGGCATCCTCCTGGGGAGCGGCCACGGGCGGGGCGGGCTCCTTCTCCGACTCGGGGGCGCCGGGCAGGAACGCGGCAGCGAGCAGTGCCGATACGAGCGCGGCGATCCCGCACACCAGCAGGACCAGGCCCATGCCGTGGACGTACGCGCTGTTCGCGGACGCGATGAGGTCGGCCGAGCCCGTCCGTTCGGCGACGACATGCGCCGCGACCACGGACTCCCCGGCGGTGTCGGCGGCCGGGGCGGGCAGGCCGGTGACGTCGAGCCGGTCGCGGAAGACGCCCGAGAGCAGGCTGCCGAGCAGGGCGATGCCGAGCGCGGCGCCGACCTGGCGCAGCGTCATCAGCAGCCCCGAGCCGCTGCCCGCACGGTCACGGGGGAGGGTGCCGAGGGCGCCGGACATGGCCGGGATCACGGAGAAGCCGAAGCCGACGCCGGTGATGGAGAGCCACAGCGCGGTGAAGCCGTAGCCGGAGTCCACCGTCGTACGACTGCCCAGCAGCGCGGCGAAGGCCAGCACCACCAGGCCCGCGCTCACCACCGCCCGCGCCCCGAACCGGGCGATCACCGGCTGGGCGGCCCGGGTGGCGACGAGGAGACCGCCCATCATCGGCAGCAGCCGCACGCCGGTGCCGAGGGCGTCGTGGCCAAGGACGGCCTGGAGATAGGGCGGCAGCACGAACAGCAGGCCGGAGAGGATGAACATCACCAGCGTGGCGGCCAGGGTGTTGAAGAGGAAGCCGCGGTGGCCGAGCAGCGCCATGTCGAGCATCGGGCGCTCCGCCCGCCGCTCGCGCACCACCAGACCCGCGATGAGCAGCAGGGCCGCGCCGGACATGCCGAGGACCAGCGGGTCGCCCCAGCCGCGCACGGGAGCCTCGATGATCGCGTAGATGAGGGCGCCGAGCCCGGCCGCGGTGAGCGCGGTGGAGACCGTGTCGACCTTGGGGGAGGCGGGGTCCCGGGTCTCCGGGAGCAGGAAGACGCAGGCGGCGATGCCGATCGCAGCCATCGGCACGTTGACGAGGAAGACCGAGCCCCACCAGAAGTGGTCGAGCAGCCAGCCGCCGATGATCGGCCCGAGCGGCAGTCCGAGCGCGGACGCCGCGGACATGATGCCGACGGCCTTGGTGCGCTCCTCCGGTGCGAACAGCGCGGGCAGGACGGACAGCGCGAGCGGCGTGACCAGTGCCGCGCCGACGCCCATGACCGCGCGGGCCACGATCACCCAGGTCACATCGCCGGCCAGGGCGCCGATGACCGACCCGGCGAGGAAGATGCCGAGCCCGGTGATCAGCATCAGCCGCCGTCCGAACCGGTCGCCGAGCAGTCCGGCGGGGAGCATCAGCGCCGCGAAGACGACGACGTACGCGTCCGCCATCCACTGCTGCTCGCCGGTGCTGGCGCCGAGGTCGGCCGCCATGGTCGGCAGCGCCACGTTGAGGATCGTCATGTCGAAGCCGAGCGTGAGCATGCTCGCGACCAGGGCGGCGAGGGCCCACCAGCGGCGAGGGTCTGGAGCCGGGGTGACAGTAGCCATGAAATGAGAGTAACTCTCAAAAGATGGCAGCTGTCAATGTGTGGCTGTCCATGCGCCCGGTGTGCGGGCATGAAAAATGGCCGCGGCTTGAAGCCGCGGCCACTGCGATGAACTCCCCGAAGGGCTATGCGTGCTGGTACGCCACCAGTGAGATCCCCACGTAGTGCACCACGAACGCCGCCAGCGTGAAGGAGTGGAAGACCTCGTGGAAGCCGAACCACCGCGGTGACGGGTTGGGGCGCTTGATGCCGTAGATCACGCCACCCGCGCTGTAGAGGAGGCCGCCCACGATCACCAGGACCAGCACGGCGATACCGCCGGCGCGCATGAAGTCCGGGAGGAAGAAGACCGCCGCCCAGCCCATCGCGATATAGCAGGGCGTGTAGAGCCAGCGCGGGGCGCCGACCCAGAACACCCGGAACAGGATGCCCGCGAGCGCGGCCCCCCAGATGCCCCACAGCAGCACCTGCCCCTTGCCGCCGGGCAGCAGGAGCATCGTCAGCGGGGTGTAGGTGCCGGCGATGATCAGGAAGATGTTGGCGTGATCCAGCCGCCGCAGGATGCCGTCCATTCGGGGGCTCCAGTTGCCCCGGTGGTACAGCGCGCTGACTCCGAACAGCAGGCAGGCCGTCAGGACGTAGATGCCGCAGGCGATGCGGCCTCTCGGTGAGTCGGCGAGGGCGGTCAGCACCAGACCCGAGATGAGCACGGCCGGAAACATGCCGAGATGCAGCCAGCCCCGAAGCTTGGGCTTAATTGGATGCGGCAGTGTGAGCGCGTGAGGACGGTGGCCGTCGGCCGGCGTGTCCAGGGGCGCGTCGGAGGCGGACGCAGTCATGCAGGGCATCGTACCTACGTAACCGTAAGTTACGTAGGCGTCTGCCTGAATGGCCCGCACGGAGTGGCCATCGTCTCAGGGGAGTTGGCGCCCCCCGTGTGCATGGTCACGCAAAGAGACGGTCTGCTGAACCCAACGTGCACGTAAAGCGACCGGTTCAAGCGTGGCGATGCTCACTCCGCTCACCTGTGACGCCCTCTGGACAGATGGGCACTCCCGTCGGATGATCAAATGAGTGCGGTCGGCACCGGATGAGCGCCAGCCAGTCCGCTGGGATGCATCCGGGTCGCAGCCCCCACGGGGCCTCCAACCACAAATCCCTCATCTAGGAGCAATCGTGGCGCGCGACATCGCGGCTCCCCCCGTCGTTCCCACCCACCACAAGGAACTGGTCTCGTGGGTGAACGAGATCGCTGAACTGACGCAGCCGGACAGCGTGGTCTGGTGTGACGGATCCGAAGCCGAGTACGAGCGACTGTGCGAGGAGCTCGTGGCCAAGGGCACCTTCAAGAGGCTCGACCCGATCAAGCGCCCCAACTCGTACTACGCGGCCTCCGACCCGACCGATGTCGCCCGGGTCGAGGACCGCACCTTCATCTGCTCCGAGAAGGAAGAGGACGCGGGCCCGACCAACCACTGGAAGGCCCCCGCCGAGATGCGGGACGTCTTCGCCGGCGAGAAGGGCCTGTTCCGCGGCTCCATGCGCGGCCGGACCATGTACGTCGTGCCCTTCTGCATGGGCCCGCTGGGCTCGCCGCTGTCCGCGATCGGCGTCGAGATCACCGATTCGGCGTACGTCGCCGTCTCCATGCGCACGATGACCCGGATGGGGCAGCCGGTCCTCGACGAGCTGGGCTCCGAGGGCTTCTTCGTGAAGGCCGTCCACTCGCTGGGCGCCCCGCTGGCCGAGGGGGAGGCGGACGTGGCCTGGCCGTGCAACCAGACCAAGTACATCTCCCACTTCCCGGAGTCCCGCGAGATCTGGTCCTACGGCTCCGGCTACGGCGGCAACGCCCTGCTCGGCAAGAAGTGCTACGCCCTGCGCATCGCCTCCGTCATGGCCCGCGACGAGGGCTGGCTCGCCGAGCACATGCTGATCCTCAAGCTCACGCCGCCGCAGGGTGCGTCCAAGTACGTCGCGGCGGCCTTCCCGAGCGCCTGTGGCAAGACCAACCTCGCCATGCTGGAGCCGACGATCTCCGGCTGGACGGTCGAGACGATCGGCGACGACATCGCCTGGATGCGGTTCGGCGAGGACGGCCGGCTGTACGCCATCAACCCCGAGGCCGGCTTCTTCGGCGTCGCGCCCGGCACCGGTGAGCACACCAACGCCAACGCGATGAAGACGCTGTGGGGCAACTCCGTCTTCACCAACGTCGCCCTCACCGACGACAACGACATCTGGTGGGAGGGCATGACGGAGGAGACCCCGGCCCACCTCACCGACTGGAAGGGCCGGGACTGGACGCCGGAGTCCGCGGAGCCCGCCGCCCACCCCAACGCCCGCTTCACCGTCCCCGCCTCGCAGTGCCCGATCATCGCGCCCGAGTGGGAGGACCCCAAGGGCGTGCCGATCTCCGCGATCCTCTTCGGCGGGCGGCGCGCCACGGCCGTACCGCTGGTGACGGAGTCCTTCGACTGGAACCACGGTGTCTTCCTCGGTGCGAACGTCGCCAGCGAGAAGACCGCCGCCGCCGAGGGCAAGGTCGGTGAGCTGCGGCGGGATCCCTTCGCCATGCTGCCGTTCTGCGGGTACAACATGGGCGACTACATGGGGCACTGGGTCGAGGTCGCCAAGGACAAGGACCCGGCCAAGCTGCCGAAGATCTACTACGTCAACTGGTTCCGCAAGAACGACCAGGGCAAGTTCGTCTGGCCCGGCTTCGGTGAGAACAGCCGTGTCCTGAAGTGGATCGTGGAGCGGCTGGAGGGCAAGGCCGAGGGTGTGGAGACGCCGATCGGCATTCTTCCGGCGAAGGGTGCGCTGGACACGGACGGGCTTGAACTGGGCGAGGAGGAGCTGGACTTCCTGCTCACCGTGGACAAGGAGGTCTGGCGCGAGGAGGCGGCGCTGGTTCCCGAGCACCTGAATACCTTCGGTGAGCACACGCCGAAGGAGCTGTGGGACGAGTACCGGGGGTTGGTGGAGCGGCTGGGCTGAGGGTCCCGTTCGCCGTTGGCGGGTGCGGGTGCGGGTGCGGGTGCGGGTGCGGGTGCGTGGGGGCTGGTCGCGCAGTTCCCCGCGCCCCTAAAGGGCGCTACTGCTGGCGGTCTTCCAAGTAGCGGGTGTGGGTTTCCTGTCTGCGGGCCTCCGCCTCCCTGAGGGTTGCCGCCAAGTTCTGGGCTTCCTTCTTCAGGAAGCCCAGTTGGCGTTCGAGGTGGAGTTCGGGGGAGTCGGTGCCGGGGGACATCCGGGTCCACCAGCGGGTTCGGGCGAAGGTGTCCACGGCCTCGGGGAGGTCGCGGCGGACTATGCGGGAGAGGGCGTGGACGGCCTCCGGGTCGTGGGCGAGCAGCTCCTTGCTCCAGCCGTGGTCCAGCAGGGCGGTGAGCAGCTCGGTCAGTTCGCGGAGGCGGGCCGCGGCTGTGACCGACAGGTCGATGTCCGTCAGGTAGCCGCGGAGTTTGTCGAAGTCCTGCCGCAGTTCGTCCAGTTGGGCGGACGGGTCCGGGAAGTCCGGCAGGGGCGGTCGCTCCGGTGGGGCGATCAGCGCGCCCGCGCCGTACAGGCCGGCGACGACCACCGGCCAGTACGGGCCCGCGACCCCGGTGAAGGTGAGGACGACGCCCGCCAGCCCGCACGCGCTGCCCGCGATGTTCTTGCGGGACTCCAGGTATCCGAAGAATCTACTGGTAGCCACGGATCTCCTCGAAGGCGCCGTCCAGTGAGCCCTTCTGGGCGTCGAAGAGGCGGCCGCCGGTCAGTTCGGCGATGTGTTCCAGTTCTGAGCGGTCGGAGTCGCCGAAGAGGATGGGGAAGACGGGGATCTCCTTGCTGTCCCGGTCGAGCCCGGCGTAGAAGGCGTCGAACTCGGAGGCCTTCGCGCCGGTCGTGTTCTCGCCGTCCGTCATCAGCACGATCGACGTGAACGTGTCGCGGTCGGTGCCGAGATGGTCGTACGCCTTCTCCAGTGAGGTGAAGATCGCGGTGTCGCCCTCGGCGGTGAGTGCCCCGGTGTCCTGGCGGATCGCGTCGAGTCCGATCTGCGGGTCGGCCGGGTCGACGACGTGGGTGCGCACGCTCTTCACGTCGGAGCCGAAGGGCATGAGGGTGACTTCCTCGCGGTCCCGGAAGTCGCCGGTGAGAGACGTGAGGGCCTGCTTCAGGTCGGCGAGCCGGTCGCCCTCCATGGAGCCGGAGGTGTCGAGGACGTAGACGGTCCGGGACGGGCGGCGCAGCTCGTTCTCGTACGAGTCGAGGAGGCCGTCGGCGACGGACTGGCTGCCGGGGAAGGGCAGTTCGCGGCGTCGGTCGGTGTCGAGTCCGGCGGCGGGTTGTACGTCGGCGACGACGGGCCGGCGGTGGGTGCGCTCGGTGATCGCGCGCTGGGTCTCCGGCGTGCGCAGGGCCTCGGTGAGGCGGCGGACGTCGTCGCGGGTCTCGGCGTTCGTGGCCGCGAGGGAGGAGAGGGGGTAGTCGGCGGTGACGACGCCGTCGCGCGGGCGGATCACGGTCAGGCCCGGGATGCCCTTGAGGACGGACTCGTAGTTGAGGAGCGCGTCGACGTCCCCGCGCCGGTCGTAGGCCGCCGCCAGCCAGCCCGACGAACCCGACGTCAGCTTCTGCCCCTTGAAGAACTCCTTCAGCCGCGGGGTCGCCTTGCTGACATCCGCGTCGGTGAGGGCGGACTGGGCGCCGGAGAGCGCGGAGGCGACGGAGACGAGCGTCGAGAAGCCGGAGTTGGAGCGGGCCGGGTCGGTCATGCCGTACGT
Organism: Streptomyces sp. 4N124; assembly: GCF_052245395.1. NCBI lineage: Bacteria > Bacillati > Actinomycetota > Actinomycetes > Kitasatosporales > Streptomycetaceae > Streptomyces > Streptomyces sp. 4N124. The sequence goes on from NZ_JBQQBS010000002.1 coordinate 248,103, forward strand.
CAGTTTCCCGTCCTGCACGGCCTGCTCGACCTGGGACCAGGTGACGTCCGCGGGCTTCCAGCCGAGTTCCTCGACGGTCGCCGGCTTGACGCCGATGGCGACCGGGCTGGACATGACGGGCGTCTCCGACACGACCTTCTTCGCCGCGTCGGGCCGTAGCCGCAGATAGTCGTTGGAGGACAGCCACAGCGCGTCGAACTGGCCGTCCGCCTTCCCCTTCGCCAGCAGATCCACGGCGTCCAGGGTGCCCATGTATGTCGGCCGGACCTTGATGCCGGTGTCCTTCTCGACCTGTTCGAGGACCGGAGTCATGTCGCTCAGCTCACTGGAGGCGAGGACGCGGAGGGTGCCCGGCTCGGCGGGTCCGGGAACGCCGGGCGTCGGGAAGTCTGTCTGGTCTCCCTGCGTGGTGCAGGCGGTCAGCAGGGCGGCAGCCGCGGCGAGGACGGCTATACCCGTACGGCGTCTCATGAGAGCCCTCCTTCGAGCGCGCCCTGTGAGCGGCTGCGCTCCAAGTAGGCGCTGGCGTGCTGCAGTTCGGAGGTGAGGGACTCCACGGTCGACGCCATCGCCTCGGTGGCCTGCACCTTGTAGCTGTCGATGGCGTCGAGGGTGCGGTAGATCTGCTGGAAGGCGGTGCGCAGGGTCTCCGCGCCGACGGCCGGGTCGGCGGCGATGCGCTGGATCTCGCCGCTCTGCGTGGCCAGCATCTCCGCGTTGCCCCGGATGAGGTCCTCGGTGGTGCCGCGCAAGGCGTTGACCTGGTCGACGACCTTCTTCTGGTTGTCGAGCGCGGAGGCGAGCATCACCGAGATGCGCAGCGCCGAGACGGTGGTCGTGGCGGCCCGGTCGACGCCCTTGATCAGCTCCTCGTTGTTGCGTCGTACGACGTCCATGGCGAGGTAGCCCTGCGCGCACACCGCGAGCTGGGTGAGCAGGTCCTGGTGCTTCTGCCGGACGGGGAAGAGCACATCGGCACGGAGACTGTCGGCCTGCTGCGGATCGGTCGCTTCCACCCCGCCGATGTGCTGCTCGACGGCCGCGTCCAGGGCCTCGGTGAGGACGACGTACTCCTGGAGCTTGCCCATCGTCTCCCACAGGCGGACGCGCTCGGTCTGCAACGCGGCGTTGTCGCGGCGCAGTTCGTCCTGGCCGCCGCGCAGCGAGCCCACGATCTTGTTGAGCGTGTTCTGCGAGGAGGCGTACTTGGCGACGTGGTCGCGAAGCTTGTTGCCGCCGGGCAGCTTGGACAGGAACTTGCGGCCCTTGCTCGCGGGCAGGTCACGCGGGTCCAGGTCCTCCACCACCCGCCGCAGCTCGACGAGCGAGCCCGCCACCTTCGACTGGGCGTCGCCGCCCTTGTCGGGGAGGCTGCGCACCGTGCGCTCCAGCATCCGGTTGGACTGGGCGGCGGCGCTGCGCATCTCGCCCGCGCCGAGGTTGGTGATCTCCCCGACCTTGCCGGCGAACTCGGGCGAGCGCGCGTCGAGGGAGGCGAGTCCCTCGATGTAGGCGGAAGCCTTGTTCGCCATGTCGTTGCGGACGCTGTCGTCGACGGGCACGAGCCCGCCGGCCTTCTCCCGCGGCACGGCGGCGACGGGCTCGGGCGGAGTGAGGACGAACGTGTCGTCGTTGCTGGTCATGTACTGCTTCCCCCCTTATCCGCGCGCCCGTCGCGCCAGCTCGTGCAGCACCTTGGAGGTGGGCACGGGCGCCTGGCGGACGCCGGTCAGTTCGTGCTTGAGGTAGGTGGTGTCCGCGGCGAACTCGGTGGCCTCGCCCTGCGGGCGGAACCCGTGCCGGACCTCCAGCTTGCGCAACTGCGGGTCCGTGGAGAGGAGTTCGGCGAGGGCCTTGCCGTTGTCGGTGAGCGGTACGACCGTGTGGTCGCTGTTGACCGTGGTGTCCGGGTAGAGGACGACCAGGTCGTCCGGCTGCTGCCCCTCCGTCAGCAGGGAGGCGACCTGGGACTCGTAGACCACGACTAGCGGGTTGCCGGCGCCGCTGACGAAGTCCCGGAAGACGGCGTCACTGCTGGACTGCTGGGCGCCCTGCACGCTGACCAGCTTGTGCAGCAGCGGGGCGGTGCGGTCGATCTCGGTGCCGGAGGCGACGACCTTTCCGCCGTTCTCGACGTAGGAGGCGGCGGCGAGGTAGAGGGCGCCGGAGTTGGAGGTCTCGGGGTCGGTGCTGGACAGATACAGGGTGCCCGTCAGCTCTCCGTACTTGGCGGCGCCCTTGAGCTGCTGCCAGGTGCGGTCGTCACGGGCGGCGTCCAGATACGCGCTCATCTTCAGCGTGCCCCGGTGCGACTCGTCCAGCGTGGCGAGCCCGTTCGCCTTGAGCACCTCGGCGGCGTTCTTGTGCGCCACGACGACGAGGGGGGAGTAGAAGGGGCGCGGAAGGGTTCCCGACACCTTGTACTTCGCGGCCAGTTCGACGGCCGGTGCCTGGCTCGACGGCAGCGCGAGGTCGTACCCCTTGAGGTCAAGCCCTTCCATGGCCCAGGACCCGGAGGTCTCGGCCTGCACGGTGTAGCCCTTGGCGGCAAGGGCGTCCACCACCTCGGGATCGGCGAAGAACTCTGCCTTCTCCGACCCGATCACCGCGCGCACGGTCTTCGTTGCCGTGCCCTTGTCCTCGCCTTGTCGGCCTGCCAGGACGGCTGCCACCACTCCGCCGATCAGCAGAACCGCGAGGAAGATTCCTGCGATACGTCTCACGCCCGGAGCGTGCTCGCGGAATCCAACGTTCCCCGGCTGTGAGGGTGAACGGGGGGTGTAGTGCCGGTCCCGGTACGGAACGGGAGGGGCTTGCCGTCAGCCCGTACCGTTCCCGGCCTTGCCGTAGCGGCGGAAGGCCGAAGTCTCCACCGTCCAGGGACCGAACGGCACCGAGTCTCCGTAGATGTACGGCTCCTTGCTGCCGTAGCGGTTCTTGCACGGGTCCGAATGCACCTCGATGGTGCCGGTGCGCGGATCGACGATCATGTAGTGGGCGATGCCCATGGCGGGGTACTCGGTGAGCTTCTCGCCGTAGTCGTTGTCCGGGTTGGACGGCGAGACGATCTCGATGACCGCCAGTACGTGAGTGGCGTCGACCGCGAGGCCCTCCTCGTCGAGGACGTCCTCGGGGATGACGACGGCGTCGGGGCGGCGCATGCGAGCGAGCGCGGGGTGCTCGATCTCGGGGCCGGGCACGCAGCCGTAACCAGGGTGCGTGCTGAGAAGCTGTGCGTCCAGCTGCTTGCAGATGCGGCGAATGGTGCCCTCGTGGCGTTTCGACGGGCACATCATCGCCAGTATCGGGCCGGACGGGCCGATCTCGACGGACCAAGCTCCTTCGAGCTGCTCGGCGTAGGCCCCGAGTTCCTCGGCGATCGCGCGCATCTTCGCGTACTCCATGCCTTCAGAGTACGGAAAACGTGGCGCCCGGTCCGCGCGTCGCTGCGGGTGCACGCGGACCGGGGCCGTTCGGGGGGATCAGCCGACGCCGGTCAGTTTCTGGGGCTCGGCCAGCGCGGCGGCATGCGCGTCCATGCGCTCGGCGGCCAGAATCGCCGCCGCCGTATCGGCGCGGGCCGCGGCGACGACGAGCGCGCGTCCCGCGAGGCGGTGCGCGCGCCGGTGCAGGGACGTGGCCTGCGGTCGGCCGGCAGCAGGCAGTGCCCGCACTGTCGCCCCACCTCGCAGTCGGCTCACCTGCTCCACGAGCCGCTCCGCAGCCGTGTCCAGATCGCCGGACGGCGCCTGCGCGCGCAGTTCGTCGGTGATCGCGAGGAGCGCGGCGAGATGGCCCGCGAGCTGGATGTCCAGCTCCTCCTCACGGGACCGGTGGGGGTAGTCCGAGGACGTGCCGGCCATCGAGCTGTGGACCGACTGGGTGCGGATCGGTTCGTACATGGGGATGGCCTCCTGTGCTCTGACAGAAGTCATCCTAGCTTAGATTTCGTCTAAAGTTGAGCGATTCACAGAACCGGATCACGCATCCACACAGCGTGAGCGTCAGGTCTGGCTGTAGCCGTCCAGGAAGTTTCCGATCCGCCCCACCGCATCCCGCAGATCCCCGACCGTCGGCAGCGTCACCACCCGGAAGTGGTCCTGCTCGGGCCAGTTGAAGCCGGTGCCCTGGACGACCATGATCTTCTCGCGCCGGAGCAGGTCCAGGACCATCCGCCGGTCGTCCCTGATCTTGAAGACCTTGGGGTCGAGCCGCGGGAACAGATACAGCGCCCCCTTCGGCTTCACGCACGTCACACCCGGGATCTGCGTCAGCAGCTCATACGCCACGTCCCGCTGCTCGCGCAGCCGCCCGCCCGGCAGCACCAGGTCGTTGATGGTCTGCCGTCCGCTCAGCGCGGCGACCACCCCGTGCTGCCCCGGCATGTTCGCGCACAGCCGCATGTTCGCCAGGATCGTCAGACCCTCGATGTAGGAGTCGGCGTGCGCGCGCGGACCCGAGATCGACATCCAGCCGACCCGGTAGCCGGCCACCCGGTACGCCTTCGACATGCCGTTGAAGGTGAGCGTCAGCAGGTCCGGGGCCACGGCCGCGGTCGGCGTGTGCGTGGCGCCGTCGTAGAGGATCTTGTCGTAGATCTCGTCGGAGCAGACCAGCAGATTGTGCCGGCGGGCGATGTCGGTCAGGCCCTTGAGCACGGCCTCGTCGTAGACCGCGCCGGTCGGGTTGTTCGGGTTGATGATCACGATCGCCTTGGTGCGGTCGGTGACCTTCCGTTCGATGTCCGCGAGGTCGGGCATCCAGTCGGACTGCTCGTCGCAGCGGTAGTGGACGGCCGTACCGCCGGAGAGTGAGACGGCTGCCGTCCACAGCGGGTAGTCAGGAGCCGGGACCAGCACCTCGTCCCCGTCGTCCAGCAGCCCCTGCATCGCCATCACGATCAGCTCGGAGACGCCGTTGCCGATGAAGACGTGCTCGACGTCGGTCTCGATGCCGAGGGTCTGGTTGTGCATCACGACGGCCCGGCGCGCGGCGAGCAGGCCTTTCGCGTCGCCGTAGCCATGGGCCGACGACACATTGCGGAGGATGTCCTCCAGGATCTCGGGCGGGCACTCGAAGCCGAACGCCGCCGGGTTGCCCGTGTTCAGCTTGAGGATCCGATGCCCGGCCGCCTCAAGCCGCATCGCCTCCTCGAGCACCGGGCCCCGGATCTCGTAACAGACGTTGGCGAGCTTGGTCGACTGGATCACCTGCATGTCAGGGAGCTTACGGCCCGGTAACGCGGTCGCGGCCGTGTTTTCCGCCACGTGAGACGGGCGGGTTTGAGCTGTTATCGCCGGTAGCTGTCTCAAGGGCCCCATGGGTCCCTAGAATCCACGGTCATGTCCAGGCCATCGGAACAGGGAAGCGCGCACCCGGAGGGCGGCGACCCTCGAAGACCGCCGAACGTGTACCTCCCGCAGGCTCCGCCGTCCCCGGTCTACGACGCCTACGCCGACCCGGCGGCCGCGCACGGCTGGCATGACACCGCCTTCGACGACACGGCCCAGTTGCCTCCGGTGGCGGCCGACGTACCCGCGGAGCGGTCGGGTCACCGCGGCCGGCACCGGCCGCTCGGCTTCCGCTCGCGCCGCGTGATGGTCGCCGCCGGTGCGGCGGGTGCCGTCTCGGTGGCCGTCGTGATCGCCGCGTTCTCCTTCTCCGGGTCGCCGTCGGGCGGGACGCGGGGCGGGCCGGAGCGGAGCGGCGCCACGGCCGGTGACTCCGAGCCGTCCACGGGCACGGAGTCGTCCCCGGGGACGCTCGCCGACCGGCCGGGGTCCTCCGGTGCGGCCTCCCCGCGTACGAGCGCTTCGCCGAGCGCCACCGCGACCGCAGACGTCTCCGGCAGCGCGCGGGAGCCCTCGACCGCCACCACGAGTACGACCCCACCGAGTTCCACTGCCACGAGCACCTCGGCTGCCGCCCCCAGTTACTCCCGGGACCACCCCGGAAAGGGACAGGGGAACACCAAGAAGCCGGATTGAGGGGACGGTGCACCAAGACACGGAGGGCGCTGTGGCCTGGTTCTCCGAAAACCCGACCTGAGGAGAACAGTGAGCCGTCCTGTCCTGAGCCGCCGTTTATCCGTGCTCGGCGCTGCCGCGATCGTCATCGCCGCGCTGGTCGTCGTCGCCCGGCCCAAGGCGGATCGAGCCGACAGTGCAGATGCCGAGCCGGAGCGAAGATGTGCGTCCTCGGTGCCGTACGCCTCGGGCGCGGGAGGCTACGCCAGTTACCGCATACCCGCCGTCGTCCGGACCTCCGCCGGGACCTTGCTCGCCTTCGCTGAAGGGCGGTCAGGTGGCAAGGAGGACCACGGCGACATCGACATCGTGCTCAGGCGGTCGAGCGACGGTGGGTGCACGTGGGGGCAACTGCAGGTCGTAGCGGCGGGCGAGGGGGACACCCGGGGCAATCCGGCGCCCGTCGTCGATCCCCGGACCGGGAACGTCGTGCTCGTCACCTCTTACCACAGTGGTGACGTCACCGAAGCGCAGATCCTGCGCGGTGAGGCCACGGACGAGCAGGGGCGCCGGGTCTTCGTGCAGACGAGCAAGGACGACGGGCAGTCCTTCTCCGCAGCGCGGGAGATCACGTCGGCAGTGAAGCGGCCCGGCTGGCGCTGGTACGCCACGGGGCCGGGCCATGCCGTCGCGCTGACACGGGGGGACCACGCGGGGCGACTGGTCGTGCCCGCCAACCACTCCTCCGCGCCGCCCTCGGGGTCGCCGGACACCGGCCAGGAGCCCAAGTACTACGGGGCGCACGCGATCTACAGCGACGACGGAGGGCGGTCCTGGCGCCTCGGTTTCGTCGAGGACGCGTATGAGGGCGTGCACAACGCCAACGAGTCGACGGCGGCTCAGCTGCCGGACGGGCGGCTGTACTTCAATGCCAGGAACCAGAAGGGGACGAGCCCGGGGAACCGCCTGGACGCCTATTCCAGTGATGGGGGCGCGGGCCTTGACCGAGGGTATGCGGAGCAGAGTTCGCTGAACGACGTGCCCTTGGTCGAGGGCAGTGTGCTGCAACTGGCGGGGGAGGGTGGGAACTTGCTGTTCTCGGGGCCCTCTGTGCCGACCGACCGTGCGGCGATGGCGCTGTGGAGCAGTGCGGACGGGGGACGGTCCTTCGGCAAGATGCTGACCCTGTCCTCGCGGAAGGCCGCGTACTCGGACCTTGTGCAGGCCGATGCCGAGACCGTGGGGATCCTGTACGAAACGGGCGTCGAGACGGCGTACGAAATGATCGAGTTCCGGCGCGTCCCGTTGCGGGAGTTGGGCGCGTGAGCCCTGGGTGTGCCGGATGTGGTGACCTGACCGCCCTCCCGTGAACGTCCTGCGCCGCCGGCCCAACACCCCCGCCCCGCCGTGATAGGGAAACCCCTACGGACTGAACTGGCCAGTAAGCAAGTCCTTGTCCGCACCCCCCTCGTGAGTGAGGATGTGCATGACAACAATGCGGGTGGCCGGAGATTCTTCGGTCACCTTCTCCGTATGAGGGGACCCCCACATGAGAAAACCTCTGGTCGTCGGGCTCTGCGCCCTGGCCCTCGCCGGGCTGGGCGCGACTCCCGCGGTCGCGGTCGAGCCCACCCCCACGGGCTCGGTCACGGGCGGGGAACCGGACACGCTCTCGGGCGCGGTCCACGACGTGGTCACGTCCGCCACGTCGAGCGTCTCCCGGCTCACGGCGCCGAAGGCGCAGGCGGTCACCTTCGCCGGCACCGTCGCGCTGAGCAACTGCTCCGGCTCGGTCGTCCGGTTCCCGGACTCGGAGGACAACGACCCGGCGCTGGTGATGTCCAACGGCCACTGCCTGGAGTCCGGCTTCCCCGAGCCCGGCGAGGTCATCGTCGACCAGGCCTCCAGCCGCACCTTCGGCCTGCTGAACTCCGCCGGTTCCCGCGTCGCGACGCTGCGGGCCAGCAAGATCGCGTACGCGACGATGACCGACACGGACGTCTCGATGTACCAGCTGACCACCACCTACGGTGCGATCAAGAGCTCGTACGGCATAGACCCGCTGACGATCAGCGAAGCGCGCCCCACCGCCGGCACCGCCATCACCGTCGTCTCCGGCTACTGGAAGCAGACGTACGCCTGCGACATCGACGGCTTCGCCCACCAGCTCAAGGAGGGCGACTGGACCTGGAAGGACTCGGTCCGTTACACCGACTCCTGCGACACCATCGGGGGCACCTCGGGCTCGCCGGTGGTCGACAACGCGACCGGTCAGGTCGTCGCCGTCAACAACACCCTCAACGAGGACGGCGCGCGCTGCACCGTGAACAACCCCTGCGAGGTCGCCGAGAACGGCACGGTCACCGTCCACACGGGCATCGGCTACGGCCAGCAGACCTACCAGATGGCGCCCTGCTTCGGCGTCGACAACAAGCTCGACCTGAGCGCGAGCGGCTGCACCCTGCCCAAGCCGTAGAGCAAGGGGCCCAACTCAAGCGAGGGCGGGCGGAGTTCCACGGACCGCCCGCCCCGCGAGTACGTCCGTCCGCCGCCCGTCCTCGATCACGAACCGGCCGTCGATCAGGACGTACGGAATCCCCGTCGGGAGGGCCCGCGGCCGGTCGAAGGTCGAGCCCGCCGCCACCGTCGCCGGGTCGAACAGCACCAGGTCCGCCCGGTAGCCCTCGCGGACCAGGCCCCGGTCCGGCAGTCGCAGCCGCGCGGCCGGGCGCGAGGTCAGGTGGGCGACACACTCCTCCAGGGACAGCACGCCCAACTCCCGTACGTACCGGCCGAGATACTGCGGGAACGTCCCGTACGCGCGCGGATGCGGCTTCGTCCCCTGGAGGATGCCGTCCGAGCCGCCCGTGTGGACGGGGTGCCGCATGATCGCGCGGACGTTCTCCTCGTGACCCACGTGCTGAAGGATCGTCGAACCGAGCCGGTCCTCCAGCAGCAGACGCCGGGCGGTCACCCAAGGTGCCTCGCCGCGCAGGTCCGCCGACTCCTGGACCGTACGGCCCACATAGTCGTCGAGGCCGGGCCCGCTCACGCCCGAGATCTCGATCGTGTCCCACTCGATCGGCACGCCATGGCACCCGTCCGCGCCCACGACCTCCATGTGATGGCGGATCCGCTCGGCCGTCTCGTCGTCCGCGAGCCGCTTGAGGATCGCCTCCGGGCCGCCCTCGCTCGCCCAGCTCGGCAGCATGGCGACCAGGGTGGTGCAGCCGGGTGTGTAGGGGTACGTGTCGAGGCTGATGTCGGCTCCGGCGGCCAGCGCGTCGTCCAGCAGCGTCAGCAGCTCGGGCGCCCGGCCCTTGTTCACGCCGAAGTTCATGGTGGCGTGGGCGAGATGGAGGGAGCAGCCCGCATCCCGGGTGAGGGCGACCATCTCCTCGTACGCCTGAAGGGCGCCCGCGCCGTAGGAGCGGTGGTGCGGGCAGTAGTAGCCGCCGTACTCCGCCACCACCCGGCACAGCTCGGTCAGTTCGGCGTCCTTGGCGTACATGCCGGGGGTGTAGGTGAGCCCCGACGACATGCCGACCGCGCCCTGCCGCATGCCCTCCGCGACCAACTGCCGCATACGGTCCAGCTCTTCGGGCGTGGCCTCCCGGTCCTCCCAGCCGACGGCGAGCATCCGGACCGTGCCCTGGGGGATGAGATACGCGGCGTTCACCGCGATCCCGCGATCCAGCCGGTCCAGATACTCGCCCACCGACCGCCAGTCGAAGTCGATGTCGTCGCCGTTGCCGTTCCAGCCGGTGATCGCACGGCGCACCTCCGCGAGCGTGCGGTCGTCGACCGGCGCGTACGACAGCCCGTCCTGGCCGATGACTTCGAGCGTGACTCCCTGTGCGGCCTTGGCGCTGTGGTCGGGGTCGCGGAGCAGGGCGAGATCGCTGTGGGCGTGCATGTCGATGAAGCCGGGGGAGAGGACGAGCCCCTCGGCATCCAACTCCCGGGTCGCCTTGGGTCGTTGACAGCCCGCCGCCGCGGCCTCCTTGACGATGGACACGATCCTGCCGTCGTCGACGACCACATCGGCGCGGTACGCGGGCGCGCCCGAGCCGTCGACCACGTCCGCGTCACGGATGACGAGATCTGCCATGACCGGGCCTCCTAGAAGAACGTACGGATGTAGTCGACGACCGTCCCGTCCGCCTCCGCGACCGGGATCAGCTGCCACTTGTCGAAGGACGTGCACGGGTGCGACAGGCCCATGCCCAGCCAGTCGCCCACGTCGAGATCGGCCTCCGGGGCCGTGCGGAGCCACGCGTGCTGGTCGGAGAGACCCGTGACCTCGATGCCGGTCGCCGGGCGCTCGGTGCCGTCCCGCCGCACGACCTGCGCGAAGGGCAGATCCAGGTCGTACGCCGCGTCCCGCTTGCCCGCGTTGGCGAAGGCCTGCTCGGGCGAGGGGCGGGAGACGATCTGCGTCCACAGGCGGAACGCGGGCTCCAGCGCGCCCTCCTCGGGGACACGGGTGAAGGGCGTCAGCTTGCGGTAGTGGCCGTCGTCGTGCGAGACGTAGGCGCCCGAGCGCAGCAACTTCAGTACGGGACCGCCGAGTTCCGGGATCGCGGAGAAGACGTCGGCCACCGCGTCGAACCAGGCGCTGCCGCCGGCGCTGACGACGATCTCGTCCGTGCCCTTGAACCGCCCCGCCTCGTCGAAGTCGACGGCCAGCGCGACGAGCCGCCGCAGCCAGGCGCGCACCCGCTCCGGATCGGCCTGCGGGACCTCGCCCTCGTACCCCGCGACACCGACCAGACGCAGGGTGCGGGTGGCGGCCACGGCGTCCGCGACCGCCGCGCACTCCGCCTCCGTACGCACGCCGGTACGGGCGCCCTCACCGGCGGCGAGCTCGACGACGACGTCCAGCGGGCGTTCCGCACCCCGCAGCGCGGTGTCCATCTGCTCGACGCCGCGCACGGAGTCGACGTAGCAGATGAACCGGAAGTCCGGGTCCGAGGCCAGCTCGGCGGCGATCCACCGCAGAGCCGCCGGGTCCACCACCTCATTGGCCAGGAAGATCCGCTCAATGCCGAACGCCCGCGCCACGCGCACCTGGTGCGGCACGGCGAGGGTGATGCCCCAGGCGCCGTGCTCGATCTGGCGCTGGAAGAGCTGCGGGGCCATGGACGTCTTGCCGTGCGGGGCGAAGGCGAGACCGTGGCGGATCGTGTACGACTCCATGAGCGCGAGATTGTGTTCCAGCCGCTCGGCGGAGAGGGCGAGCACGGGCGTGGCGAAACCGCCGGTGAAGAGGTTGCGGCGCTGGGCCGTCAGCTCGGCGACGGTCAGGCCGCCGGCGTCCGGCGGGAGGCCCTTGAAGCGGTGGTCGACACGTTCCTCGGCCAGGCGGGCGAGCGCTTCAACGGCCATCGGGCCTCCCTGATCGGCAGCGTTGCATGCTTTGCAACGTTCATTGCGTATGTCGCTAACCGCTGTCTAACATCTCGGCCAACGCGGGGTCAACGGAGCCGACACCGCACCACCCGAGGAGCTACGACCATCGTGACCGTCACCGGACCCTGCAATGCCCCCGACGTCGTCGACGTCGTCGCGCTCGGCGAGTCCATGGTCACGTTCCTGCCCACCCGCCCGGGCCGCCTCGCCGACGTCACGTCCTTCGACCGCGGCATCGGCGGCGCGGAATCCAACGTGGCGTGCGTGCTGGCCGCCGCCGGGCACTCGGCTCGCTGGGTGAGCCGCGTCGGCACGGACGGCTTCGGCGACCACCTGACGGAGGCGATCGGGGGGTACGGCGTCGACGTGTCGGCGGTACGGAGGGACCCGGAGCGTCCGACGGGCGTGTACTTCCGTACGGCGGGGGACCGGGCGACCGATGCGCACGAGGTGGCGTACTACCGGGCCGGGTCGGCTGCGTCGGCGATGGCCGTGGAGAACGTGGACATGGAGGCGGTGCGGGCGGGGAGGGTGCTGCACTTGTCCGGGATCACGGCGGCGCTGTCCGACGAGTGCTTCGGCCTGCTCTGGCAACTGACGGCCCCCCGCCCGGACCGACCGCTCATCTCCTTCGACGTCAACTTCCGCCCCGGCCTCTGGCGCGACGCCGACGGCCCCCGCGTCCTCCTCGACCTCGCCCGCCGCGCCGACATCGTCTTCGTCGGCACGGACGAGGCCCGCACTGCCTGGGGCATCACCGGCGGCCCGGAAAACATCCGCGAACTGCTGCCGGAGCCGGAGGTGCTGGTGGTGAAGGAGGGGGCGAGAGGGGCGACTGCGTTCTCACAGGCGCAGCCTGCGGGCAGTCGTGCCGCTGGGGCGGCACGGGTGGGCGCAGGCGGCACCCCGTCAGCGCCGGGCAGCGCGACCCACCCCCGGCCCACCGCAACCCCGGTCACCTTCGTCCCCGCCCTCAATGTCACCCCCGTAGCCGCGGTCGGCGCCGGCGACGCCTTCGCCGCCGGCTTCCTCTCCGGCACCCTCCGCGAACTCCCCGTCCGGGACCGCATAAGGCACGGCCACCTCATGGCCGCAGCCACCCTCACCGCCCCCGGCGACCTGGCCGCACCCCCCACCCGCGACACCGCCGACCGCCTCGCCGCCCTCGACGACGAAGCGTGGGGGACACTTCGACTCGGCCCAGGCTGGACGACCCAGCAGGCCGACGAGGAGGTACGCACCCCATGAGCCAGACCGTCGACCGCGCACTGAGCATCCTGCCGCTGCTCGCCGAGGGCCCCGCCGACCTCGGCCAGGTCGCCGACCGCCTGGGCGTCCACAAGTCCACGGCGCTGCGCCTCCTCCGCACGCTCCACGAACACGGCATGGTCTACCGCCAGTCCGACCAGCGCTACCGCCTCGGCGCCCGCCTCATCGCCCTCGCCCAGGAGGCGATGGAGAACCTCGACATCCGCGAGATCGCCCACCCCCACCTCGTACGCCTCAACGAGCAGTGCGGACACACCGTCCACCTCGCCGTGTACGAGGAGAACGAGGTCCTCTACATCGACAAGGTGGAGAGCCGCTACCCGGTGCGGATGTACTCCCGGATCGGGAAACCGGTGGCCATCACCGTCGCCGCCGTCGCCAAGCTGCTGCTCGCCGACCTCCCCGAGCACGAGCGCCGCGCCCTCGCGGAGAAGCTCGACTACCCCATGTACACGGCCCGTTCGACGCCCCACCCGGACGCCTTCCTCAGGGAACTGGCCAAGGTGCGCGAACAGGGCTGGGCCACCGACCTCGGCGGCCACGAGGAGTCCATCAACTGCGTCGCCGCGCCGATCCGCGGCGCCGACGGCCGGGTCGCCGCCGCGATGTCGGTGTCCGCGCCCAACGTCGTCGTCACCGCCGACGAACTCCTCACCCTGCTCCCGCTGGTCCGCCGTACCGCGGACGCGATCAGCGGCGAGTACTCCGGCCGGACCTCGACGAAGGATGTCGTATGACCGACAAGATCGCCCTCACCCCCAAGACCCACACCACGCCGCCCGCGAAGTTCTCGCACGGAGTGAAGAAGGGCAACATCCTCCAGGTCGCCGGCCAGGTCGGCTTCCTGCCCGCGGTCGAGGGACAGCCCCCGACGCCGGCCGGCCCGACCCTGCGGGAGCAGACCCTCCAGACCCTCGCCAACGTCAAGGCGATCCTGGAGGAGGGCGGGGCCTCCTGGGACGACGTGATGATGATCCGCGTCTACCTGACGGACGTCGCCCACTTCGCCGAGATGAACGAGATCTACAACGCGTACTTCGAGGAGCAGGACCTGACCCACCCGCCCGCCGCGCGCACGACCGTGTACGTCGGCCTGCCCGCGGGGCTCCTCATCGAGATCGACGCGCTGGCCGTACTCGGCTGACCTGACCGGCAGACACCCCCTCAACTCCCGCACGCCGTAAACGGCTCGGCACCCCTCGGGGCGCCGAGCCGCGATCCCCCCTGCCCGAAAGCCTCATGCACTTACCGCATTTACGAAGAGGACCCCCGAATGTCCTATCCGCTCGCCGCCACCGCCCCCGCCGAAACCCCACCCCACACAGGAGGCCTGCTCCTCCTCATCGACGGCACCGCCGGACTCCTCACCGTCGCCGCCATCGGCATCGCACTGCTCCTCTTCCTGATCATCAAGGCACGGCTGCAGCCGTTCGTCGCGCTGCTCGCGGTCTCCATAGCCGTCGGCCTGCTCGCGGGCCTCTCGGTCACCGAACTCTTCGGCACGGTCCAGCGCTCGGACGCCGTGTCCACCATCGAGTCCGGCATGGGCGGCATCCTCGGCCATGTCGCGATCATCATCGGCCTGGGCACCATGCTCGGCGCGATCCTCGAAGTCAGCGGCGGCGCCGAGGTGCTGGCCTCGCGGCTGCTGAACCTCTTCGGCGAGAAGCGGGCGCCGCTCGCGATGGGCGTCACCGGCGTGATCTTCGGTATCCCGGTCTTCTTCGACGTGGGCATCTTCGTCCTGGCGCCGATCGTGTACGCGGCGGCGAAGCGGAGCGGCAAGTCGATCCTGCTCTACTGCCTGCCCCTGCTGGCGGGCCTGTCGATGACCCACGCGTTCCTGCCCCCGCACCCCGGCCCGGTGGCGGCGGCGGGTCTGCTCCATGTCGACCTCGGCTGGGTCATCCTCATGGGCGTCGTCTGCGGCGTCCCCGCGGTGCTGGCCGCCTGGGTGTTCTCCGACTGGATCGGCAAGCGGATCTTCGTCGCCGTACCGCAGGACATGGTGGAGGCGGCGGCCGAGGCGAAGCTGGCGGTCGTCAACGAGCAGCGTGAGGCGGGCGTCGCGCCCCAGGAGAAGCCGGTCCCGCTCGGCACGGTCCTCGCCATCATCGGTACGCCCCTGGTGCTGATCCTCGCCGCGACCTTCTCCTCCATCGCCCTGGACCCCTCCACCGCCCGCTCGGTGATCGAGTTCTTCGGCAGCCCCTTCGTCGCCCTCACCATCGCCCTGCTGCTCGCGTACTACCTGCTCGGCATCCGGCGCGGCTGGTCCCGCAAGTCCCTGGAGACGGTGTCCACGTCGTCCCTCAAGCCCGTCGGCAACATCCTGCTCGTCGTCGGCGCGGGCGGGATCTTCGGCGCCATCCTCAAGGCCAGCGGCGTCGCCCAGGCCCTCTCCGACACCTTCAACGACGTCGGCCTCCCCGTGATCGTCCTCTCCTACCTGATCTCGGTCGTCCTGCGCGTCGCCCAGGGCTCGGCGACGGTGGCGATCGTCACGACGGCCGGCATCGTCGCGCCCCTCCTCTCCGAGGGCGACCACTCCCAGGCCTTCATCGCCCTCGTCATCATGGCGATCTCCGCGGGCTCCATCTTCGCCTCGCACGTCAACGACGGCGGCTTCTGGATGGTCGCCAAGTACTTCGGCATCAGCGAACGCGACACCCTCAAGACCTGGACCGTGCTGGAGACGGTGCTGTCGGTCGTGGGCTTCGTCGTGGCGGCCGTACTCAGCCTGTTCATGTAGGCGTCTGATAACGAAGTCGGGGCTGGCTGTGTACGACACAGGATCGTCGACCATACTGCTGCGCTGTGGAGCAGCGCATAGGTTCGAGCAGCCAGCCCCTGGACGGCGCCGGGGTCGACCCGGCCTTCATTCCCGGGATCACCCCACCCGTGTCCGAAGAGCCGGAGGACGTGAAGCCGGAGGACACGGAGGTGGAGGAGCCGGTCGAGGAGGAGACGCCTGAGGAGCCTGCCGCCTCCGAAGAGGAGGAGCAGGAGCCCGAAGCGGAGACCGATGAGCAGACCGAGGAGGCCCCCGACGGGCCCGTCTTCGAGGCCTCCGACCGCCGCGCCAAGATAGTCGCCGACCACCGCGGTGTACGACTGTCCCTGGACGACCAGGAATGCGAGTTCCGCTGGGACGAGATCGGCGCGGTCGAGACGGAGTCCCCCCGCTTCGGCAAGCGTTTCACCATCACGGTGCACACCCCTGACCGCCGCTGGTACCCGATCGAGATCGAGGCGACGGCCAGGAGCAGCTTCAAGGAGTGGGAAGAACAGCTAGACGCTGTCCTGGACACCTACTTCGACGAGAACGCCGCCTAGGGGCGCGAGGAACCGCGCACCTAGCTGCAGTACTGGGCCTCTTTCCCAATGGACCTGTACATGCAGTCCGCGTTCTCCAGCAACTGCAAAACGGCATCCCGGTTCCGGGACGTCTCCCGCTCGATCACCTCGTCGGGCGGGTAGAACCCACCCCCGGAACTCGACGACGGATACATCTCGAAGGTGTACCCGAAGATCTTCTGGTTCCCCCACAGCCAGTCGTCGATCGACCCGTCGGTGATGTACAGGTCACTGGACTGCTCGGGCGTATAGCCGTTACTCGCGGCCATCTTCCCGCCCACCGTGGCGAAGGCGTTCCGGTCGTCGGCCGTCATACCCGTCGTCGTGTCAGCCGTCGTGTACCCGAACGGCCACAACACCAGCTCGCTGTACGTGTGGAAGTCGACCCCCGCCTTGATCTGCTGCACACCACCGACGACCCGGCTGCGCACGAAGTTGGCGACCACCTTCACCTCGGGCGCGGACTCGGCGGCGGTGCCCCGGTACGTCTCCGAGGACGTCGAACCCGACGACCCACCACAGCAGCCCCACCGGTAGTTCCAGTTCCGGTTGAGGTCGGTGCCGACGTACGAGGAACCGGAGTTGGGCTGCCGGTTCTTCCGCCAGGAGCGGTAGGAGCCGCTCGCGATGTCGTACTCGCCGCCGTCGGGGTTGAGGTCGGGGACGATCCAGATCTCGCGGTTGTTCACCATGCTGGTGACACGGGAGTCGGTGCCGTAGTCGGACGTCAACTCCCGCAGCAGATACAGCGCCATCTCGACGGTGAGGTGCTCACGCGCGTGCTGGTGGTGCGTGAACAGCACCTCCGGCTCGGACTCGTCGGTGCCGACGTTGTCGCTGATCTTGATGGCGACGATGTTCCGGCCCTGGTACGACGTGCCGATGGTCCGCTGGCTGGCGATGCTCGGGTTGGCCGAGACGAGGGAGTTGATCTCGCTCGTCATCTCCGCGTAGTTGTGGTACTTGGAGTCGGCCGACGGGAAGTCGAGCAGCCGTACGTCGTCCTCGCCCGCCGAGCGGTCCGGGACCGCGCCCAACGGTGTGACCTCGTAGCCGAGTTGGCGCAGCTTCTTGATCTGGTCGGCGCGGCCCGAGACGACCAGCCCGTGGTCGTCGGCCTCGTCGACCGTCACGCCGGCCTGCTGGATCGCCGTACGGTCCTTGACCGTCGAGTGCATATGGACCTCGTACTGGCGGATGTCGTCCGCCGAGGCCGTGGGGCGGGCGCCGCCGTCCGCGGTGGCGTTCGTGGCCGTCGCGGCGAGGGGGGCCGCGAGCGCGAAGGCGGCGAGGGCGGCCAGCGCGGCGGTTCGTCTGCCGCCTCGCGCGCCTGAGCCGCGTATGCGAAGTCGCATGAAATCTCCTTGTTTCTCCAGTAATTCCGGGGTCTCCGGAGTGGGGAGTGGAGCTGGGGGGTGTCTCTCTGCGACGTACTGGGTGCGGGTGTGGCGCTCATGGTGGAGGTATGGCATGGCCCGGTCAAGAGTTGGCCGGGAGTCAGTGGCCGAAATGGGCCGGGCAGTGTACGCGCGCCCGTCCTGGCAGACCCGGACCCGGGCGAAGTGCACCCGACGGTGTGACCGCAGCGTGCAAATATGCAATCCGCCGGGGGAGAGTGGGGGATCTCACCCCCCGCGCTTTCCTCGGACCCCCACACCCCCAAGGACTGGCTGATCATGGGCGGATCAGCGCCACGACGGGACCGTCACCTGCCGGCCGAGACGACCAGCTTCGTCGACCGCCGGGACGAACTGGCCGAAGGCCGGGAGCTGTTGGCCCGCGCCCGGCTGGTCACGCTCACCGGTCCCGGCGGCGTCGGCAAGACCCGGCTCGCCGCGCGCCTCGCGGCCCGGGTCGCCCGCGCCTTCCCGGACGGCGTCCGCTTCGTGCACCTCGCGGGCCTGCACGACCCGGCGCTCGTCCCGCTCGCCGTCGCCGACGCGCTCGGCCTGCACGACCACTCCACGCAGCCCCCGCTGGACGCCCTCGTGGAGCAGGTGCGGGACCGGCGGCTGCTGCTCGTCGTCGACAACTGCGAGCATCTGCTGCCCGCCTGCGCCGAACTCGCCGCCGCCCTGCTGCACGGCACCACCGGCGTCCGTGTCCTCGCCACCAGCCGCCACCGTCTGGGCCTCACCGAGGAACACCTCCTGGACGTACGGCCGTTGCCGGTCCCCGACCCGGACGGTGACCTCTCCGCCGCCGACGGCTACCCCGCCCTCGCCCTCTTCGCCGACCGCGCCGCCGCCGTCGTTCCCGGCTTCCGCCTCACCGCCGCCAACCGGGCCGCCGTCGCCCGGCTGTGCCGCCGCCTCGACGGCCTCCCGCTCGCCATCGAACTCGCCGCCGTGCGGATGCGCGTCCTCGGCGTCGAGCAGCTCCTCGACCGCCTCGACGACCGCTACCGCCTGCTCAACGCCGGCAGCCCGGCCGCCCTGCCCCGGCACCAGACCCTGTGCGCCGCCATCGACTGGAGCCACGAACTGTGCACCGAGCGCGAGCAGTTGGTGTGGGCGCGCGCCTCCGTGCTGGCCGGCAGCTTCGACCTGGAGACGGCGGAGGCCGTGTGCGCGGACGGAGAGAAGGTCGGCGCGCACGACGTCCTCGAAGCCGTCGCCGGACTTGTCGACAAGTCGGTGCTGTGCCGGGAGGCGGGCCCCGACGGGGTGCGCTACCGGCTCCTGTTCACCCTGCGCCACTACGGCCTGGAGCAGCTGCGCCGGCTGCCCGGCGAGGAGACCGCGGCCCGGCGCCGCCAGCGCGACTGGATGCAGCAGTGCGCCGCCGCCCGCGAACGCGCCTGGTTCGGTCCAGGACAGCGCGAGACCGTCGCCCGGCTCCGGGCCGACCAGGACAACCTGCGCGCCGCCCTCGACTTCTGTCTCACCGCCCCCGGCGAACGCCTCGCCGGACTGCGGCTCGCGGGCACCCTCTGGTTCTACTGGCACGCCTGCGGCGCACCCCGCGAGGGCCGCTACTGGCTCGACCGTGCCCTCGACGCCAACCCCGAGCCGACCTCCGAACGCGCACGTGGTCTATGGGTCGCCGGCCTCCTCGCCGCCGCCACCCAGGACCTCGCCCGAGGCCTGGGCCTCGCCAAGGACGCCCGCCGCCTCGCCCGTCACCTCGGTGACCCGGCCGAGACCGCCCACGCCGAGTACGTCATCGGCGTCCTCCAGCTCTTCGGCAACGACCTGCAGATCGCGCTCGCCCACTTCGAGACCGCCGTCGCCCGTGGCCGCGTCCCCGGCCAGCACCTCAGCATGCACGGCCTCGACAAGGTCGAACTCGCCTGCGCGCTCGCCCTGTTGGGCCAGGCGGACCGTGCCGTCGCCGTCTGCGAGGCCGCGCTGTCCGAATGCGCCGAGCACGACGAGGACTGGGTGCGCTCCTACCTGCTGCGGATCCTCGCCCTCGCCCACACCGTCCGCCAGGACTGGTCACGCGCCGAACGGCATGCCCTCGACGCGCTGCGCCGCAAGCTCGACCTCAACGACGTCATCGGCATCGGCCTCACCCTCGACCTGCTCGCCGTGATCTCCGCCGAACGCGGCAACCCGGAACGCGCCACCGTCCTGCTCGGCGCCGCCGACCGCGTCTGGGCCGACATCGACAAAGGCCGCTGGGGCTCGGACGCCCTCAACTCCGCACGAAGCCAGTGCGAGGAGCGGGCGCGCGACAAGCTGGACGGGCCCGCCTTCCAGCGGTCGTACGAACGCGGCAGCGCGTACGTACTCACGGAGGCCGTCGCCTACGCCCTCAGCGACGAACAGCCACCGGACGACACCGGCGAGCGGCCCTCCAACGGCGTCCGCCTCACCCGCCGTGAGACGGAGGTCGCCGCGCTCGTCGCCGAAGGGCTCGCCAACCAGCAGATCGCCGACCGACTGGTGATCGCCCGCCGAACCGCCGAAGGCCATGTGGAACGCATCCTCAGCAAGCTCGGCTTCAGCAACCGCAGCCAGATCGCCGCCTGGGTGGCGGCCCAGCGCTGAACCCGTCAGGCACCTCCCTCCCAGACCTCGAAGGGAACCCGTGACCATCCAACCCGCCCCAGCCCACGGGGCGTTCGACCACCGTATGGCCGTCTTCGGCACGGACGACGCATTCGTCGCCGCCGCCCTGCCGTTCCTCACCGAAGGCCTCGGCGCCCCCGACGAACCCCCACCCGTCGCCATCGCGGCCCCCGCCAAGCTGGACCTCCTGCGGGACGCCCTCGGCGGCGACGCCAAGAGCGTCGGCATGATCCCGCAGACCGACTGGTACACCGGCAATGCCGCCAACGCCGTCGCCCAGGGCGCCGGTTACCTCGCCGCGCACGCCGGACCAGGCGGCCGTATCCACCTCCTCATGGAACCCGTCTGGGACGGCCGCGCCGGACGCTCGCCCCGCGAGACCGCCGAGTGGATCCGCTACGAAGCCCTCGCCAACCTCCTCTTCGCGCCGCTCGCGACCACCGCGCTGTGCGCCTACGACACCCGCACCGCCGGAGCCGCCATCGTCGCCGCCGCCCGCCGCGCCCACCCCGGCAGGGGGACTCACGTGGACCCGGTCACGCTCGCCGCCGAGCTGGACGCCGTACCTCTGCCGGAGCCTCCGGCGGACGCGCAGCACCTCCACCACCCGGACCCGGACGCGCTGTGCGCCGGGGCGGTCGCCCGTGGACTGTCCGCCGCGGACGCCGAGTTGTTCGCCGGCTCCGTCCTCGCGGCGGCGGCCTCCCTCGGGCCGGTCACCGGTGCGCTGCTGTGGGGCGCCGGCCCGGCCTGCGTCTGCGAGCTGCGCACCACGCGCCGCGTCGCCGACCCGCTCGCCGGGTTCGTCCCGCCGCCCGACGCCGCACTCGAACCGGAGCAGGGGCTGTGGTTCGCCCGTCAGGTGTGCGCGTACGTGGATGTGCGCGACGACGCGGAGGGGGCGACCGTACGTCTGCAGTACGGGTAGGCGTACGTCGACGCAGGTACGGAAACAGGTAGTCCTCCCCGTGTGCGGTACACGCGGGGAGGACACCGTAAGAACATGCTGCAACTCTCCGGGGGACGCCTCCCGGAACCCGGTCCCAGGTACGGCGCCTACCCCCAACCGCCCTTGGGGGCAGGCCACTTGAGCGTCGAGTACGAGCCTCGCCCCACCTCGGTCCGCGAGGCCCGCGGGGAGGTCCGCCGGCAGCTGGAGATATGGGGACTGGGCGAGCGGGAGGACGTGACCGACACTGCCGAGCTGCTCGTCAGCGAGCTGGCGACCAACGCGCTGCTGCACTCCGAGAGCAGGTTCACGCTCACGATGACCGCCGCGCATGGTGTGCTGCGGTGTGAGGTCACTGACGCGGGTGATGGACAGCCGCGAGTGCTGGACGCGGGGACGTCGGAGAGCGGCCGGGGGATGTTCCTGGTCGAGGCGCTGGCCCGCCGCTGGGGCTGCCACCAGGACGGGCCGGGCACGACAGTCTGGTTCGAGCTCGATACGTGTGGCTGCCACGGCTGTGGCCGGCGGTAGCCGTGTGCGCATCGGGTGCTGATCGGCGCACGCCCCCTTGTGTCGTCGTACGCTTTGCGCTTTCTTGATCGGCATGGCGGAGACGACGGGAAACCAGACGACGGGTCAGGCCACTACCGCACCTCGCAAGTCCAGTTGGAAGTACATCGGGCCCGGCATCGTCGTCGCGGCGACCGGTGTCGGCGCCGGTGACCTGGTGGCGACGCTCATCGCGGGCAGTAACTTCGGATACACGCTGCTGTGGGCCGCCGTCATCGGCTGCCTCGTCAAGATCTCGTTGGCCGAGGCGGCGGGGCGCTGGCATCTGTCCACGGGGCGGACTCTGTTCGACGGGTGGGCGAGTCTGGGGCGTTGGACGACGTGGTTCTTTGTCGTCTACGTCGTGATCTGGGGCTTTGTCTATGGCGCGGCGGCGATGTCGTCCAGCGCGCTGCCGCTCCAGGCGCTGTTCCCGGACGTGATGGACCTCAAGTGGTGGGGCATCGCGTGCGGGCTGGTCGGGCTGGTGTTCGTCTGGTTCAACAAGTACGCGGTGTTCGAGAAGGTCATGACGGTGCTGGTCGGCGTCATGTTCGTGGTGACGGTGTATCTGGCGATCCGGGTGACGCCGAACCTCGGTGACGCCTTCGCCGGTCTGCTGCCGGTCCTCCCCGACGAGAAGGACTCGATCCTCAACACGCTGGGTCTGATCGGTGGCGTGGGCGGCACCATCACGCTGGCCGCGTACGGGTACTGGGTCAACGCCAAGGGGTGGACGAACACCGGGTGGATGAAGGTGATGCGCCTGGACAACCGGGTCGCCTACGCCACGACCGGCATCTTCGTCGTCGCCATGCTCTTCGTCGGCGCGGAGATGCTGCACTCCGCGAACATCGCCATCGCCAGCGGCGACAAGGGCCTCATCCAGCTGAGCGACATCCTGGAGGACGAGTACGGCTCGGCGACGGCCAAGTTCTTCCTGATCGGCTTCTTCGCCACCTCCTTCACCTCCCTCATCGGCGTCTGGCACGGCGTGAGCCTGATGTTCGCGGACTTCGTGGCCCGGCAGCAGAAGCGCGAGAAGGCGACGGGCGAGGAGGTGGCGTCCGGCGAGCGCGAACGGTCCTGGCCGTTCCGCGCCTACCTGCTGTGGCTCACCTTCCCGCCCATGGTCCTGCTCTTCGAGGGCCAGCCCTTCCGTCTCATCATCATCTACGGCGTCCTGGGCGCGGCCTTCCTCCCCTTCCTCGCCGGCACCCTGATCTGGCTCCTCAACACCTCACGCACCCCACGGGAATGGCGCAACGGTCCGGTGAGCAACGCGATGCTCGCGATCGCCGGGCTGCTGTTCCTGGTGCTGTGCGTGAAGCAGATCTGGGACCAGCCGTGGTCCGAGTTCTTCTAGCTCCTCGGGCCGCGTTACCGTGCGCTCATGCAGCAGCCCGATCCCGGCCCACCGCCGTCGTCACCACCGCCCGGCTTCGGCCCGCCCCCGCAGCCGTACGTCCCCGCGCCGCCCGGCCCGCCGCCGTACGCCCCGCCCCAGGCTCCCGCGGGCCCGGAGTTCCTGGCGGTGGACCGGCGCAACGCCGTCGTCGTGGACGGCGCCGGGGTCTCCTTCGAGAACCACGGCATGAACCTTGAGCTGACCTGGCCCGAGATCCGCAGCGTCCACTACAAGGCGAACGGCAACGTCCTCGTCGTCGGGGTCGTCCATGTCGACGGGCGGTTCTTCGAGTGCGCGGTCGACGCCAAGCGCGGCGATCGGCTGCGGGAGTGGTTCGGGCAGCTGGCGGGCGTGCTGGGGTACTACCGGCCCATGGGCTGAACCCACTTCGGGCTGAGGGCGATCTCCCGCAGTTCCTGCTTCGTCAGGGCGGGGGTCTCGCGGCCGGGGGCGCTGTGCTGGTCGGCGGCGTTGAAGGCGCTGACGACGACACGCAGGCCGTCGGTCCGGATGGTGTCGGCGGTCCACATGACGGTCCCGGAGACGCCCTTGTCGCCCGAGCTCTCACGGGTGACGACCTTCGTGCCGTCGTCCAGGGTCTCGGCGTCCGGGCCGAACAGCTCGTCTTCGACGTCCTTCATGCCGGGCTGCACATCGACCTGGACGTAGCTCTTGCCCTTGCCGTCGTCGACGACGAGGTACGTGTAGTCCGTACCCCTGGTCACCACCTCGACGTCCTTCGGAAGAAGCCCGATGAGTGTCGTCAGGGTCGGGGTGGTGGTGTCGGGACCGTCGGGCGGCGTGCTGTTCAGTTCCTGAGGGATGACGGCGATGACCGGGCTCCACTGCGATGCGGTGACGAACGCCTTCAGCTCTGCCGTCGACAACGGCGGTTCCGGCCGGCTGACCGGCTCGCCCTTCTGGGCGGGGGCGTTCCACTCGGTCAGGCCGATGTGCTGCCCGTGGGAGGTGACGAGCTCCGCGCGCCACTGCTTCGTCTCCTCGCGGCGGTCCGGATACTCGTACCCCTGGATGAGCATCAGCGTCGAGCCGCCGACCAGCTTGGTCGTGGTGCAACTGTCGTACGGTGCCAGCGCCTTGTCCGGACAGGTGGTGATGGAGCGGGCCTCCGCGCTGCCCGGTTCGACCCGGTTCAGGGTGAGTCCCATCGCCGCCGGGCCCTGGCCGTCGTCGTAGACGAGGCTGGAGTACGACGGGTAGCTGTCGGTGCCGCCCGCCACCTCCTGGGAGAACTTCCCCTCGGGGAGCAGCGACTTGAAGATCTTGAGCACCTCCTCGGCCGGGAGGGCGTTGGGCTCGGACGTGGCCGAAGAGGCGGGCGCGGTCGTCGTACGCCCGGAGCCGACGGACTGCTGTCCGCCGCCGTCGCTCCAGGGCACGACCAGCGCGCCGCCCATGCCCACGGGGGCGATGGCCGCCGCGCTGCCGACGACCGTGGCGCGGCGGCGCAGCCGCAGCCGGCGGCCGCGGGCCTGACCGGCGGCGGCGAGGGCCGACCGGTCGGTGTCGAAGGTGTCGCCGGCGTCGCGCAGGGCGTTGCCGAGTTGGCGCTCGAAGAGGTCTTCCTGGTGTTCGGAGGGCATGACAAACCACCGTTTCTGCAGAGGTGTCGGTCTGGGCTCGATGGCGATCAGGGGGCGGCGTACTCGTCCATGTCCTCGCCGAGGAGTTCGCGCAGCCTGGCCAGCGCGCGGGTGCACCGGGTGCGGACCGCGGCCGAGCTGGTGTTCATCGCGTCGGCGGTCTGCTCGATGGAGCGGTCCTCCCAGTAGCGCAGGACGACCACCGCCCGGTCCTTGGCGGGCAGCCGGGCGAGCGCCTCCAGCAGCGTCAGCCGCAGAGAGGTGTCGCCGTCGGCTGCGTACGGCAGCTCCGGCAGGACGTCCGTGGCGCGCTCGGTGCTGCTGCGGCGGCGCTGATGGGCGAGGAAGGTGCGGGTGAGGACGGTCTGCGCGTACCCCGCCGGGTTGCCGACCCGGGAGACGCGTCCCCATCTGACGTACAGCCGCCCGAGGGTCTCCTGCACCAGATCCTCGGCCAGATGCGTGTCCCCCGCGGTCAGCAGGCACGCGGACCGGTAGAGATGCCCCGCTCGTGCCGTCGCGAACGCCGCGTACTCTTCGTACCCGCCCGCGCGGACCTGTCTCATCTACGCCCCCATCGTCGGCCTTCACCTCATTGATGCGGTGGGCCCGGGGAAATGTTTCACAGCGACGACGGAGGGGGCACCCGGCCGACCAGCCGGGTGCCCCCTCCGAACCCTCCGTCACTGCCTACGGCAACCCATGTACATGCGGCCCCACCGCGTTGGACCACGCGTTCCCGGCCGCCGCGTCCCAGTTGGTGGACCAGGTCATCGCGCCCCGCAGGTCGGGATACGTCCTGGACGGCTTGAAGGAGCCGCAGTTCGTGCCCCTCGCCAGGCAGTCCAGCGCGTTGTTCACCACGGAGGGCGAGACATACCCGCTGCCCGCGCCGCGCGTCGAGGCCGGAAGGCCCAGTCCCACCTGCGACGGTGCCAGACCGCCCTCCAGCTGGATGCAGGCCAGCGCCGTCAGGAAGTCCACCGAACCCTGGCTGTAGACCTTGCCGTCGCAGCCCAGCATCGAACCGCTGTTGTAGTACTGCATGTTGACGACCGTGAGGATGTCCTTGATGTTCAGGGCCGTCTGGAAGTAGGAGTTCGACGTCGACTGCATGTCGATCGTCTGCGGGGCCATCGTGATGACCAGCGACGAGCCCGCCTTCGACGACAGGGACCGCAGCGCCTGCGTCATGTAGGTGGCGTTGAGGCCGTTCTCCAGGTCGATGTCGACGCCGTCGAAGCCGTACGTCTGCATCAGCGAGTACACCGAGTTCGCGAAGTTGGTTGCCGATGCCGAGTCGTTCACGGCCACGGTGCCGCGCTCACCGCCGACCGAGACGATGACCTTCTTCCCGGCCGCCTGCTTCGCCTTCACGTCGGCCTTGAACTGGTCGACCGTGTAGCCGCCGAGCCCCGCCGAGTCCAGGTTGAAGGTCACCGCGCCCGGCGTCGACGTCGCGTCCGCGAACGCCACGGCGATGATGTCGTACTGGGCCTGGACGTCCGCGAGCTTCTGCACCGTGGCGCCGTTGTTGAAGTTCTGCCAGTAACCGGTCACCGCGTGCTTCGGCAGGGCGGGGCCCACCGGGGTCGCCGTCGTCCTCCCCGTCACCGCTGCCGACTTCACCGACTCACCGGCCGAGTTGGTGGCCGTGACCTGGAAGGAGTACGAGGTGGAGGCGGCGAGGCCGGTGACGGTGGCCGACGTTCCGGTCACCGCCGTCACCTTCGTACCGTCCAGGTAGACGTGGTATCCCGTTGCTCCCGCGACCGTGTTCCACGCGAGGGACACGGACGAGGACGTGGTGCCCGACACCGACAGACCGGCCGGCGCACCCGGAATCGTCGGCGCCGGATCGGTCCCGCCGCCCCCGTCAGGGCCGTACACCGAGAGGTCGTCGGCGTAGTACGCGGGCTGGCCGTACCAGCCGTGCGTGTACACCGTGACGGATGTCGTCGAGGCGCCCGTGGTGAAGGACGTCGTCAGCTGCTTCCAGCTCGCCGAGTCGGGGGTCCAGGTGGACACGTCCGTGGTGCCGGTGCCGGTCACGCCCAGATAGGAGTACCCGCCCTGCACCCAGGCGCTCAGCGCGTACGTCGAGTTGGGCTTGACCGCGACCGTCTGGGTGCAGCGGGCGTTGTCCTGTCCGGCCGGGGTCGCCTTCAGCGCGGTCGTGCCGGTGCGCACGGGGGAGGTGACCGTCGTGCCGCTGTTCGCGGAACAGGTCCAGTTGCTCAGGCCGGACTCGAAACCGGCGTTCTTGGCGTTGTTGACGTCGGCGGCGGACGCCTGGCCCGCACCGGTGAGGGAGAGGGCGAGTGCGGCGGTGACGGCGCCCGCCCAGAGCCGTATCGATCTTTTCTGTGGGGACATGACAACACGTTGGTCCAGACCAATTCTGTTGTCAAGAGATGCTGCCGAGATGCTCAACCTGCCCCGTTTTGGCAGCTCTTGTGCAACACCGGATGCTTCGCAGCTACAGAAACGCTGTTCTCCGGTCATAGAGGCGTGGTTACAGTGCTTTGGTAGTCACGCTGTGAAGTCGACTCGGTGCGTCGGGGTATCACCGGCGGGCCGACAGGGGCGGGTGAACCGGGGAGCTGCACGTGCCAACTGCCATTGCCGTGACCAGTGCCGACCTGGCGCTGCCGCCGCACGACGAGCGCACCGTGCCCGCGGTGGTGCTCCAGGACCTGGACCGGCAGCCACTCGACCAGTCGCTCGCTGCCGTGCAGGCACTGATCGACCAGCACGGTCATGTCATCGTCGTGTGCTCACAGGCGGTGCCCGCGGCCGTGACGCAGCGGCTGCACACCGTACGGTCCCTGCTGGAGAGCGACCGGATCGCCCTGTTCCGTCCGGCGCTCCCTCCGCTCGGACTCGCCGTCCTGGCCCGCCAGTTGAGACAGCTCGCCTCCTGCGACCTCAGCCCCGGCGTGCTCGCCTCCGCCGGCCGGCTGCTCACGCACTACATCCACGCCGGTGCGCTGCTCGGCTCGGTCGCCCGCCTCGACCGCGTCCCCGTCGGCCTGAAGTCGCACGCCAAGTCCTGGGTGCCCGGCACTCACTTCGGGGTCGTCGCACATCCCGAGCCGCAGCTGGTGAAGCTCCAGCCCGGAGCCGCGCTGGCTGGCCCGGAGTTCGCGACCTGGATGCTGTTCGCCAAGGGCCAGCTGCAGTCGGACTGGGTCACGGAGAGCCTGGCCAACTCCTGGCGGGTGCAGGGGCTGCGGGAGGCCGTACTGCCCGCCGAGTCCCCGCACTGGTGGGGGACCGGCAAGCTGATCGAGTTCTGTTCCTACCTGCCCGACCTCTCGGTCCTCTACCAACTGGTCACCTCGGTGCGGCAGAACGTCTGCCACTGGTGCGGCATCGACGTCATCGGCGACCGCTGTGTCTTCTGCTCCGCCACCCCGCCCGTCCTCGAGGAACAGCACAAGAGCCTGCAAAAGCCTCGGCAGCACAGGCAGATTCAGCACCAGAACCGGAAACAGATAACAGCCGGATGAGCCCGCACCACCCGACACCGCTCGACCCCCACCCCCCAATGAGGTTCTACGGTTCATGAACTCCCGTCAGCGCCGCGGCGTGATACTCCTGCTCCTGTCGGTCCTGTGCGCCCTCGGCGCGTTCGCCGGCGTCCTCTCCGTCGTCAACGACGTGGAGTCCAAGGTCGGCCCCGAGGTCACCGCCTACCGGGTCAAGTCGAACGTGGAGCCCTACGAAAGCCTCGGCGCGGGCCAGTTCGAGAAGGTCGAGATGCCGGAGCGCTGGCTGTCCGACACCGCGGTCACCGATCTGCGGCAGATCGAGGGCAAGATCGCCGTGACGACCCTGAAGAAGGGCTCCCTGCTGCAGAGCGACATGATCGTCGACCAGCCCGCCCTGCAGCCCGGGCAGCAGGAGGTCGCCATCATGATCGATGCGGCGACCGGCGTCGCCGGCAAGATCACACCGGGTTCGAAGGTCAACGTGTACGCCACCTTCGAAGGACAGCGGGAGGGTGATCCCGATCAGTCCAAGATCATCGTAACGAACGCCGTCGTTCTCGACATCGGCGACCTCACCCCGCTCGAGCCCGATGCCGACGACCGCAGCCGGGAGGCCACCAAGGCGGTCCCCATCACCTTCGCGCTTTCCGCGGTCGACGCCCAGCGCATCACGTACGCCGAGTCCTTCGCCCAGCGGGTCCGGCTCGCGCTGGTCGCGCCGGGGGAGACCGGCACCATTCCCGAGCAGGACCGGACGTACGAACTCGCCAAGGACAAGTGAGAGGCCCGCATGCCCACGAGGATCCTCCCGGCGGTCGGCGATCCGGACGCGGTCCGGTCCCTCACCACCCTGCTCAGCCAGCTCCCGGACGCCGAGCCGGTCGCCCCGGTGGTCGACTCCACCCAGCTCGTCGACACCCTCGCCCGGCTGGCCGCCGAGTCGGTCGACGAACTGCCCGAGGTCGTCGTCGTCCACGAACGCATCGGCCCGGTCCCCGCCCTGGAGCTGATCCGCGACGTCGCCCTGCGCTTCCCGGCCGTCGGCGTCATCCTCGTCACCTCCGACGCCAGCCCCGGCCTCTTCCAGGCAGCCATGGACTACGGCGCCCGGGGCCTGGTGGCGCTGCCGCTGAACTACGAGGAACTGGCCAGCCGCGTCCAGGCGGTCGCCCAGTGGTCGACGGGCGTACGGCGGCATCTCGGCGGCGCGGTCGACGTGTTCACCGGCGTGGGCGGCACGGTGGTCACGGTGAGCGGCGCGAAGGGCGGAGTGGGCGCGACGCTGACGGCGATCCAACTCGCCCTCGCCGCGCAGGCGTCGGGACGGTCGGCCGCCCTGGTGGACATGGACCTCCAGGCCGGCGACATCGCCTCCTACCTGGACATCCAGTTCCGCCGCTCGGTCGTCGACCTCGCCACCATCACCGACATATCCCCGCGCGTCCTGGCCGACGCGGTCTTCCGCCACGACACCGGCGTCGCGCTGCTGCTCGCCCCCGGCGAGGGCGAACGCGGCGAGGAGGTCACCGACCGTGCCGCCCGGCAGATCATCGGCGCCCTGCGCTCCCGCTACGAGGTCGTCGTCGTCGACTGCGGCGCCCAGGTGAGCGGCGCGAGCGCGACGGCGGTCGAGATGGCGGACACGGCCCTGCTGGTCACCACCCCGGACGTGGTCTCCGTCCGCGGCGCCAAGCGCACCGTCCGCATGTGGGACCGGCTCCAGATCCGCAAGGCCGAGGAGACCACGGTCGTCGTCAACCGCCACACCCGCGGTACGGAGATCCAGCCCCCGCTGATCCAGAAGATCACCGGCACGGCGGTGGCCGCCACGGCCGTCCCCGCCAACTTCAAGGAACTCCACGCCGCGGTCGACGCGGGCCGCGTCCACGAACTCGACGGCAGGAGCACGGTCAAGCAGGCCCTGTGGGCGCTCGCGGCCGAACTCGGGCTGGTGAACGCCCCCGAAGGCGACCGCCGGGGCGGGCGGTCGAGGGGAGACCGGGGTGCGGTGAGCTTCCGGAGGCGCAGGGACGGAGGGGGGTGAGGGTGACGAGGGGCAGGGCGCGGGACGAAGGTCAGGTCACCATCGAGTTCCTCGGGATGACCCCGCTGATCATCCTCACGCTGGTGCTGGTGTGGCAGTTCGTGCTGCTGGGGTACACGTTCACGCTCGCGGGGAATGCTGCGGACGAGGCGGTGCGGGCGGGGACGGCTTCGGAGGGGCAGGCGGCCTGCGAGGAGGCGGGGCGCCGGAATCTCCCGAGCGCGTGGCAGGGAGGTGCGACCGTGGCATGCAGCGCGAGCGGCGGCTATGTCACGGCCGATGTGCACCTTGAGGTGCCTGTCCTCTTCCCGGGCTCGATCGGCTTCCCGTTCACGGTGGATGGCCACGCGGGTGCCGTGCAGGAGGAGGACTGAGATGTCGTACCGACTCTTCTACGGCCGTAAAGACCGCGACGGCGACGGCGGCCAAGTCGCCATCGAATACCTCGGGTTCATTCCCATCCTGCTCCTCGTCGCGCTGGCCGGCGTACAGGTCGGGCTGATCGCCTACGCCGCCCAGCAGGCCGGTACGGCGGCGCGGGCGGGGGCGCGGGCGGCCTCGCTCGACAACAGCGCCCAGAGCGGTTGCGTGAACGCGATCAGCGACTGGTTGTCCGTCTCCTGTTCCGAAGCGGGTGGTGGCGACGAGGTCACCGTCACCGCCACGGTCCAGATCCCGTCGATCGTCCCCGGCTGGGACTTCGACCCGGCCACCAAGACCGCCACCATGCCGGTCGACCACTGAACGAGGTATCCCATGAGCCTGCGGTCCCGCATCAACACCCCGGAGGAGAACGGCAGCCGGGGCGAGGACGGGCACCTCGTCGCCTCGTACCGGTCCAAGCTCCTGGAGGAGATCGACCTCGCGGAGATGAGTTCGCTGGCGGCGGCCGAGCGCAGGGCCCGCCTGGAGCGCGTCCTCGGGCACATCATCAGCCGTGAGGGCCCGGTACTGTCGACGGTCGAGCGTTCGCAGCTGATCCGGCGGGTGGTCGACGAGGCGCTGGGGCTCGGCATCCTGGAGCCGCTGTTGGAGGACGCGTCGATCACCGAGATCATGGTGAACGGCCCGGACGCGATCTTCGTGGAACGCGGCGGCCGGGTCGAGCAGTTGCCGCTGCGCTTCCCCTCCCACGACCAGCTGATGCAGACGATCGAGCGGATCGTGTCCACGGTCAACCGGCGTGTCGACGAGTCGAATCCGATGGTCGACGCACGCCTGCCGTCCGGCGAGCGGGTGAACGTGATCATCCCGCCGCTGTCGCTGACCGGCGCCACGCTCACCATCCGCCGCTTCCCGCGCTCCTTCACGCTCCAGGAACTGATCGGCTTCGGCTCGCTGGACGAGCACATGGTGTATCTGCTGGCGGGGCTGGTGCAGGCACGGTGCAACATCATCGTGTCGGGAGCGACGGGCACCGGAAAGACGACGCTGCTGAACGCCCTGTCGGGGCTCATCCCCGAGAGCGAGCGCATCATCACCATCGAGGACTCGGCGGAGCTCCAGCTCCAGCAGTCGCATGTGATCCGTCTGGAGTCCCGCCCGCCGAACGTGGAGGGCCAGGGCCAGGTCACCATCCGCGACCTGGTGCGCAACTCGCTCCGGATGCGCCCGGACCGCATCGTCGTCGGTGAGGTCCGTGGCGGCGAGTCCCTGGACATGCTCCAGGCGATGTCGACGGGCCACGACGGCTCGCTCGCGACGGTCCACGCCAACAGCGCGGAGGACGCGCTGATGCGGCTGCAGACCCTCGCCTCCATGTCGGACGTGGAAGTCCCGTTCGTTGCGCTGCACGACCAGATCAACAGCGCCGTCGACGTCATCATCCAGCTCACCCGCTTCGCGGACGGCGCCCGCCGCGTCACCGAGATCGCGATCCTCGACAGCCATGGCGGCGAGCCGTACCGCATCGTGACCGTGGCCCGCTTCGACGCCCAGCCGATGACCCACGACGGCCGGGTGCACGGCAGCTACGTCCACTTCCCGCTCCCGCGCCGCACCGCCGACCGCCTCTACATGGCGAGCCAGCCCATCCCGCAGGCCTACGGCGTCGCCCACACCCCAGCCCAGCTGTCCACCCGAGAAGCCAGGTAGGACCACCGCGATGGAACTCGACACCCTAGTCACGCTCACCACCGGCATCACCCTGCTGACCTGCGTCCTCTTCGTGGTGGGCCTGCACTCCTACGCGGCGGGCAGGGCGCAGCGGGCGGCCCTCGTGGAGCGTCTGTCGGCCGCCGGCCAGGTCCCCGTCGGCCGCCGGCGCCGCTTCCGCAACCTGGACCGCCGGGTGCGCCGTACGAAGGTGGGCAAGGATCTGGAACTCCGGCTGGCGGCGACGGGCCTGGACATCACGCCGGGCGAGTTCTTCGCCTACATGCTCGCGACGGTCGCGGGCCTGTGGCTGATCGGCCAGGCGACCCTGGCGCCCTTCTTCGGCCCGCTCGCCGGTGCACTGGGCATCTGGGTGGCGATCCAGTTCCTCAACTGGCAGCGGCAGAAGCGGATCGAGAAGTTCATCAACCAACTGCCCGAACTGGCCCGCATCCTGGCGAACGCGACGCATGCGGGACTCGCACTGCGTACGGCGATCGGCATGGCGGCGGAGGAGCTGGAGGCACCGGCCGGGGAGGAACTGGCCAAGGTGGCGAATCAGCTGGCGGTGGGCGCGTCGATGGACGACGCGCTGGGCGAGCTGGCGGACCGGTTGCCGTCGCGGGAGCTGGTGGTGCTGGTGACGACCCTGGTGCTGTCGAACCGGGCGGGCGGGCAGGTGGTGACCGCGTTGCGGAATCTGACGGAGACGCTGGAGGAGCGGAAGGAGACCCGCCGCGAGATCCGCACCCAGCTCTCCCAGGTCACCATGACGTCGTACGCCGTCCCCGTGCTGGGCGTCGGCTCGCTGCTCCTGATGAACGGGGTGCAAGAAGGCGCCCTGGACCGTATGACGGGTTCACCGGTGGGGCAGGGGGCGGTGATCCTCGCGTTCGCGCTGTACGCGATCGGCTTCATCATGATCCGCCGGTTGTCCCGGATCGACGTCTGAGGCGGGGGAGACGGACATGGCACTCCTACTGGCCCTGGTGATGGGCCTCAGCGTCTGGGGCATCTTCGCCGGCATCCGCATGTACCGCGCGGACGCCAAACTCCCCAGCGACCTCGTGCTGGCCCTGGAGGTCGGCGCGACCCGGACCGGCGCGGTCGACTCCCTGATCGACCGCATGGGCATGCGGTACGCGCCCGCGGTCCTCCGCCTGATGGGCCCGAAGCAGGTCGCCAAGTACCGCCGCAAGATAGACCTGGCGGGCAATCCCGGCGGCCTGACGATCGACCGCTACGCCGCACGCCGGGCCGTGTACGGCGCGCTGGGCGGCGTGGGCTGCCTGGTGTTCGTACTGCGCGGCCAGTACCTGGTGGCGCTGCTGCTGCTCGCCTTCGGGGCGTTCTGGACGGAGGTGGGCATCTGGTCGGCGATCCGCATCCGCAAGGACGTGATCGAGCGGACCCTGCCCGACTTCCTGGACGTACTCGCGGTGGTGGTCAGCGCGGGACTGGGCTTCCGGCAGGCCCTGGACAGGGTCGCCTCGAAGTACGAGGGCCCCTGGGCGGACGAACTGCGCATCACCCTGCGCCAGATGGACCTCGGCATGAGCCGCCGCCAGGCCTTCGCGGAACTGCGGCGGCGCAACGACTCCGAGCAGGTCGCGATGTTCGTGACGGCCTTGCAGCAGGGGGAGGAACTGGGCGCGCCGATCGTGGACACGCTGGTGGCGCTGGCGAAGGACATGCGTCGCACGGACGCGCAGAACGCCCGCCGCAAGGCGGCCAGGGCCGTCCCCAAGGCCACGCTGACGATCACCACCTTCATGGTGCCGGCCACGATGATCCTGCTCGTGGCCGGGTTGCTGCTGGGGTCGGGGACGGACTTCGGGACTCTCACGGGGGAGTAGAGGGGAGGGATCACCGATGGCGATGACCAGAGCGGGCAGGCCGGGCCTGAGGGGCGAGGCCCTCGGTCTGCGACGCCGTCGGCCGGTTTCCGCCGCCGAGCCACCCCCGCAGGCACCACCCGAACCCGCACTCCCGCTCCAGGTGAACGCCCTTCAGGCGATGTGCCGCCAGGTCTTCGGCTTCCGCCTCGCCATGATCGCCCTGGCGGCCCCCTCAGCACTCCTCAACGCCAACCCGGGCTGGGGCACCCGCCTCGTCGGCATCGCCGTGGTCGTCACCTTCATGGTCTCGTACGTCCTCTTCAGGGACTGGGAACGCTTCGGCCCTCTCCTCCTGCGCCACCCCACCCTCCTGGCCCTGGACACCCTCTTCGGCTCGCTCCTCCTGATCTCCGCGGGCCCGGACACCACCCTCGCCTACGTCAGCGTCTGCACGCCCCTCCTCGCGGGCATCGTCTACGGCTGGCGCGGCGCCGCCGTCTTCGCCTCGCTCCAGTCCCTGATCCTCCTGCTGGCCCACGCGACGCTGCAGAAGGGCCACGCGGACCTCGCGGAGTCCCTGCTCCTGCCGGGCTTCTGCGTCATCAACGGTGCGCTCGGCTCCGCCCTGCGCAACCTGATGCTCCGCTTCGGCACCGCCACCCAGGCCCTGACCACGGTGAAGGCCCGCCTCGCCGTCACGGAGGCGGTCGACGCGGAACGCGCCCGGCTGGCCCGGGAGATGCATGACTCGGTGGCCAAGACCCTGCACGGCGTGGCCCTGGCGGCGGACGGTCTGGCGAACTCGGCGAGCGCGCAGGACACGGACCCCGCCCTGATCAAACAGCAGGCGGAACTGATCGCCCGAGCGGCGCGGAGGGCGGCGGCCGAGTCGCGCGAACTCCTGGAAGACCTGCGCCAGGAATCCGACCCACGCGCCACGACCGAGATCCTCACGGAACTGGCCTCTTACACCAGCGACTTCACAAGGCGTACGAATCTCCCGGCGACGTTCCAACCGACGGCCGACGTCGGTGATGACCCACTCCCCCTTCCGCGCGCAGTGGCCCGCCAGCTCCTCACGATCGTCGGCGAGGCCATGGAGAACGCCCACCGCCACGCGTCCGCGACCCAAGTGAACGTGCTGGCAGGCGTCCACGACGGCGTGCTGCGCATCAGCGTGGACGACGACGGACGCGGCCTGCCTCCCGGCTGCACCGTCGAACAGCTGCGCAGCTCCGGCCACTTCGGCCTGCTCGGCATGGTGGAACGTGCGCAGTCGACGGGGGCGCGCCTCCACATCGGCCGAGGCGACAACGCGCGAGGCACGGAAGTCCGCCTCGAACTCCCCCTGGCGGCCCTGACGCCACACAGCAGCACACGAAAGGAGGCCGCCTGATGCCCCAAGACCTCCCGCAGGTACGGGTATTGGTCGCGGACGACAACCCAGTGGTCCGAGCAGGTCTCACCGCACTGCTGTCCGGCCGCGAGGACATCACCGTGGTGGCACAGGCCGCCGACGGCCGCGAGGCCTGCGAGGCGGCGGACCGGCACCGCCCCGACGTGGTCCTCCTGGACGTCCGCATGCCCGAACTGGACGGCATCTCGGCACTGCCGCACCTGGCCTCCATCGCCCCGGTCATGATGCTGACGTACAGCACGGAACCGGCGACCGTCCGGGAGGCCCTGCGCCAAGGGGCGGCCGGCTATCTGGTCCACGGCGAGTTCACGGCGGACGAGCTGGTCACCGCGGTGCGGGACGTCCGGGAGGGCCGACCGCACTTCACGCGCACGGCGGCGAATGCGACTGCATACGGTGAGAGTTCACCTGTCCGTCGCCCGAAGCTACCGGAACAACTCGCTCCACCAGGCGAGTTACCTCCCCCGAGTAAGTCGCGGCTGCCTACTTTCGGGAAAGGGCTTTCGCAACTGCAATCGTATATGGGACAGTCGTTGGACCGGTCGCGGTTCCGACTGAGCATGAGGGAGGCGGAGATCATGGACCTCATCGCAACTGGCCTGAACAACCAGCAGATCGCCGCCGCCTGCTTCATCAGCGAGAAGACGGTCAAGAACCACGTCAACCGCATTTTCGCCAAACTCCACAGCACCAGCCGCGCCGAAGCCGCCGCGAAGTGGCTGGGCACGGCGCCGAGTTCCGCGACAGGACTGGGGTGACCTGCGGTGACGTCTTGGGGGAACAACGAGGTGAGCACCCGGATCCGCAGCCGGGTCCGGATTTGGGCCCTGGGGCCCTCGGCAACACGGGGTGTTCCTGCATACACTCCGCGTGCCGAAGGCGACGACACCGGAGGGGTGCGGCATGCGGATGCGCGACAACGACAAGGGGCAGACTGCGGTCGAGTACCTGGGGATCATCGCGGTGGTTGTGGCGATTGTGTTGGCGATCACCGGGACGGACATCGGGCAGACGATCTACGACGCCATCACCACGCAAATCGCGAAGCTCACCGGCTGAGGTCAGCCCGTAGATTCGGCGACGCGGGGCAGGCTTTCCCCATCTACATCACGGTGGTCGGGGGCCTGCTCTTCCTTGCGTTCGTTTACCTGGCGGTAGGCCAGGCGGCCGCGAACCGGAACGGCGCTCAGACGGCAGCGGACGCGGCAGCGCTCGCGGCGGCACTCGACACCCGCGACAAGCTCACGGACGAGTGGGTGGACAACGTTCTCGACCCGACGAAGTGGCGGGACATCTTCGACGGCGTGGGCGTGGACTTCGACGGGTGCGAGCGGGCTTATCAGTTGGCAGCGCAGAATGACGCAACGGCGCACTACTGCGGGCGGGCGCCCGGGCTGCGCCCCGGCTACACGGTTGACGTCGAGACGACGAAGGCCGTCGGCGACTCCATCGTGCCCGGTACGGAGAACACATACTCGGAAGCCTCCGCCATCGCCGTGATCGAGCCCCTGTGCGAGTTCGGGCTTCCGGGTGAGGATGCCGGGGACGACGTACTGCCGGAGCTCAACTGCGAGGACGACGTGAACTGGGAGCTGAACCCGGACGATCTCGACGATCTCCCGGGCCCCGAGGATCTCTTCGACGTCCACCTGGCCGACGCGCAAGCGAATGACGAGTGACGAAGGAAGCAGAGCGATGAGCATTCGGTTCACTGCGAAGGCCCGCAGGGGGATGGTCGCGTTGACGCTGGCGGCCGGTCTGGCCGTCGGTGTGTCCGGCTGCGGCGGTGGTGGTGGCGACGACGAGAAGCCGGAGGCGTCCGCATCGGCTTCCAAGGACGGCGGATCCGACCCGAGTACTCAGGAAGGCCAGTCGGACACGCCCATGGCTGAGTTGAAGGGCTCGAACGGACTGCTCCTCCAGATCGCCTCTGCTCAGCGTGATGCCGGCGGCTTCGTCACGGTGAACGCCGAATTGAAGAACGACGGTGCCGAGAGCGTCACGGTGCCCGCAGGGCTGAGCGGAAACGAGACCGAGATCGTCCGAAACGGCAGGTCGCTCGGGGGCGCCACGCTTGTCGACTCAAAGGGCAAGAAGCGGTACTACGTACTGCGCGACACCGACGGCCGCCCGCTGACGACCACAGGCTTCTCGATCCTCAAGGCCGGCGACAGCCTCGCTGTCTTCATGCAGTTCCCGGCACCTCCCGCCGACACGACCGAAGTGGCGTTCCAGCTCCCGACGTTCGCCTCCGCCACCATCCAGATCTCCGGGTGAGGCCGACGATGACCGCCACCTCGATCTGGAGCGTGCCTCCCCGTCTCGCCCTGACCCTGGGCGCCACGTCCGTCATGGTCGCGGCCACCCTCCTGGCCCCGACCCCCGCCCGCGCCGCCGACGGCCCCAGCGTCCCTCCAGGCACCGAACCCTCCGCTTCCGCCCCCGTCGACGTCGACCCCAACGACCCCGACCTCAAGCTCCCCGAAGGGGCGACGCTCGCCGAGCCCAAGGTGCTGGACATCAAGCAGGTCGTCGAGGACCAGAGCGGCGACGAACGCCGGGAGGACACCAACGCGGACGTGAAGTTCGCGCTCCAGGCGGAGGTCCTGTTCCCGAAGGACAGCGCGAGACTGACGGGCGAGGCGAGGTCGCGCCTCTCGGCCATCGCGGACGAGATCAAGACCCAGAACGCGACACGGATCCGCGTCTTCGGCTTCACGGACAACCTCGGTTCCTCGGCCCATGGCGACGTTCTCTCCAAACAGCGCGCCAACGCCGTACAGGACGTCCTGGACGAGGAACTGAACGACCCGAACATCACCTTCGAGGTCCGTGGCTACGGCGAGCAGTACCCGATCGCCTCGAACGCGACGGAAGAGAGCCGCAGGAAGAACCGAAGGGTGGAGGTGACCTTCCCGCGCTCCGAGAACTGACTGCAGGGGCCGCCCTCCCTCTTTTGAGTGATGGCGTCAGGGCTAGTTTCGAAGTAGTTTCAAAGTTATGGGTATCGAGAATGCGGCCGTGAACTTCTCCGAGCTGGTGAACAAGAACAAGCAGACGCTTGCCCGGCTCCAGGAATCGCCGAGACTGCTCCTGCACCGCAGAGACGGCGAGGACCTGGTCCTCACCACCGCGGCGCGGGCCGAACAGGACCAGACCGTGGTGTCGGCAGCCACCCGAATGCTCGCCGCGATGGCGCGCCGGGAGCCAGGCAGCATGGAACTGCTCCTCGACATACTGCCGGACGCTTTCCCGTGGGTCCGTTTCCTGCCCGAGCCCGATCTTCACGCCTTCGCCGTCGAACTGGTCGACACCATGCGCGCCGCCGACTCGCTCGGCAACAGCGCGTCCGTCGCCCAACTGCTCATCGCGTGGCAGCACACCGCCGAGGTCCACTCCGACCCCGAACTGCTGGCCGCGCTGACCAGGGACCACGGCGAAGACTACGGCCCGGTACCGGACCCGCGGGGTGCCGCATGACCGCGGGTCGCGGCGACCGTGCCGCACCACCGGCGCCAGAGGGCCACTGGGAAGTCCGCTTCGCGGACGCGGCCTCGGCCAAGGGCTGGGAGAGCCTCGCCCAACAGGCCCGGGAGAACACCTATCGCGCCTGGGTCACCATGCGCACGAACCCGAGGCCGGCCACCGAGACGCCCCGGCACCACCGCCTCAAGGGCGGTCTGGCGCACGGCACTCACCGCGGGCAGACCTGCGCGCAGTGGCAGATCATCAGCAGCATCCGTTACCGGATGTCGTGGTCGGGGTGGGTCCGGTCGTACTGGTGCCGGGCCTCGGCAATGACGGCGCGATGGCTGAGGGACCAGTCGGCCAGTGCCTTGACCAGGTGGGTCAGGCCGGTTCCGGTCTCGGTCAGGCGGTAGTCCACGTGGGCCGGGACGGTGGGGTAGACGGTGCGCAGGACGAGTCCGTCGCGTTCCAGCCTGCGCACGGTGAGGGTGAGCATGCGCTGGGAGATGCCGTCGATGGCCCGTTGCAGTTCCCGGAAGCGGCGTGGCCCGCCGGCGAGTTCGACGATCACGAGTACCGACCACTTGTCCCCGATCCGGTCCAGGACATCACGGATCCCGCAGTCGGGGTGATCTTCGCGCCCGCAGGGATCGAGTTCGGCAGGTGCGGCGGTTACCTCAGTGTGCGTGGGTGACATCAAACTGCCTTCTTGTGGCCGGTATGCGGGCGGTTCAGGATCAAGCGTA
Organism: Streptomyces sp. 4N124; assembly: GCF_052245395.1. NCBI lineage: Bacteria > Bacillati > Actinomycetota > Actinomycetes > Kitasatosporales > Streptomycetaceae > Streptomyces > Streptomyces sp. 4N124. The sequence goes on from NZ_JBQQBS010000002.1 coordinate 287,734, forward strand.
GTTACCGAAGAGAACCACCGACGGAAGACTACGACTGACATGATTCTGGTGACCGGAGCGAACGGGAGCCTCGGCTCCGCCACTCTCGCGGCGTTGCATGCCCGCGATGCGACAGCGACAGGCGGCAGCCGTACCCCGGGTGACGGGATGCGACGGCTCGATTTCGACGACCCCTCCGGCATCGACCTCGCCGGTGTGTCCACCTTGGTGTTGATCTCCGCCGGGTATGCCGAAGACGACCAGGTCATCGGGCGGCACGCGGCCGTCCTGGACGCTGCCGTCCGCGACGGCGTCCGGCATGTCGTCTACACGAGCCTGACCGGTGCCGGTGAGCACCTCGGTTTCGCACTGGCGCACCGCGCGACCGAACGGCTCGTGCGCGCTTGCGGCCTGCCGTGGACGATCCTGCGCAACGGCCTCTACGCCGAACTCTTCGGCGGACTCCTGATGTGGGCCGACGGCGGGGTGGAGTCCGCGTTCGGCGACGGCGCCCTGGCCGCGGTCGCCCGTGCCGACCTGGCCGAGGCCGCGGCGGTCGTCGCGGCGGATCCGGCACCGCACAGCGGACGCACTTACGATCTCGTAGGCACGCCCATCACGGCAGCGCACATAGCCGACCGCCTCGGCGTCCCGCACCGCACCATCGGTCTGGCCGAGTACCGGCGCAGGCTCCTCAGCCAGGTGCCGGAACTCCTGCCGTTCCAGCCACCCATGCTCGCCTCGATCGCGACCGGCGTCCGGCACGGCTTTCTGGACAGCACCGGTCCCGACCTCCCGGACATCCTCGGCCGCCCCGTTTCCGACCCACTGGCCACGGCTGTCGCAGCCGCGGCGGCCACGAGACCGTCGGCAGGTGGATGACGGTGGTGGGTGGGTGTCGGTAGGTGCACCGTCCGCCGGGTGGGCAGAGCCATGGTGGGGTGTGCAGGGCGTTCATAGCCTCGTAGCCATGGCTGACAAAGAGAGCAAAGAGAGCACTGAGAATGTCGGGACCTCGCGGCGACAAGCACTGCGACGTCTCGCCGCAGGCGCGGGCGGGGCCGCCCTCGCCGTTGGTGTCGGTGCAGGGACCGCGCGGGCGGCCGTTACCGACAGGACCCCGCGCGGCGTCCGCACGTACGTCCTGGTCCACGGCACCCACAGCGCGGGCTCCTTCTGGACCGCGATCGGCAGGGAGTTGGCGCTGCGCGGTCACCGCGTCGTCACGGTGGACCAACCGCTGCACGGCACCGAGAAGTTCATCCCGAAGGCGTATCAGACGCAGGACTTGAGCGCCCTCGCGACGGAGCCCTCGCCGGTCGCCGCGCTCACCCTGGACGACTTCGAGCGGCGGGTCACCGGTGTCGTACGACGCGCCGCGCGGCTCGGCGGTCCCGTGGTGCTGGTCGGGCACAGCATGGGCGGGCTCTCGGTGAGCAGGGTGGCGAACGCCGTGCCTGAACTCCTGGCCCATATCTGCTACATGGCCGCGTTCTGCCCGAGCCGCAGCATGCCGTCCCTGAACGACTGCGCGGGCTCGCCTGAAGGGCAGCTCGCCATCAGCCCGCTGGAGCAGCTCGTCGGCGACCCGGAGAAGCTGGGTGTGCTGCGCCTCAACTGGCGTACCTCCAACAGCCGTGACCTCGCCGTCTTCAAGGAGATGATCTGCGCTGAGTACACGGACGCCGAGTTCCTGCGCGTGCTGGAGGGACTGCAGGCGGACGAGTCGATGACGGCGTACGCCGGCCGGGCCGTCGGGCGCGCGGAGACATGGGGGCGGATTCCGCGTACGTATCTGCGGTTCGGCAAGGACAGGACCGTCGCCACGGAACTCCAGGACCGCATGATCGCCGAAGCCGACGAACTCACCCCGCACAACCGCTTCACGGTCCACAACTTCCCCGGCTCCGGCCACATGGGCCCCACGGACCCAGCCCGCGTGACGGACCTCCTGCACGGGCTGCGGCTGTAACAGCTCACGCCTGCCGAACGGACCGCCTGGGTACGGTGACGTTCGCTGATCCGGTTTGTGAAGGGCCACGTGGCCTGCACCACACCGGGATTGCCCTGCCCACGGATCCGGGAAGAGATCACGGCGCTGTCTCCGTGAGACTCTGCGAAGGGATCCGACCCGTGACCACCGCGTCTCCCCCCATGCCCAAGGCGCCGGGCTCATGGCCGCTGCTGGGCCACGCGATACCCCTCCTGCGCGACAACCTCGCCTTCATCGCCTCGCTCCGCGCCTACGGTCCGCTCGTAGAGATCCGCCTCCAGCCGCAGCAGCCCACCGTCGTCGTCAACGACCCGGCCCTGATCCGCACGATGCTGGTCGACGCCGCCCCCACCCTCGACAAGGGCCGCTTCTTCGAGAAGATGGGCCAGCTCCTCGGCGACAGCGTCGTCACGGCCGCGGGCGCGGAACACGTCCGCAAACGCCGCCAACTCCAGCCCGCCTTCCGCCAGACCGAGATCACCCGCTACGTCGACCTGATGCGCGAGCAGGTCACCTCGGCCCTGGCCGGCTGGCGCCCCGGGCAGGTCCTGGACGTCCGCGAGGCGATGGTCAAACTCTCCCTCGACATGCTCGCCTCGACCGTCTTCTCCGGCAGCATCGACGAACACGCATTCCAGCAGTTGCGCCGCGACCTCAGCGTCGTCATGAACGGCGTGGGCACCCGCATCATGCTCCCCGACTGGGCGGAGAAACTCCCGCTGCCCGCCAACCGCCGCTTCACCGCGGCCCGGGACGCCGTACGCGCCACGATCGACGCCGCGGTGGCCGAGTTGCGCGCCTCCGAACGCGACACGGGAGACATGCTCTCCCTGCTGCTCCGGGCCACGGACGAGGACACCGGACGCCCCCTGACGTCGTACCAGATCTGCTCGGAGATCCTCACCCTGGCGGTGGCCGGTACGGAGACCACGGCCTCCGTCCTCTCCTGGATCCTGTACGAACTCGCCCGCGCCCCGGAAACCGACGCACGCCTCCAGGCGGAACTCGCCGACGTCCTCGGCGAACGCCCCGTCACCTTCGACGACTTGCCCCGCCTGCCCTACCTGAACCGCGTCATCCAGGAGGCCACGAGGCTGCACCACACCGGCTGGCTGGTCACTCGCCGCACCCTCGAACCGCTCCGCCTCGGCGACTGGGACATCCCGGCCGGCACCGAACTGGCCTACTGCCAGCACGCCCTGCACCGCGACCCGTCCCTCTTCCCCGACCCGCTCACCTTCGACCCCGACCGCTGGCTGGACACCGCCCAGCCCCCGCCGACCGGCGCGTTCCTCCCCTTCGGCGCAGGCAAGCACAAATGCATCGGCGACCGCTTCGCCCTCACCGAACTGGCCACCGCGATCGCGACGATCACCCGAGAGGTCCGCCTCGAACTCCCCCCGGGCCGGACGGTGCAGCCGGTGGCCCGAGCGACGGTACGGCCGCGGACCCTGCTGATGACGGTCCGGCGGCGTGAGCGCCCACAGGCGTGACTACTCCACCCCTTCGACCTCCACCCGAACCCCGACCCGCAGCCCCCACCCCGTCATGACCCCCGCCTCCGCCTCCACCACATGCCGGGCACGAAGCCGGGGCATTCCGAGTCGCCCCGGCTTCATGGTCGTCACGGCGATGACCTCGAGGTGGCGGTCGAGGTAGGCGACGTCGATGGGCATCCGCATCCGGAAGGTGTGCACGCTGTTGGCGTGGGAGAGCAACATCGCCCCATCGAAACGGTCCCGCCCCAACAGCCCTTTGGTGCGGGAGCGGTACGAGGTGGCGATCTCCAGAGGGACGGCGGACACGACATCCCCGCGACCACCCCCGCGTACGACCAACGTCCCCTGTCCGTCCCGCCAACGACGCCGCATTCCAGCAGGGTGACACAACGCCGCGGACTCGCGGGAAAAGATGTTGTCCATCGCGTCGCGGCCCGGGTAGGAAGGCCGTATGACGACTGGACTCGGTGCCGTGTTCCGCCCTCAGCTGCCGCCCGAGCGACTGCGGGCGGTCGCCCGGCTCGCGGACGAGACGGGACTTGAAGAGCTCTGGCTGTGGGAGGACTGCTTCCGGGAGGGTGGGTTGTCGACCGCGGCCGCCGCTCTCGCCTGGACCGAGCGGGTGCGCATCGGAGTCGGGCTGCTGCCCGTGCCGCTGCGGAACGTGGCCATCACCGCGATGGAAGTCGCCTCGCTGCACCGGATGTTCCCCGGGCGCCCCATCGTCGGCGTCGGGCACGGCGTGCAGGACTGGATGGGGCAGGTGGGCGCCCGGGTCGAGTCACCCGTGACCCTGCTGCGCGAGCACCTCCTCACCCTGCGTGCCCTGCTGCGCGGCGAGCGGATCACGACCGACGGGCGGTACGTCAAGCTCGACGACGTCGCACTCGACTGGCCCCCCGCCGATCCCGCGCCGCCCGTCCTCGCCGGTGCCACCGGGCCCCGCTCGCTGCGGCTGGCCGGTGAAGCGGCCGACGGGACCATCCTCACCGCGAGCACACCCCCCGAAGGTGTCCGGCGCGCCCGGCAACTCATCGACGAGGGACGGGAGTCGGCCGGTCGCAGCGAACCCCACAAGGTCGTCGTCTATCTCCTCACCGCCACAGGTCCCGGCGCCGCCGCACGGCTCCGCGCCGAATTCGACGCCGAAGGCGTGGCATCCGTCCCGGACCTCGGCGTCGCGGGAGACGCCGGAGCCGTCGCCAAGGCCGTCCAGCGCCTTGCCGACGCCGGCGCCGACACGGTCGTCCTGCAGCCGACCGGCGACGAACCCGACCCGGAGGGGTTCGTACGGTTCGCGGCGGAAGAGGTAAGGCCCCTGGTCCCGTGAGCCGACCGGCGCCCGGTGCCTCCCGCACCTACGAAGACCTCGTCGAAGAGGCCGTGGCCCACCCCACCGACGGCTGGGACTTCTCCTGGTTCGAGGGCAGGGCCACGGAGGCGCGGCCCTCGTGGCGTTACGCGGAGTCCCTGGCCGCCCGCCTCCGCGGCACCACCGCCGTGCTCGACATCCAGACCGGCGGGGGAGAGGTCCTCGACTTCGCCCTGGAGCGCGCCCAGCCGGATCCACCCCTCCTCACCGTCGCCACCGAGGGCTGGCCCCCCAACGTCGCCAAGGCCACCGCCCTCCTCCGCCCCCGCGGCGTCGCCGTCGTCGCCTCGCCCGAGGACGCCGCGCTCCCCTTCGCGGACGCGACGTTCGACCTCGTCGTCAGCCGGCACCCCGTACGCCCCCACTGGCCCGAGATCGCCCGCGTCCTCCGCCCCGGCGGCACCTACTTCGCCCAGCACGTCGGCCCCAGCAGCGTCTTCGAACTCGTCGAGTACTTCCTCGGGCCGCAACCCGAGGAGCAGCGCAACGGCCGCCACCCCGACCGCGAGCGCGCGGACGCCCAGGCCGCCGGGCTCGAAGTCGTCGACGTACGTGCGGAACGGCTCCGTATGGAGTTCTACGACATCGGAGCCGTCGTCCATTTACTGCGCAAGGTGATCTGGATGGTCCCCGACTTCACCGCCGAGGCCTACGAACCCCGACTCCGGGCCCTGCACGCCGAGATCGAGGCACACGGCCCCTTCGTCGCCCACAGCACCCGCCACCTCTTCGAGGTGCGCAGGCCGGGGTGACTCCCTACGCGTGCGGGCCCGCCGTCACCGTCCCGATCACCAACTCCGGCCGCGCCTCCAGCACTTCCCCCACCCGCTCCACCTGCCGTCCCAACTCCCGTTCCTGCCGCGCCGTCAGCCGCCCCAGCGGCTCCACCGTGACCGTCGTACGACGTCCCTGGCGCCGTTGGTGCCACACCCCCGCCGCCACGCCGTCGACCAGCAGCACGGGGTAGTTGCCGGCCTGACCACCCGCGAGCGCCCTCTCGTACGCCGGACCCCGGAACAGCCGCTCACGCGGCTGGGCGGCGATGCCGTACGCGTCGAAGTACGGCAGCAGCCGGACACCGCCGGCCCGGCGGCCACCCTCCGGAAACTCGGTGTCCCCCGCCGCCACCCACGCGGGCACGCCCTCGAAGTCGACCTCCTCGATCTCCCCGGCCTCCGCGAGCGTGCCGAACAGCCCGCCCGCCCAACCGCCCGGAGCCGCAAGCCATTTCGCGAAGTGCCGCGGGGTCGCGGGCCCGTACGCGCGCAGATAACGGCGTACGAGCATCCCCAGCGCCTGCTCCGGCGGCAGCGCATCGAAGGCCGGCGGGCGGGTGTACGTCACCTTGCGACCGCGGTTCGGGCCGAAGCACAGGGCGCCCGACTGCCCTGCCCGGTGCATCACCTGACGCCAGCGCGGCCACATGTCCTGAAACGCGGGCATCACCCGGTCCCCGGCCCAGGGCCCGGTGCGCGCCACGACCTCCTCGCTCAGCTCGTCCACCGTCAGGCATACGCCGTCCAGCGCCTCGCGGATCGCGGCCACGACCTGCGCCACCTGTTCGTCCGTCATACGGGCACCGGGCGCGAAAGGGCTCGGGCCGGTCGGGATCGCCGTCAACGCGGCGCTCCAGAAGGCAAGTTCGTCCGCCGGGAGCAGATGCACCGTTCCGCGCGGGCCGTGCGTCTTCACGAGCGAGCGGTCCTCCCAGAGCGCTGCCCGCACGTCCGTCCGGGTCACACCGACCGTCCGCACCCCCACCGACAGCTCCGCCGCGGACAGCACCTGGGCATGCGCGCCCAGCATGGCGGAGACCACGGCGGCCACGTCCCCACCCGCCTCCGCAGGGTTGGCCAGGAATTGCCGTTCCAGCCGACGAGCGCTCGCCTCGGCCCAACTGATCCTCAGGGTCATGGGACGACGGTAGGGCCGAAGTAGGCCGGAAGCTGTCCGCTATACCGGGCAGGCAGCGCCCCCAAGTATGTGCAAATCAGGCAATTTGCGCTTTGCTCGAGATTCACCCTTCGTATCCATGGATCATGCACAGTTTCCACATTGTTATCGCAGGTGGCTCGCACCCGGCCAACCCTTGACGTAAGTTCAGACCAAGGTAATTCGCGCCAGCAAAGCTGCGCGTGCGGTACCGCGCAGAGGAGGGGGCTGCGCGGTACCGACCGCCGTCAAGCGGACGTTCGCTGACGGGGTCACCCTCCCGGGGGACGCCCGGCAACACGCAGGCTCACCCATCCGCCGTGATTCGGCCATGAGCCCGCCCAGAACGAGGCCATTTGCGGCCATCGTGCCGTCGCCACCCGACTCCGGAGAGTAGTTGTGGCACGCCGATGCATCCAGCATCACTTACAAAGGGTTATGGTGGAAACCCCCCCTCGGGCCGGTCCGTCTCCCCCCCACGGACCGGCCCGTTTTTTGTACGTGAGTGAGGGCGCCCCCCAACGCGGGCCCGCCGCACGCACCTAAGGGGCGCGGGGAACTGCGCGAGCAACCACACACAACCCGCACCCGGAATACGTCCCCCACCCCCACGGCGGTACCCTCGCTCCGCGGGGACCGCATCCGCACGGAGGGGCTGACAATCACGTGAACCTGCGCGACAAGCTGCGCAGCCTGCTCGTCAGGCTGTACGCACGCCGGGTGGAAGGCCACCTGGACCACGCTCAGGTGCCCAAGCACATCGGCGTCATCATGGACGGCAACCGACGCTGGGCGAAGGCAGCGGGCTCCACCACCGTGCACGGTCACCGGGCCGGCGCGGAGAAGATCGAGGAATTCCTCGGCTGGTGCTCCGAGACGGACGTCGAGGTCGTCACCCTCTGGCTGCTGTCGACGGACAACTTCGACCGCCCGCAGGAGGAACTCGTCCCGCTCCTCGGCATCATCGAGGACGTCGTACGGACCCTCGCCACCGACGGCCGCTGGCGCGTCCACCACGTCGGCACGCTCGACCTGCTGCCGGCCGGGATGCAGCGGACCCTCAAGGAAGCCGAGGAGAGCACGGCGGGCATCGACGGCATAGTCGTCAACGTCGCCATCGGCTACGGCGGTCGCCAGGAGATCGCCGACGCCGTGCGCTCGATGCTGCTGGAGGCCTCCGACAAGGGCACCTCGCTGGAGAAGCTGGCCGACACCGTCGACGTCGAGACCATCGGCCGGCATCTCTACACCGGCGCCCAGCCCGACCCCGACCTCGTCATCCGCACCAGCGGCGAGCAGCGGCTGTCCGGATTCATGCTCTGGCAGACGGCCCACTCCGAGTACTACTTCTGTGAGGTCTTCTGGCCGGCCTTCCGCAAGGTCGACTTCCTGCGCGCCCTGCGCGACTACGCGGCGCGCCACCGCCGTTACGGAGGCTGAACCGCCGTACCCCCTGAGGCAAAAGTCACCCTCTCTGGGGCGGAAGTAACAAAGAGTTCACCAGCGCGCCGTCATATGCCGTGGCATGGCATCGCACGTTCGAGGGCATAAGCCAGTCAGGTCGACACCCGAACCACGGGTGTCGGATCTCAGCGGACGGCACGGGGCCGTCCGCCCGGGAGGCCCTTTGCACCAGCCCGATCGTGCGTTCACCGCGCGGACGAAGCAGCGGAGGGCCGGTTCTCGGCCCGTGCAATGCGGCCGTCGACCGGTCCAGCTCCTCTCCGTCGCTCCCCGACCTCTTCCGAGGGGGTACGTCCTTCCGTGGTGACCAGCACAAAGCGCCGCAAGCCCGACCGGCGCACTTATGTTCTCGACACCAGCGTCCTGCTGGCCGACCCGAACGCCCTGAACCGCTTCGACGAGCACGAAGTCGTGCTGCCGATCGTCGTGGTGACGGAGTTGGAGGCCAAACGGCACCATCCCGAACTCGGGTACTTCGCCCGGCAGGCGCTGCGCCTGCTGGACGACTTCCGGGTGCGGTACGGCCGTCTTGATGCCCCCATCCCGATCGGGGACCTCGGCGGCACCGTCCGTGTCGAGCTCAACCACTCGGACCCCAGCGTTCTGCCGACCGGCTACCGCCTGGGGGACAACGACTCCCGCATCCTCGCGGTCGCCCGCAATCTGCAGGCCGAGGGGTTCGACGTCACCGTCGTGTCCAAGGATCTCCCGCTCAGGATCAAGGCGTCCTCGGTCGGTCTCCTCGCCGAGGAGTACCGCGCCGAGCTCGCCATCACGGACGCCTCCGGCTGGACCGGAATGTCCGAACTGACCCTGCCCGGCGAGCAGGTGGACATCCTCTTCGAGGAGGGGACGGTCTATGTCCCCGAGGCGTCCGACCTGCCCGTGCACACCGGTCTGACCATCCAGTCCGAGCGCGGCAATGCGCTGGGGCGGATGTCGCCCGAGGGCAACATCCGGCTGGTGCGCGGGGATCGCGAGGCGTTCGGCATCAAGGGCAGGAGCGCGGAGCAGCGGATCGCGCTGGATCTGCTCCTCGACCCGGACGTCGGGATCGTCTCGATGGGCGGCCGGGCCGGCACCGGAAAGTCGGCGCTGGCGCTGTGCGCGGGTCTGGAAGCGGTTCTGGAGCGCCGGCAGCACGAGAAGATCATGGTCTTCCGTCCGTTGTACGCGGTGGGCGGGCAGGAACTCGGCTATCTGCCGGGCTCCGAGGCCGAGAAGATGAGTCCCTGGGCTCAGGCGGTCTTCGACACGCTGTCCGCGGTCACCAGCCGCGAGGTCATAGAGGAGGTCACCGCGCGCGGGATGCTGGAGGTCCTGCCGCTCACCCACATCCGCGGACGCTCGCTGCACGACGCGTTCGTGATCGTGGACGAGGCGCAGTCCCTCGAGCGGAACGTACTGCTGACCGTTCTGTCCCGCATCGGCGCCAATTCGCGGGTGATTCTCACCCATGACGTCGCCCAGCGGGACAATCTGCGCGTCGGCCGGTACGACGGTGTCGTCGCCGTCGTCGAGAAGCTGAAGGGGCATCCGCTCTTCGCGCATGTCACGCTCACGCGGTCCGAGAGGTCCCAGATCGCTGCGCTTGTGACCGAAATGCTCGAAGACGGGGCGATCTGAGAGGTCTGCCGACCGATGCCCAATTAGGGCCGGTTACTTGGCAGTTGGCGCCGTCCAACAAAGGCTCAGAGCCTAGTTGGGCGGCGCCTTCGCGTGTTGCGGTTTCTCAGAATCCCCTGGGTCAAACGGGATGTGAGCTTTCACACGCAACTCAGAATTGCCACCCGGCGTCCGGTTACGGCAGAGTCTCAGTCCTGTCAGGCCCCGCATACGACACATCTGTACCCCCAGCGGTACGGCACCACAGCAACACCAGACCAACTCCATAGTCGACGTCGTATGCCGCCCGCGCACCACGCGGCGCTCTCCTCGCGGGAGTTGCCCACCGGGCCCGTGCCTCCCGTGACCCCGCAGTTGGGAGGCCAGCGTTCAGGGGCACGATTGCGTCCGCCAGGGTCACCGAAGCGGGCGATGCTGGAAGGAAACCGTGTGAGCCGGATTTCGGTCCGGGGATTCGCAGTGGCCTCGGCCACCGCGGTCACCGCTGTCGGAAGTGTCGTCGGCGTTGCCTCGGGCAGCACCGCACAGAACAACGACGCCGAAGCGGCGGCAGCCGACCTGACGCTGCTCGCGGACATACCCGCGGGCCAGCAGGCCCAGGTCCAGACCGCATCCCTCACTCAGCAGGCCGAGACCCAGGCCATCGCCGCGGACGCGACCGCCAAGAAGGACGCCGAGGAGGCTGCCCGCAAGGCCGCCGCCCAGTCCGCGGTCGAGAAGAAGGAAGCCGCCGAGAAGGCGGCGCAGGAGGCCAAGGAGCGCGAAGAGGCGGAAAAGGCCGCGAGCCGCAGCGCTTCGCGTGACGCCTCCGACTTCGCCCCCCAGAGCTCGTACTCCATCGCGGAGATCCAGTCGATGGCACAGTCGATGGTGGCGAGCGACCAGTTCCAGTGCTTCAGCAACATCGTGGACCACGAGTCCGACTGGAACTACCAGGCCGTCAACCCCTCCTCCGGTGCCTACGGCCTCTTCCAGGCGCTGCCCGGCACCAAGATGTCGTCCGCCGGCTCCGACTGGCAGACCAACCCGGCCACGCAGATCAAGTGGGGCCTCAGCTACATGAACGACCGCTACGGCAGCCCGTGCGGCGCCTGGGACTTCTGGCAGGCCAACAACTGGTACTGAGCCCTTCGGTTCGCTCAACCTTTCCGAGCCCCTCACCGTCCTTCGGTGAGGGGCTTTCGGCTCTCGGCAGCAGGCCATGTACGGTCGGACCGGACGACTCCGGGGGGAGCGGTGGGGACAGACGGGGGCAAGGGACGGATCATGTCGCGAGTGCCAGGGTGGCTCAGTCGGCTGGGTGCCGGACTGAGCGAAATGGGAGAGCGGTTGGACGAGCGCCGCGCCGAGGTGGAGCGGGCCGACGTCGGGCCGATCGCTGCCGACGCCCCGCCCAAGAAGACCCCGGAGAAGGTCCCGCCACCGCCCGACTACGCCCCTGAGGTCGCCACCCGCCCCGACCGTCCCGATCCCGCGCTCGCCGTGCCCTGGGGGGTACGGGTCGCCGCCGAGGCCGGCTGGCGGCTGCTGGTCCTCGCGGGCACGCTCTGGGTGCTGATGAGGGTCATCAGCGCCGTCCAGCTCGTCGTGCTGTCCTTCGTGGCCGCGCTGCTGATCACCGCGCTGCTGGAGCCCGCGGTGACCCGGCTGCGGCGGTACGGCGTGCCGCGCGGCATCGCCACCGCGCTCACCGCGATCCTCGGCTTCGTGGTGATGGGGCTCATCGGCTGGTTCGTGACCTGGCAGGTCATGGAGAACATCGACAACCTCTCCGACCAGATCCAGGACGGCATCGACGAGCTGCGCAACTGGCTGCTCAACAGCCCGTTCCACGTCACCGACAAGCAGATCAACGACATCGCCGAGAACTTGCGCGAGGCCGTCGGCGCCAACTCCGACGAGATCACCTCCGCGGGCCTGGAGGGCGTGACCGTCATCGTCGAGGCGCTCACCGGCATACTGCTGGCGGCCTTCTCGACGCTGTTCCTCCTCTACGACGGCAAGCGCATCTGGGAGTGGACGCTGAAGCTCGTGCCGGCGGCCGCCCGTCCCGGTGTCGCCGGGGCCGGCCCGCGCGCCTGGCGGACGCTCACGGCGTACGTTCGCGGCACGGTGCTGGTGGCCCTGATCGACGCCGTCTTCATCGGCATCGGCATATATTTCCTGGACGTGCCGATGGCCGTCCCCCTGGCCGTCTTCATCTTCCTGTTCTCCTTCATCCCGCTGGTCGGCGCGGTGGCCTCGGGCGCCCTGGCGGTCGTGGTGGCGCTGGTGACGCAGGGCGTCTTCACTGCGGTGATGACCCTGGTGGTCGTGCTCGCGGTCCAGCAGATCGAGGGGCACATCCTGCAGCCGTTCATCCTCGGGCGGGCGGTCCGCGTCCATCCGCTGGCCGTGGTGCTGTCGGTGGCGGCGGGTGGCCTGGTCGCGGGCATCGGCGGTGCGATCGTCGCGGTGCCGCTGGTGGCGGTGACGAACACGGTCGGCAGCTATCTGAAGGCGTACTCCCAGGAGGCCGCTCTACGGCACTCTCCGCGTCCTCGGGGAGCCACCGCCGTGGATGTGGCGCCGGTGCAGCCCACGGACACGCCGCCGCAGCAGTCGTAGAACCGGAAGGGCCCCGCTCACCACTCAGGTGAACGGGGCCCCGACAGCCGGGTGTTACTCGGAGAGCACCGCTTCCGCGTCCAGCGTCACGCCGACTGCCTGGATCACCGAGGCGATCTTGAAGGCCTCCTGGATCACCTCGCGGTCCACGCCCGCCTTGCGCAGGACCTGCTCGTGGGAGTCGAGGCACATGCCGCAGCCGTTGATGGCGGAGACGGCGAAGGACCACAGCTCGAAGTCGACCTTGTCGACACCGGGGTTGCCGATGACGTTCATCCGGAGGCCGGCGCGCAGGGTGCCGTACTCGTGGTCGGAGAGCAGATGGCGGGTGCGGTAGAAGACGTTGTTCATCGCCATGACCGCGGCGGCGGACTTGGCCGCCGTGTATGCCTCCGGCGAGAGGTTCGCCTTCGCCTCGGGCGCCAGCTCGCGCAGGACGATGGGGGAGCGCGAGGCGATGGCGGTCGCCAGGACGGTGCCCCAGAGCTGCTGAGCGGGGAGGTCGGAGTTGCCGATGACCGAACTCAGGTTGAGCTTCAGGTCCTTGGCGTAGTCCGGGAGCGCGGACTTCAGAGTGTCATGTGACATATTACTCACTCACCGGCCAGCAGCTTGACCGGGTCCAGCGTCTCGTCGCCCTTGCTCCAGTTGCACGGGCACAGCTCGTCGGTCTGCAGGGCGTCCAGGACCCGCAGGACCTCCTTGGGGTTACGGCCGACGGAGCCGGCGGTCACCATGGAGAACTGGATCTCGTTGTTCTGGTCGACGATGAAGACCGCGCGCTTGGCGAAGCCGTCCTCGCCCTCGATGCCGAGGTCGCGCATCAGCTCGTGCTTGGAGTCGGCCATCATCGGGAACGGCAGGTCACGCAGGTCGTCGTGGTCCTTGCGCCAGGCGTGGTGGACGAACTCCGAGTCACCGGAGAAGCCGAGGACCTGCGCGTCGCGGTCGGCGAACTCCTCGTTCAGCTTGCCGAAGGCCGCGATCTCGGTCGGGCAGACGAAGGTGAAGTCCTTCGGCCAGGCGAACACGATCTTCCACTTGCCCTCGTAGGTCTTGTGGTTGATCGTCTCGAACTCCTCGCCCTTCTCCAGCGAGACACAGGCGGTCAGTTCGAACTCGGGGAACTTGTCACCGACAGTGAGCACTAGCTCTCCTTGCAGCGAGGAAACGCCCATTGTGTAGGCGTTTCCCATGGGTTGGACGTGCTCGATGCTTACACATGCTGCATTGATTATGGAAATAGCTACACTGGGTCGAGTTGATCGGAGGCGGCTATCAGTGACCGTGAGTAAGAGGAGGCAGCCCAGCCTCGCCCAGTTGCGTGCCTTCGCCGCCGTCGCCGACCACCTCCACTTCCGGGACGCCGCCGCGGCGATCGGCATGAGCCAGCCCGCCCTGTCCGGCGCCGTCTCCGCGCTGGAGGAGACCCTTGGCGTGACGCTGCTGGAGCGGACGACCCGCAAGGTGCTGCTGTCGCCCGCCGGTGAGCGTCTCGCCGTACGCGCGCGGGCGGTGCTGGAGGAGGTGTCGGCGCTGCTGGAGGAGGCGGAGGCGGTCCGGGCCCCGTTCACCGGGGTGCTGCGCCTCGGTGTCATCCCGACCGTCGCGCCGTACGTCCTGCCGACCGTGCTGCGGCTCATCCACGACCGGTATCCGGACCTCGACCTCCAGGTGCACGAGGAGCAGACCGCGAACCTGATCGAGGGCCTCACCAGCGGACGGCTCGATCTGCTGCTGCTCGCCGTGCCCCTCGGGGTGCCGGGGGTGGCCGAACTCCCGCTGTTCGACGAGGACTTCGTGCTCGTCACACCGCTCGATCACGCGCTCGGCGGCCGGGAGGGCATCTCGCGCGAGGCGCTGCGCGAACTCAACCTTCTACTCCTCGACGAGGGGCACTGTCTGCGCGACCAGGCGCTCGACATCTGCCGGGAGGCCGGGCGGGCGGACGCGCCGGTGACGACCACGGCCGCCGGACTGTCCACCCTCGTGCAGCTCGTCGCGGGCGGGCTCGGCGTGACGCTGCTGCCGCGTACCGCCGTCAAGGTCGAGACGACCCGCAGCAACCAGCTCCTCACCGGTTACTTCGCCGAACCCGCGCCGACCCGCCGGATCGCCCTCGCCATGCGCGCGGGCGCGGCACGCGGCGCCGAATACGAGGAGCTGGCCGCAGCGCTCCGTGAGGCGCTGCGGCCGCTTCCCGTGCGGGTGCTGGAGGGCGGCGACTGAGGTCACTCGGTGCAGCCCCGTCCGGCCGCATCAGCCATGGCAATGGCGGGACGGGTACGGCGCGACGGCGTATGAGGAACGGCCGCAGCGCTGCGTGAGGCGCTGCGGCCGCTTCCCGTGCGGGTGGTGAACCGGGAGGACTGAGCTACTCCGTGCGCAGTCCGTCCGGTCGCATCAGCCGCAGCAGTGGCGGCAGGCTGAGCACGGTGACGGCGACGACGACCGCCGCCCCGGCGCCGATCATCACCAGCACGCTGGACCAGTCCACGGTGATCGCGGTGTCCGTCATCTTGAGCAGCACCGCGCCCAGCGTGAGACCGACCACCGAGGCCAGCACCAGTCCGAGGGCGATCGGGATCGCCGTCTGCCACAGCACCGACAGGCTCAGCGTGCGCCGCCGGGTGCCGAAGGCGACCAGCGCCGACAGCAGCTTCTTGCGCTCCCGCAGCTGCTCCAGCTGGGAGACCAACAGGCTCGCGCCGATCAGCGCCAGGACACAGGCGGCGCCGACGAACAGGCCGGTGCGGATGGAGTCGTAGCGGTCGGAGCGCTCGCTGGCGAACCACATCATCGGTTCGTTGATCGGGTCGATCGTGGCCGCCGTGTTCCGGACCAGGTCATGGACGTCCGGCACGGACTCGTCGAGGTTGAGGTAGATCTGGCCGCTCAGGCTGGGCACGGCGCCCGCGGGCAGCGCCTTGGGGGTGACCATGAGGCCGTCCCGCTGCGATCCGGTCATGTCGACGCGCGCCTGAGCCTTCTTCATCGTCGACGGCAGGGTCCAGGGGACCGGTGTGGTCTTGGGCCCGTCCGTGTACCCCGCGTCGAAGTACACCGTGCGGCCGGGCTTCGCCAGCTCCTCCGTGCTCACGCCGTTGTCGACCTCGTTCTCGCCGTTCTCGGCGCCCTGCACGGCGAAGATGTCACCGTCACGGCACGACGGCAGGCTCGCCACCTCGCGCAGCGCGGCGCAGTCGCCCACGGTGACCGACGAGTTGAGCTCGCCGTCCATGGGCTTCTCGCTGACGAATCCCTCGTCGTACGCGTAGACCTTCCGCACCCCGTCGGTGTCCCGGAACTTCGCCGCGGACTGCGCGAGGGGCACCCCCTCCGGCAGGTTCACCTGCATCTGCGCCCGGGTGACGTCCTTGCCCGTCGACTTGGTGTAGTCGCCCTCGACCCCGGCGAACAGCATCTGCAGCGCGATCGCCCCGGCCACCGCCACCGCGATGCCGTTGACCATGCGGGCCGCCGTGCCGCTGCTCAACTGGAGCCTGCGCACGGCCAGTTGCCAGGCGATGCCGCCCGAGCCGAGCTTGCCGACGACCGTCTCGACGATCCACGGCAGCAGCGCGGTCACACCGACGAGCAGCAGCATCACACCGCCGATGACGAGGTACTGGTTGAAGTCCCCGTCCTCGCGGCCCTGGCCGATCATCGGGTAGAGCATCGCCAGCCCGGCCAGCGGCAGCAGCAGCCGCCACCACAGCCGGCGCCGCGGGGGCTTCGCCGTACGGACGACACCCAGCGGCTCGATGACGACTCCCCGCAGCGCGAGCAGCGTGACCAGCACCGCGGCCGCCGGCACGAGGAGCGCGACCAGCAGGGCCAGGGCGGGCGACGGGTTGAGGTCGCTCGGGAAGATGCTGACGTCGAACACCTCCATGGCGCCCGCGATCTCACGGCCGATCAGGAAGAAGCCCGTGCCGAGGACCAGCCCGAGGGCGGCCCCCGCGAGCGCCTCGCCCGCCGCCACCCGCTTGGTCATCCGGCTGTCGGAGCCGACCAGCCGCAGTGCCGCGAGCCGCCGGTCCCGCCGCTCGCCGCCGAACCGCACGGCCGCGGCGATGAACACCCCGACCGGCATCAGCAGCGCCACGAAGACGACGAGGACCAGCAGGAGCAGGACGGGATCCAGCGGCTCCGATTCCCCGCCCGGCCGCCCGTACTCATCGATCCGCACCACACCGCCGTCGGTCAGCTTCGCCGCGAGGTTCTCGCCGCCCCGGTAGAAGGCGAGGTCGGTCGGGCCGATCAGCCCGCGCTCCCCGATGGTCCCGACGATCTTCTGCGGCAGCCGCTCCCGCAGCAGCTTCCCTTCGTCGGAGACGAGGAGCTTCTTCAGCGCGGGGGAGACCACGATCTCGCCGACCGCCGGGAACTTCTCGACACCCGGCGGCAGCGGCGCCTTCGGGCCCTCGGGCTGCACGTCCCGCCCGCGGATGCTCTTGTCGCGGAAGGTCGTACCGCTGGCGGCGGCCAGCAGAGTGTCGTCCGCCTTCGGAAGTTCATCCCTGCCGTAGTTGATGTCCGAGCGGGCGGCCTCCCGGCCGCTGCGGGCGTCCAGTGCGCTCGGCAGCGCCGTCGTCAGCAGCAACAGCGCCACCCCGAGCCCGACGCCGACCCCCGTCAGCAGGACCCGGACCCAGCCCTCGCGCCCCCCGGCGAACGCGAACCGGACCCCCATGCCCAGGTCCCTCGTCCACTGCCGCCCGTTCATACGACGCGCTCCATGTCCCGGGACTTGCCGTCCCGTACGACGATCTCGCGGTCCGAGTACGCGGCCACCCGGGCCTCGTGCGTGACCAGCACGACGGCGGCGTTGGTGGACCGGGCGGCGTCCGTGAGCAGATCCATCACCCGCTCGCCGTTGAGCGAGTCCAGCGCACCGGTCGGCTCGTCGGCGAACAGCACGCGCGGGTTGGTCACCAGCGCGCGGGCGACGGCGACCCGCTGCCCCTGACCGCCGGACACCTCGCCGGGCCGCTTCTTGCGCAGGTCGTCGACCTCCAGCCGCTCCATCCAGGACAGGGCGGCCTTCTCGGCCTCCTTGCGGCTCGTCCCGTTGAGCCGCAGGGGCAGGGCGACGTTCTCGACGCAGGTGAGTTCGGGCACCAACTGGCCGAACTGGAACACGAACCCGAACTCGCTCCGCCGCAGCGCACTGCGCTCGGCGTCGCCCATGGTGGCCATCTCACGGCCGTTGTAGACGATCGACCCGGAGTCCGGCGGCACGATGCCCGCGAGGCAGTGCAGCAGGGTCGACTTGCCGGAGCCCGAGGGGCCCATGACGGCGACGACCTCGCCGGGGTGGATGGAGAACTCGGCGCCGTCCAGCGCCGTGGTCGGACCGTACGCCTTGCGTAGATCGGTCGCGACGAGCAGGGAGCCTGCGGGGGTCATCGGGTCACCGCCTCAGCGAGTTTGTCCAGACGCGCGGCGGTCAGCTCCAGCCAGCGCAGATCGGCTTCGAGATGGAACAGGGCGTGGTCGCAGATCAGCTGGTCCGCGAGATCGCCCTTGCGCTTGCGGTCGGTGAGGATCCGCATCATCCGCAGGTGTTCGGAACGCTGGGTGTCGAGGATGTCGGCGGCGTTCCGGTGCGTCAGCAGCGCGAGAACGACCTTGGTGTACAGGGTCGACTGCAGATACGGCTCGGGCTTCTCCGGCGTCGCCAGCCACTGCTGGACGTCGGTGATGCCGGCCTCGGTGATCGCGTACCGCTTGCGTTCCGGACCGCCGCCGGGCTCGATCCCGTCGACTTCGACGAGCCCGTTCTTCAGCAGCCGGGACATCGTCGAGTAGACCTGGCCGTAGTGCAGCGGCCGGTCGTGACCGAACTTCTCGTCGAAGGCCCGCTTCAGGTCGTAACCGTGACGCGGGCCGGACTCCAGGAGCCCCAGGAGGGTGTGACCGATGGACATGAGGAGGACTGTACACAGTGCGTATACCCGGTGTGTATACGTCGAGTGTGTAGAGCGGTACGGGGCGTACGACGGTGCAGGTGAGGCGCGATTGTCACGGTTCTGCTACTGCTGCGAGGGCGGGCGTCCACGACGCGGAATCGGACGTGCCTCGCCCGGCAGCCGGCCCGCCTCCGCCAGCGCCTTCCGCAGCAGGAACTCGATCTGTGCGTTGGTCGACCGCAGTTCGTCCCCGGCCCACCGCGCCAGCGCCTCGTACACCGACGGGTCCAGCCGCAGCAGCACCTGCTTGCGCTGCTGCGGCCGCCGCTTCTCCGAGGAGGCCTCATTCTCCGAGGAGGCTTCAGAGGAATCCGTCACTGGTAGAGGGTCCCCGTGTTGAGCACCGGCTGCACCGAGCGGTCCCCGCACAGCACCACCATCAGGTTGGACACCATCGCCGCCTTCCGCTCCGAGTCCAGCTCCACGATGTCCTGCTCGGTGATCCGGGCGAGCGCCGCCTCCACCATCCCGACCGCCCCGTCCACGATCTGCCGCCGCGCGGCGACGACCGCGCCCGCCTGCTGCCGCTGGAGCATCGCCGAGGCGATCTCGGGCGCGTAGGCGAGGTGCGTGAAGCGGGACTCGATGATCTGGACGCCGGCCGCCTCCACGCGCGCGTGCAGTTCGATCGCGAGCTTCTCGGTGATCTCCTCGGCGTTGCCGCGCAGCGACAGCCCTTCCTCGTCATGGGCGTCGTACGGGTACTCGATGGCGATGTGCCGGACGGCCGCCTCGGTCTGGGTGGAGACGAACTCGAAGTAGTCGTCGACCTCGAAGGTGGCCTGGGCGGTGTCCTGCACCTTCCATACGACGACCGCGGCGAGCTCGATCGGGTTGCCGTAGGCGTCGTTGACCTTCAGGACCGCGGTCTCGTGATTGCGTACCCGGGTCGAGATCTTGGTGCGTGAGGTCAGCGGGTTCACCCAGCGCAGCCCGTCCTGCCGGATCGTCCCCCGGTACCGCCCGAAGAGCTGGACCACCCGGGCCTCGCCGGGCGCCACCATGTTCAGCCCGCACATCGCGAGGAACGCGGCGATGGCGACGACGATGCCACCGACGATCAGCGCGGCCTTGCCGCCGGCCCCGGATGCCGCCGTCGCGGCCACGATCATCCCGATCCCGCCCAGCAGCCCGACCAGACCGAGCAGCAGCGCAAGCCCGCCGCCGATGCTGTGCGCGGCGAATTCACGAACGCGCGGTTCGGGCATCTCGGGGAGGTCGGGTGCAGTGTCGTGCGTGGTCATGGGTGTTCCCCCGGTTCTCGATGGAGCTGTTGCTCGCCTATCTTTGTTCTATCTAAGTGATATCAGATTACCCCGCCGCAGCAACCCTAACCGCCTCTCAGTCGTCGGTTCTGTTGGGCAGGTGCTGATTGTCACGTCCGTAAAAGACCGGATCGCACGCCCTTTGTCACATACGGCGGTGTTAGCTTTCTGAGCTGACCTGAGCGTGCAACCTGTGTGACAGCCGACGACGGAAGCGGAGCAGACGGAGCCATGGGACGAGCGGAAGAGAGACGAGCGCGGCAGCGCGGTGGCCACCGCGCCGCGCCCAGGCGCCGCTCGCGACGAGCGCCAGGGAAGAACGACGGCAAGAGCTTCATACGCCGGTTGTTCACGTGGAAGAAGATCCTCGGCACGTTCCTCGGCGTCTGCCTGCTCGGCATCGGCGGCTTCATCGTGCTGTACCTGGTCGTCGACGTCCCCGACGGCAACGCGGCGGCGCAGGCCGCGAAGATGCAGAGCAACGTCTACAAGTACAGCAACGGCGATGTCCTGGCCCGCGACGGCAAGGTCAACCGCGAGATCGTGGACCTGTCCAAGGTGCCCAAGGACGTCCGGAACACCTTCGTCGCCGCCGAGAACAAGACCTTCTACAAGGACGCCGGCATCGACCTCAAGGGCACGGCCCGCGGCGTGTTCAACACGCTGTCCGGCAAGGGCGCCCAGGGTGGTTCGACGATCACCCAGCAGTACGTCAAGAACTACTACCTCAGCCAGGAACAGACGGTCTCCCGCAAGCTGAAGGAGATCGTCATCTCCTTGAAGGTGGACCGCCAGTTGTCCAAGGACGACATCCTCGCGGGCTACCTCAACACCAGCTACTTCGGCCGCAACGCCTACGGCATCCAGGCCGCCGCGCAGGCCTACTACCGCGTCGACGCCGAGGACCTCTCGGTCCAGCAGGGCGCCTACCTCGCCTCCCTCCTCCAGGCGCCCAGCTCGTATGACTGGGCGGTCGCTTCGGAAACCGGCAAGGAGCTGGTGCAGGAGCGCTGGAACTACGTCCTGGACAACATGGTCGAGATGGGCTGGCTGGACTCCGGCAAGCGTCAGACCATGAAGTTCGAGGTGCCCAAGGAGCCGAAGGCCGCCGCCGGCCTGGAAGGCCAGAAGGGCTATCTGGTCGAACTCGCCAACACCCAGCTGGAGAACCAGCTGATGAAGCAGGAGGGCCTCACCCGCTCCGAGGCGGAGGCCCAGGTCAAGGGTCAGGGCTGGACCATCACCCTGAACATCGACAAGAAGAAGCAGGCCCAGCTGGAGAAGGCGGCCAAGACTCAGCTGACCAGCAAGCTGGACCCCAAAAAGCGGCCCGTCGACGGGGACATCCAGGCGGGCGCCGTCTCCGTCGACCCCAAGACGGGCAAGATCGTCGCCCTTTACGGCGGTGCGGACTACTTCAAGCACTACCGTTCCAACGCGACCAGGACGGACTACCAGCCCGCGTCGACGTTCAAGCCGGTGATCCTCGCCGCCGCCCTGGAGAACAAGGCCAAGACACAGGACGGCACGACGATCGGCGCGCGCACCGTCTACGACGGCACGAGCAAGCGGCCCGTCGTGGACGACGGCAAGAAGATCGGCTTCGCCCCGCCGAACGAGGACGACGTCGACTACGGCGACGTCAGCGTCCAGACGGCGACGAACAAGTCCATCAACTCGGTGTTCGCGCAGATGGGCATCGACGTCGGCTTGGACAAGATGATGGAGACGGCCACCAAGCTCGGCATGGACACCGGGGATACGACGCCGCGGGCCGCACACACCCTCGGCACCATGGGCGCCAGCCCGCTGCAGATGGCCGGGGTCTACGCCACCCTCGACAACCACGGCAAGAAGGTCACCCCGACCCTCGTCGCGTCGGCCGAGCAGAACGACCGGACGATCAAGATGCCGGACCCGATCGGCGAGCAGGTGATCAGCCGCGAGGCGGCGGACACGGTGACCTCCGTGCTCACCGGCGTGGTCGACGACGGTACGGCCCGCACATCGGTGCGCGACAACCCGGCCCGCGACGGCCAGGAGGTCGCCGGCAAGACCGGTACCTCCGACTTCGGCAGGTCGGCCTGGTTCACCGGGTACACGCCGGACATGGTGACCTCGGTCGGCATGTTCGGCGAAGACCTCAAGACCGGCAAGCAGGTCGACATGAAGGGCGCGACGGGCACCCTGCCGGGCAAGGGCAGGGTCAACGGTGGCGGGCTCCCGGCCCAGATCTGGGCGGCGTACATGTTCGGCGTGACGAAGACGGACGCCGAGTTCGACCTGGACACCAAGCAGGGCGCGGGCGTCGAGCCGACCTGGACACCGACGCCCACCCGGCAGCCCACCGAGACGCCGAGCAACGAGCCGACGTCCGAGGAGCCGACCAGCGAGGCGCCGCCGACATCGCAGTCGCCGAGCCAGACGCCCTCCCAGACCCCGTCCCAGACCCCGTCCCAAACCCCGAGCCAGACGCCGACGACATCACCACCACCGGAGGACGGCAACCCGGAGGACCCGGCAGACCCGGGTCTGGGCCAGTAGGAAAGAGGGGCGCCCGGCAAACCCCGGGCGCCCTAACCCACTCAGGGGCGCGGGGAACTGCGCGACCAGCCCCCACCGCCCCGCAGCCGCGCAACAACACTGCGCCCCCGAACGGAGCGCCTACCGCCCATTCACCTCGTGGGCGATCCGGTCCCCGATCTCCTTGTCGATGTTGCGCCAGTACTGCAACGCACGGTCCACCACCGGACGGGTCACCCCCTGCTTGAGATGCCCACTGACGTTGGAGACCAGCCGCCCGCGAGCGGCGTCATCGAGGACCTGCCGAACCATCGTCCCCGGCTGGCCAAAATCGTCGTCCTCGCGATGCAGCTTGTACGCCTCCCGCACCATCTCCCCCGCCGCCTGCCAGCCGGCGACATCACCGAACTGCTGGACGGCGGCGGCCGGACCACCGTACGAGTTGGGCGCGTACGGAGCACCGGTGTTGGCGGCCTCGTAGCGCATCGGGCCGTCCTTCGCGTACGAGTTGACCGCCGAGCGGGGCCGGTTCGGCGGCAGCTGCGCATAGTTGGGACCGATGCGATAACGGTGCGTGTCCGGGTACGAGAAGAGCCGGCCGAGCAGCATCTTGTCCGGCGACGGGCCGATGCCCGGCACCAGGTTGGACGGCTCGAACGCGGCCTGCTCGATGTGGATGAAGTAGTCCTCGGGGTTCTGGTTGAGGGTCATCCGGCCGACCTCGATCAGCGGGTAGTCGCCGTGCGGCCACACCTTGGTCAGGTCGAACGGGTTGAACCGGTAGTCGGGGGCGTCCTCGAACGGCATCACCTGCACATGGACCGTCCAGGACGGGTGCTCGCCCCGCTCGATCGCCTGGAACAGATCGCGGCGGTGGCAGTCGGCGTCCTCGCCCGCGAGCCGGTCGGCGTCCTCCTGGGTGAGGAAGTCGATGCCCTGGTCGGTCTTGATGTGGTACTTGACCCAGAACTTCTCGCCGCCGCCGTTGACCCACATATAGGTGTGGGAGGAGTACCCGTTCATGTTGCGGTACGTCTTCGGGATGCCCCGGTCGCCCATCAGCCACGTCACCATGTGCGCGCTTTCGGGGGAGAGGGTCCAGAAGTCCCACTGCATGTTGTTGTCGCGCAGCCCGTTGTCCGGGCGGCGCTTCTGGGAACGGATGAAGTCCTGGAACTTCTGTGGATCACGGACGAAGAAGACCGGCGTGTTGTTGCCGACCAGGTCGTAGTTGCCGTGCTCCGTGTAGAACTTCAGCGCGAAGCCGCGGGGGTCGCGCCAGGTGTCGGGGGAGCCGAGCTCACCCGCGACGGTCGAGAAGCGCGCCAGCATGTCGGTGCGCTTGCCGGGCTGGAACAGGTCGGCCTTGGTGAACTGGCTGACGTCGTTGGTTACTTCGAAGGTGCCGTATGCGCCACTGCCCTTTGCGTGCACCACACGCTCCGGGACCCGCTCCCGGTTGAACTGGGCCATCTTCTCGATGAGGTAGTGGTCCTGGAGCAGGATGGGGCCGTTGGACCCGATGGTCAGCGAGTGCTCGTCGCTCTCCACCGGGATCCCGTGGTTGTTCGTGGTGTACGGAACCTGCTGAGGTGTCTGCGTCACGAGCGTCCTCCCGTCTTGCATGGGGGATCCGGTCAGGTCGCTTCGCTCACGCCAGCCAGTCAACTCCGTCGTCGGGACATCGGCAACATTTGGATTCGGTCTAAGTCCGGTTCAGCTCGAACCAGACCACCTTCCCCGTGCTCAGCCGCGTCGCTCCCCAGCGCCGGGCCAGCCGGTTCACCAGATACAGCCCGCGTCCGCCCTCGTCCGTGTGCCGCGCCTGCCGCAGCCGCGGCAGCTGCGGCACATCGTCCCCGACCTCGCAGCGCAGTACGTCGGTGCGCAGCAGCCGGAGTGTGATCGGCCGGGTCGCATAGCGCACGGCATTGGTCACGACCTCGCTGACCAGCAGCTCCACCGAGTCGGTGAGCTCCTCCATGTCCCAGCGGGCGAGCGCGCGCCGGGCCAGCCGCCGGGCCTTGCCGGGCGCCATCTCCTCCGGCTCCAGGAACCAGTACGCCACATCGCTGGGCGCGATCCCGTCGAAACGGGCGGCGAGCAGCGCGATGTCGTCGTCCCGGTCGCCGGGGCCGAGCATGTCGAGCACCTCGTCGCAGAGCGCCTCCAGCGGCGGCGGATGGTCGGGCCCGGTCAGCTGCGCGGTCGCGGCGAGCTTCTCGCGCAGCTGCTCTATGCCGGTCCACACGTCCCGCAGCCGGGACTCGACCAGCCCGTCCGTATAGAGGAGCAGGGTCCCTCCGGCGGGCGCGTCCAGCTCTACGGCTTCGAAGTCGACGCCGCCGACACCGATGGGCGCGCCGGGCGGTACCCGCAGCACCTCCGCCCGCCCGCCGAGATGCAGTAGCACGGGCGGCGGATGGCCGGCGTTGGCGATGGTGATGCGGTGCGACACCGGGTCGTAGACGGCGTACAGGCAGGTCGCCATGCGGTCGGTGCCCAGGCGCTGGGCCTGTTCGTCGAGGTGGTGCAGGACCTCCTGCGGCGGCAGGTCGAGTCCGGCGAGGGTCTGCGCGGTGGTGCGCAGCTGGCCCATGATCGCGGCGGAGGTCATGGAGTGCCCCATGACGTCGCCGACCACCAGCGCCACGCGGCTGCCCGGCAGCGGGATGGCGTCGTACCAGTCGCCGCCGACGCGAGCGGTCTCGGCGGCCGGGAGGTAGCGGGACGCCAGCCGTACGCCGGTGGCCCGGGGCAGGTTCTCGGGCAGCATGGTGCGCTGCAGCTCGTCGGCGATGTACGCCTCACGGCCGTACAGCACCGCCTTGTCGATGCCGAGCGCGCTGTGCGTGGCCAGCTGGGCGGCGACGAGAAGGTCGTCGGGCTCGAAGGCCATGCGCTCCGGCCGGCGCAGGAAGAGCGCGGCGCCGATGACCCGGCGCCGGCCGCGCAGCGGGGCGAGGATGGCGCGCTGGCCGCCGGGTACGGCCACGTCGTCGCCGAGGAGTTCGGGCAGCGCGGCGCGGGCCGCGGGGGCGTCGGCGAAGACCGGGCGCACTCCGCGCAGCACCTCGTTCAGCGCGCCGCCGGGCCGTACCTCGCACAGCTCCGCGCTGGCCGGTGTCAGATCCGTCGGCTCGGCCTGCGGCACGGACGTGAAACCGCCCTCGGTGTCCCGCTCCTCCGGGATCCGGTCGGTACGGCGCAGCCGCAGCACCACCGGTCCGGTGGGCCGCTCGTCGCCGACCGGCAGCGGGTCGCGCAGATAGACCAGGATCGCGTCCGAGAACGTCGGTACGGTCGCCCGGCACAGCCCCATCACGATCTCGTCGAGGTCGATGCCACGGGCGATCCGGCGGGTGGCGGCGCCGACGAAGCGCAGCCGGTCCCCGTCCCGCCGCATCGGCGTGGGCCGGCCGGGCGCCACGCCCTGGCCGGTACGGCGGTCCTCGCGGGACTTGTCGTCTTCGGTGCCGTGCTGAACAGCGACCCCCTCGGGAACGGGCCGCGGACGGTGGTGGTCCGGCTCGACGGCGGCGGGCTGGGAGTGCTCCGTGTCACCGACAGGCGTGCCCGCGGGCGGCGTCTCGCCGGTGCGGGCCTGTGCCGGTAAGGCGGAGGCGCGCGCCCCCGCGCCGGGGGTACGCAGGAGCGCCCCGCGGGGGTCCGTGGGGCCGGCGCCGGTCTCAGGGCGCTCGAAGGAGGTCGGCTGCTCCGTCACGCGTGTCGAATCCGTCCGTCCGGGGCCATGACTGCGCGCCAGGCGCGCAATTCGTCCCGCCGAAATGCCGATACCCGGAATACGTGCCCCAGGAACGGAATTCCCGCGTGGTGAAAGGCTGTTCCTGTGCCACCGGCGAACGGACCGTGGTCCGTACCGGTGTTGCCCTCGTACCCCTCGCTCACGTCCTGCCGCCCCTCGGTGACGTATGGTCAGGCCCGGCTCGGGTGCCGGGAGTTACTGCTGTAATCACTTGTGGAGGACGATCCTACGGTTGTGGCCCGGGGGCGCATCAAGGGTCTCATGTGGACACGTGCGCGGGTGTGCAGTGCCAGTCCTCCGGCAGTGACGGTACAGCCCAGGACGGATCCGGGCGCCAGTGCTGCCAGCCGTCCGAGAACGGCGGCCCCCAGGCGCGGATCACCTCCACCGCGGACCGGCCCGCCGCCCGTACCCGCTCGGCGACTTCGGCGTCCATCAGTCCGTCCCGCTGGGCCTGCGCGAACTCGTCCTCGTCCCGCCAGTGCCAACTGCGGTCCGGGTGGACGGAGATGTCCAGAAAGTGGTCCTCGGAGTCCACGCCGCCGTCCCAACGCACCAGCGGCTCTTCGAGGTTGACGTACCAGTTCTTGAACTGCCAGCCCGGCTCCCAGAACAGCCACACCGACCAGGGCTCGCCCGGCCGCGCCAGCTTCAGCACACCGGTGCCGAACCAGCGGTCGCGCTGTACGGTCCGCGGCTTGGTGTAGCGCGACCGCAGCGGCTCCTCGTGGACGGGAGTCCCGTCGGCGAGCACCGGCCTGACGCACTCGGTGCCGGGCGCCAGCCAGACGGCGAGGATCTCCGCGTCGTCCCGGACGACGGTCACGGGGCGGGCGATGTGGAAGCGGTCGCCGGCATTCTCCCGGTAGCGCCACAGGATCCGGCTCCCGGGCGCCCAGAAGGCCGTCGTACCGTCCGCTTCCACTCGTCTCACCGCTCCGTCGTCTGGCATGCACAGATATTAGGTGTCACAGGCATACGACGCTGCGGCGCGCGTCACGGTTCACGCGAGCGGAACCTTTGGTTACGGGTGCGTCATGCGCAGCACGTCCAGCGCTTCGTCCAGTTGCTCCACGGTCAGGTCGCCCCGTTCCACGTACCCGCTCTCCAGTACGACTTGACGGATCGTCTTCCGCTCCGCGAGCGCCTTCTTGGCGACCTTGGCGGCCTCCTCGTATCCGATGTACTTGTTCAGCGGGGTGACCACGGAGGGTGACGACTCGGCGTACTCGCGCGCCCGCTCCCGGTGCGCGACGATGCCGTCCACGGTCCGGTCGGCGAGTAGCCGGGAGACGTTGGTGAGCAGCCGGATCGACTCCAGCACGTTCTTGGCGATGACCGGCAGCATGACGTTCAGCTCGAAGTTCCCGGCGGCCCCGGCGGTGGCGACGGTGGCGTCATTGCCGATGACCTGGGCGCTGACCATGAGGACGGCTTCCGGAATGACCGGGTTGACCTTGCCCGGCATGATCGATGACCCGGGCTGAAGGTCGGGCAGGCTGATCTCCGCGAGCCCGGTCCGGGGCCCGGAGGCCATCCACCGCAGATCGTTGGCGATCTTCGTCAGCCCCACGGCGATCGTCCGCAGTTGCCCGCTCGTCTCCACGATCCCGTCCCGCGCGCCCTGCGCCTCGAAGTGGTCGCGGGCCTCGGTGAGCGGAAGCCCGGTCGCCCGCGCCACTTCCTCGATGACGGCGGCGGAGAAACCGGGCGGGGTGTTGATGCCGGTGCCGACGGCGGTGCCGCCGAGGGGCAGTTCGGCGAGGCGGGGCAGGGAGGCGTACAGCCGCTCGACGCCGTACCGGATCTGGGCGGCGTACCCGCCGAACTCCTGCCCCAGGGTCACGGGCGTGGCATCCATGAGATGCGTACGCCCCGACTTCACGACATCGGCGAACTCCTCTGACTTGCGGGTGAGGGAGGCCGCGAGGTGTTCGAGGGCGGGGATGAGGTCGCGGGTGACGGCGGCGGTGGCGGCGATGTGGATGGAGGACGGGAAGACGTCGTTGGACGACTGCGAGGCGTTGACGTGGTCGTTGGGATGCACGGCCTTGCCCAGCCGCTCACTCGCCAACGTGGCGATGACCTCGTTCGTGTTCATGTTGGACGAGGTCCCCGAACCCGTCTGGAACACATCGACCGGGAAGTGCTCGTCCCACCGTCCCTCGGCGACTTCACGTGCCGCCTCCTGGACTGCCTCGGCGACGTCCTTGTCGAGCACCCCCAGCCGCGCGTTGACCTTCGCCGCGGCCCCCTTGATCTGCGCGAGCGCCTCGATGTGCGCGCGCTCGATGCGCTGCCCGGAGATGGGGAAGTTCTCGACGGCGCGCTGGGTCTGGGCCCGCCACTTGGCGTCCGCCGGGACGCGGACCTCTCCCATGGAGTCGTGCTCGATGCGGTAGTCGCTCATACCGGCTATAGCGATCGGGGGCGCCGCGATGTTCCGGGACTTGGGCCGAACGGAGACCCGGCTCACCGGGCGGGCACGGGGTGGTGGTCGGACAATGAAAGGTCGAGGGGGGAGATCCACCACCCCGCAGGAGGCAGGACATGCTCCCCAACTTCAGGCGGCTCACCACGCTCGGGGCCTGCATGGTCGCAGCCGTCGCTCTCGGCGCCTCACATCCCGTGTCCGCCACCGACGGAGACGAGGACTTCACGCTCTACGCCCGGGAGGTCCCGGCCCAGGAGGACGGCGAGGGCGGACCACCCAGCCTCGGAGACGCCTTCTCCTTCGCCGACGACCTCTATCGCGCCAAGGGCGGCGAGAAGGTCGGCCGCGACGGCGTGACCTGCACCGTCGTGCGCGTCGGGAATCCGGGCGACCTGCAGTGCATCGGCACTTTCGCGGTGCCCGGCGGGCACATCACCGGCCAGGCACTGATGCAGTTCGACCCGACGCAGGAGTCGGAGGAACTCCCCACGTTCGACATCGGCATCACCGGCGGAACCGGCGACTACGAAGAGGCCCGCGGTTCCATCCACGCAACCGGCGAAGGGGACTACCAGAAGCTGGAATTCCACGTCAGGGCCTGAAAATCCAGCCCCTCCGGCGTAAATCCAGCCCTCCGGCGTTTGAGGAGCGGGGTGCAGGGGCGGAGCCCCGCGGGGGTCCAGGGGGCGGAGCCCCCCTGGCGGGGTCGAAGGGGCGGAGCCCCTTCAGGATGGGACGGGTAGGGGCGGCGGGGGCGAGATCCTTCCCCGCCGCACCGGAGCCGCTACGCCAGCCCAGGCCCCCGCACCGGAATCGACGTGAACGTAGGCGCCGGCGCCGGGTCCTGGAAGAAGTCGTTGCCCTTGTCGTCGACGACGATGAACGCCGGGAAGTCCTCGACCTCGATCTTCCAGACGGCCTCCATGCCGAGCTCCTCGTACTCGACGACCTCGACCTTCTTGATGCAGTCCTGGGCGAGCCGCGCGGCGGGCCCGCCGATCGACCCCAGATAGAACCCGCCGTGCATGCCGCACGCATCCGTGACCTGCTTGCTCCGGTTGCCCTTCGCCAGCATCACCTTGGAGCCACCAGCCGCCTGGAACTGCTCGACGTAGGAGTCCATGCGCCCGGCGGTCGTAGGCCCGAAGGACCCGGACGCGTACCCCTCGGGCGTCTTCGCCGGGCCCGCGTAGTACACCGGGTGGTCCTTCAGGTACTGCGGCATCTCCTCGCCCGCGTCAAGCCGCTCCTTGATCTTGGCGTGCGCGATGTCACGGGCCACGACCAGCGGACCGGTGAGCGAAAGCCGGGTCTTCACCGGGTACTTGGTCAGCTCGGCGAGGATGTCGTCCATCGGCTGGTTGAGGTCGATGCGCACCACGTCGGAGGACTCGTCGAGGTGCTCGTCCGTCGTCTCCGGCAGGAACCGCGCCGGATCCGTCTCCAACTGCTCCAGGAAGACCCCCTCCGCGGTGATCTTCGCGACGGCCTGCCGGTCGGCCGAGCAGGACACGGCGATGGCCACCGGACACGACGCCCCGTGTCGCGGCAGCCGCACCACGCGCACGTCATGGCAGAAGTACTTGCCCCCGAACTGCGCCCCGATCCCGATCTTCTGCGTCAGCTCGAAGACCTTCTCCTCCAGCTCCTTGTCCCGGAACCCGTGCCCGAGCGGCGAGCCCTCGGCCGGGATCTCGTCCAGGTAGTGAGCGGAGGCGTACTTCGCTGTCTTGAGGGCGTACTCCGCGCTCGTACCACCCACCACGATCGCCAGGTGATACGGCGGACAGGCGGCCGTACCCAGCGAACGGATCTTCTCCTCCAGGAACTTCATCATGGAGGCCTCGTTCAGGACGGCCTTGGTCTCCTGGTAGAGGAACGACTTGTTGGCGGAGCCGCCGCCCTTCGCCATGAACAGGAACTTGTAGGCGCCGCCGTCGGTGGCGTACAGCTCGATCTGGGCGGGGAGATTGGAGCCGGTGTTCTTCTCGTCCCACATGGTGAGCGGGGCCATCTGCGAGTACCGCAGGTTGAGGTTCAGGTACGCGTCATAGATGCCGCGGCTGAGGGCCTCCTCGTCCCCGCCTTCGGTCAGCACGTTCTGCCCGCGCTTGCCCATGACGATCGCCGTACCGGTGTCCTGGCACATCGGCAGCACACCCGCCGCCGCGATGTTCGCGTTCTTCAGCAGGTCCAGCGCCACGAACTTGTCGTTGCCCGACGCCTCGGGGTCGTCGATGATCCGCCGCAGCTGAGCGAGGTGCGCGGGCCGCAGATAGTGCTGGATGTCGTGGATGGCCTCCTCGGCGAGCTTGCGCAGCGCCTCCGGCTCGACCTTGAGGAAGGTGCGCCCGTCGGCCTCGAAGGTGGAGACACCCTCGGAGGTCACCAGCCGGTACGGGGTGGTGTCCTCTCCCATGGGGAGCAGATCGGTGTACGCGAACTCAGGCATGTCGCCCATTCCTCACTCGACAGACGCGACGGCTGACCTCCATCGGCAGCGTCCACCAGCGTAGAACCTGCGTCGGAGGCGGAGCTTGTGAGGTAATCCTCAGTTGGGGTAGTCGCGATCTATCGCGTTTGGGTACGCTGCTGTCGTGGACCTTCAGAAGCACACCGCGCCCGCGCAGAACGCGCCCGCCGCCACCGAGCTCCGTGCCTCCGACGCCGACCGCGACCGGGTCGCGGACATCCTGCGCGAGGCGCTCGCCGAGGGCCGCCTCACCGCCGACGAGCACGCCGAGCGGGTCGAGGGCGTGCTGGCCGCCAAGACCGTGGGCGAGCTGGACGTCTTCATCCAGGACCTGCCCGCCGCCCACCAGCGCCGGGCGACTCCGGCCGCCGCCCCCAACCGCCCCACCGCCGGCGCCATCCCGGTCGACCCCGATGACAACGTGGTCGCGGTGTTCAGCAGCGCCGTCCGCAAGGGCCGCTGGCGCGCGGGCCGCCGTATCCACGCGTACGCGATCTTCGGCAGCGTGGAGATAGACCTCAGCGAGGCGCTCTTCGAGTACCAGCAGGTCGTGATCAAGGCCATCTCGGTCTTCGGCAACGTCGAGGTCCGCGTCCCGGAGAACGTGTCGCTGCGCGGCACCGGCGGCGGTGTCCTCGGCAACTTCGAGGTGGACACGCTGGATTCGACGGAACCGCAGGCGCCGGTCGTCTACGTCGACGGCTGGGCCGTCCTCGGCAACATCGAGGCAAGGCCCAAGCGGGGCAAGCTGGTTGCCGACATCCTCGATCGGGTCCAGCGCAAGGTCGACAAGAGTTTGCGCAAACATCTGGATCATTGACGGTTGTGAACCGGGGCCTGATCCAAGGAAGTTCGATCGGTCTCCGGCGCTGCACGGCATCGCGCATGAAGCGCCGTATTCCAGCGGTTCGGAACACAGTGCATAGGCGTGCGCACAGCGGGTATCCCTTGCTGCATCGTCTCTCGCTCGCGAAGCCGTCGTCAGGAGTAGACCGTGCTGCAACCGCCGCATTCGTCCCTGCAGGTAGCTGCCGCTCCGGCCCCGCGGGTGCCAGTGCGGGACAGGGACCAAGACGCCCCTTGGCACACCGAGGCGGTGTGCCGGCGCGACGAGGCCGGCCTGTTCTTCGCACCCTCCAAAGAGCCCACCGCCGCCCGCCTCTCCCGCGAGGAGGCCGCCAAGCGCGTCTGCGCCCGCTGCCCCGTCATGGTCGAGTGCCGCGAGCACGCACTGCTGCAACCCGAGCCCTACGGCGTCTGGGGCGGCCTCACCGCCGCCGAACGCCGCGTGGTCCTGGCCAGGCGCCGCCGCCGCGACATGGAACTCAAGAAGGCGGCAAGGACGACGACGGACCGCATAGCCCAGGCAGGCTGAGCAACAAAAGAAGGGCGCCCCCACCGCACCGGGGGCGCCCAACGTCCTTAGGGGCGCGGGGAACTGCGCGACAGGCCACAGGCGACCCGCAGCCGCCAACGCTCCACAGCCCCCGTGCTACTAGGCGCTACTTAGCCCGATCAAAGTCAATCGCGCTATAAGCCCGCAGCTTGCTCAACCGATGCTCAGAATCAATCCTCCGCACCGTCCCCGACTTCGACCGCATCACGATCGAGTCGGTCGTCGCGTTCTCCGACCGATACCGCACCCCCCGCAGCAGCTCCCCATCGGTGATCCCCGTCGCCACAAAGAACACGTTCTCCCCGGACACCAGGTCGTCGGTCATCAGCACCCGGTCCAGGTCATGCCCCGCATCCACCGCCCGCTGCCGCTCCTCGTCATCCTTGGGCCACAACTTGCCCTGAATGGTCCCCCCGAGGCACTTCACCGCACAGGCCGAGATGATCCCCTCCGGCGTACCGCCGATACCGAGCAGCATGTCGACCCCGGTGCCCTCACGCAGCGCGTAGATCGACCCCGCGACATCCCCGTCCGAGATCAGCTTGATCCGCGCACCGGCGTCCCGGATCTCCTTGATGATCCCCTCGTGCCGCGGCCGGTCCAGGATGACCACGGTCACATCCTCCGGCGTGGACCGCTTCGCCTTGGCGACCCGGCGGATGTTCACCGAGACGGGCGCGTCGATGTCCACGAAATCGGCCGCCTCGGGCCCGGTGACCAGCTTGTCCATGTAGAAGACGGCGGACGGGTCGAACATCGACCCGCGATCCGCGGCGGCGAGCACGGCGATCGCGTTCGGCATGCCCTTGGCCGTCAGCGTGGTCCCGTCGATCGGGTCGACGGCGATGTCGCACTCCGGTCCGGTCCCGTCGCCGACGCGCTCCCCGTTGAAGAGCATCGGGGCCTCGTCCTTCTCACCCTCGCCGATGACGACGACGCCGTTCATCGACACGGTGGAGACGAGGGTCCGCATGGCGCGCACGGCCGCACCGTCGGCGCCGTTCTTGTCGCCGCGCCCGACCCAGCGGCCGGCGGCCATCGCCGCGGCTTCGGTGACCCTGACCAGCTCCAGGGCGAGGTTGCGGTCGGGGGCTTCGGAGGGGACTTCGAGTTCGGACGGCAGATGATGATGATTCTCGGTCATCGAGACGCACCTTTCTGATACGACGACGGCCGGATGAGGGTGATGGCGACGACTCTATCGCCAGACCGACAGAATGAGCAGGGGACCCCACGGATGAGCAGGCCAGGGCACCTGCGACGATAGGGGGCGTGGCAGGTTCGAACGGCAGGCAGAAGACGGTCCGGGACATGGTTCTCTCAATGGGCCTGATCGGGATCATGGCAGGGGTCATCTACCTCTTCATCCCGCACGACGACTCGGAGCCCGACCTCCAGCGGGTGGACTACCGCGTCGAGTTGCTCACGGCCCGCCGTGCGGCGGCGTACCCGGTGGTCGCGCCGGAGGGCCTGCCGAAGACCTGGAAGCCGACCTCCGTCCGCTTCCAGGGGGACGAGTTCGACACCTGGCATCTCGGCTTCCACACTCCCGACGGTGAGTACGTGCAGATCGAGCAGTCGACTCAGAAGCCGTCGACGTTCATCGACGAGGCCACGCAGGGCTCGGAGGCCGCGAACAAGAAGCAGGAGACCGGCGGCCGGACCTGGACGCGGTACACCGGCGGCCGGTACGACGCGCTCGTGCACGAGGCCGACGGGGCGACGACCGTGGTGGCGGGCACGGGCTCGTTCGAGCTGCTGACGGAGATGGCGCAGGCGCTCAAGACGAAGTGAACGTACGTAGGCCCTCGGCCTGAACGCGCGAAGGCCCCCGGCGGTGCTGCCGGGGGCCTTCGTCATGTCTGGGATGTCTGCGGGATGGCTGCCGCGCCGTCCGTCAGACGGTGGTGACGACCTGCTCGTACGGCAGTCGCGGGGAGCGCGGGAACCAGGCGTCGTCGCCCGGCCTGCCGATGTTGATGACCATCAGCGGGGTGTGGTCGTCGTCCAGGAACTCCTTGCGGACGCCCTCGAAGTCCAGGCCGGTCATCGGGCCGGCGGCCAGACCGGCGGCGCGGACGCCGATGATGAAGTACGCGGCCTGGAGGGCGGCGTTCAGGCCGGCGGCACCCTCACGGGCGGCGCGCTCGGCGAAGAAGACGTCCTTGGCCTGCGGGAAGTGCGGGAAGAGCTCGGGCAGCTCCTCGTGGAACTCGTTGTCCGCGGCCAGGATCGCGACCAGCGGGGCCGTGGCAGTCTTCGGCTGGTTGCCCTCGGCCATGTGCTGCACCAGGCGCTCGCGGGCCTCGGCGGAGCGGACCAGGGTGACGCGCAGCGGGCTCTGGTTGAAGGCGGTCGGGCCGTACTTGACCAGGTCGTAGATCGCCTGGACCTGCTCGTCGGTCACCGGCTCGTCGGTGAAGGTGTTCGCGGTGCGGGCCTCGCGGAACAGCAGGTCCTGGGCGGCGGGGTCAAGAACGAGAGTCATACGTGAACCTTCTCGGTATGTACGTCGACCCCGGAAGCGGACCGGGGTCCGGTAGACAGGCTCGACCGTACGCGAGTGAAGTTCAACCTTCAACAAAAACCGGGGCGTGGTGATCCGCTTCACAGATCACCCAGCCTGCTTACTCGGAGTCGGCCTCGGTCTCGGCCGCTTCCTCCTCGGCCAGCGCCGCGTCCAGCCGGGCCCGCGCACCGTCCAGCCAGCGCCGGCAGACCTTCGCCAGCTCCTCGCCCCGCTCCCAGAGCGCGAGGGACTCCTCCAGCGTCGTACCGCCCGCCTCCAGCCGCCGTACGACCTCGATCAGCTCGTCCCGAGCCTGCTCGTACCCGAGGGCCTCTTCCACCTTGCTGGTCATGCGCCCACCCTATGCATCGCTTCGTGCGTCGACTCGTACGGAGAACTCACCCTCGGCGACCCGCGCGCGCAGTGCCTCGTCCGCCGTCACCTCACCGGGATCCCGGACCACATGCCCGTCGGCCTTCTGCAGCACCGCGTAGCCCCGCTTCAGGGTCGCCGCGGGGGAGAGGCCCACCACGCGCGCGTGGGTGTGCGTCAGCTCCGAGTCGGCGCGGTCGAGGAGGTGGCCGAGGGTGCGCCGGCCACGGTCGACCAGGGACGCCACATGGTCGGCCCGCTCGTCGATCATGCGGTGCGGATCCTCTATCGACGGCCGGGCCAGCGCATGCGCGAGCCCGCGCTCCTCCCGCTCGATGAACGCCTCGACACACCGCCGAGCACGATCACGCAGCAGCCGCACCCGCTCGTATTCCTCGCCCACATCCGGTACGACCTTCTTGGCGGCGTCGGTGGGAGTGGAGGCGCGCACATCGGCGACGTGGTCGAGCAGCGGGTTGTCGGGCTCGTGTCCGATGGCGGACACCACGGGCGTACGACAGGCCGCGACCGCCCGTACGAGCTGCTCGTCGGAGAACGGCAGCAGATCCTCCACACTGCCGCCGCCCCGCGCGACGATGATCACGTCCACGTCGTCGATCGCGTCCAGGTCCTTCATCGCCTGCACGACCTGCGGCACGGCGTGCACGCCCTGCACGGCGACGTTGCGCACCTCGAAGCGGACGGCCGGCCAGCGGTGCCGGGCGTTCTCCAGCACATCCCGCTCGGCGGCGGAGGCCCGCCCGCACACCAGCCCGATGAGCTGCGGCAGAAAAGGCAACGGCTTCTTCCGCTCAACAGCGAACAGCCCTTCCGCTGCGAGCGCCTTCTTCAACTGCTCAAGCCGCGCGAGCAGTTCGCCCACCCCCACGGGCCTTATCTCAGCGGCCCGCAGCGACAACTGCCCCCGCGGCGCGTACCACTCCGGTTTCGCCAGTACGACGACCCGGGCGCCCTCACTCACCACATCGGCAACGGCATCGAACACCTGCCGATAACAAGTGACGCTCACGGAGATGTCGTACGACGGATCCCGCAACGTCAAAAACACGACCCCCGCCCCCGGTCGCCGCGACAACTGCGTGATCTGCCCCTCGACCCACACCGCCCCGAGCCGATCGATCCAACCCCCGATGAGCCGCGACACCTCACCGACAGGCAGCGGCGTTTCCGCGGACGTGTTCAAGGCCATGCCGCGAGCGTAACGGCCACCACCGACATCACAGCCGACGGCACCATTCCCTCCGGACCGGGCGCATTGCAGCCCGTCCGGTGTCCAGCGTGCCGAACACGCCGACCGGCGCCATAGGGGCGATGAAAAGCAGCCCGTAGACGACGAGATCCCGGAAACCGAGGTTGCGCCGCAGCTCATGCTCATGATCGGCGATTCGGGCTGCCGTGCCGGTCTCGGACATCACACCTCGCCAGTTGTGTGCTTCCCCACCCCTCCCAGTCCACGATCAGTCTCCCCAAGGAGGCGATCTTTGACGCGCCGAGCGCGGCCTTACGATGGGACGCATGACTGCTTCGCCTGGCCGCCGTGTCCTGCTCGCCGCCCCCCGGGGCTACTGCGCGGGTGTGGACCGCGCCGTGATCGCCGTCGAGAAAGCCCTGGAGCAGTACGGGGCTCCCGTCTATGTCCGGCACGAGATCGTCCACAACAAGTACGTCGTGCAGACCCTGGAGAAGAAGGGCGCCATCTTCGTCGAACGGACGGAAGAGGTCCCCCCGGGGAACATCGTGATGTTCTCCGCGCACGGCGTCGCCCCCGTCGTCCACGAAGAGGCGGAGCGCGGCCGGCTCGCCACCATCGACGCCACCTGCCCGCTCGTCACCAAGGTCCACAAGGAAGCCGTCCGCTTCGCCAATGAGGACTACGACATCCTCCTGATCGGGCACGAGGGCCACGAAGAGGTCATCGGCACGTCCGGCGAGGCCCCCGAGCACATCCAGCTGGTCGACGGCCCCGAGGACGTCGCCAAGGTCGAGGTCCGCGACGAGTCGAAGGTCGTCTGGCTCTCCCAGACCACGCTCTCCGTCGACGAGACGATGGAGACCGTCGACGCCCTCAAGGAGAAGTTCCCGCAGCTCATCTCCCCGCCCAGCGACGACATCTGCTACGCCACGCAGAACCGTCAGCTCGCCGTGAAGGAGATGGGCGCGCAGGCCGAGCTGGTCATCGTGGTCGGCTCCCGGAACTCCTCCAACTCCAAGCGGCTCGTCGAGGTCGCCAAGCTCGCCGGCTCCCGCGAGGCCTACCTCGTGGACTTCGCCGACGAGATCGACGAGGCATGGCTCGAGGGCGTGTCCACGGTGGGTGTCACCTCCGGCGCCTCGGTGCCCGAGCTCCTCGTCGAGCAGGTGCTGGAATGGCTGTCCCAGCGCGGCTTCGAGGACGTCGAGCTGGTGAAGGCGGCCGAGGAGTCCATCACCTTCTCGCTGCCGAAGGAACTCCGCCGTGACCTGCGCGAGGAGGCGGCGACGCTGGTCGCGGAGCGCGGCGGGGCGGGCACGGAATCGGGCACCGGGACCGGTTCCGGCACCTCCGGGGAGTGACTGTCAGTCCACCGTCGTAACGTAGGGCCATGCAGATCTTCGGCGTGGACATCGGTGGATCCGGGATCAAGGGCGCCCCTGTGGACCTGGACAGGGGCGACCTGGCTCAGGAGCGCCTCAAAGTGCTCACTCCCCACCCGGCGACGCCCGACACGGTGGCCGACGGTGTGAAGGAGGTCGTCGACCACTTCGGCTGGACGGGCCCGGTCGGCATCACCTTCCCGGGCGTGGTCACCGGCGGGGCGACGATCCGCACCGCGGCCAACGTGGACAAGAGCTGGATCGACACCGACGCGCGCGCATTGCTGGGCGAGCGGCTCGGCGGCCTCCCGGTGACCGTGATCAACGACGCGGACGCGGCGGGCGTCGCCGAGATGCAGTTCGGCGCCGGCCGCGACCGCCGGGGCACGGTGATCATGCTCACCTTCGGCACCGGCATCGGCAGCGCCCTCTTCATCGACGGCGTCCTCGTCCCGAACACCGAGCTCGGCCATCTGGAACTGCACGGGCACGACGCGGAGAAGCGCGCCTCCAGCAAGGCCAAGGAAGACCACGACCTGTCCTGGGAGCACTGGGCCCACCGCGTCCAGGCCTATCTCGCCCATGTGGAGATGCTGTTCTCCCCGGAGCTGTTCATCATCGGCGGCGGCGTCAGCCGTAAAGCGAGCAAGTTCCTGCACTTCATCGAGGACATCAAGGCCGAGATGGTCCCGGCGCAGCTGCAGAACAACGCGGGCATCGTGGGAGCGGCGATGCGGGCGGCGAAGGAGGGCTAGGGCCGGCGGGAGGGGGCTACATTCGTCGGCGGCGGCGCACCAGGCGGACCCTCCGTACCGTCACGATCACACCGGCGATCAGCGTCCCGCCGTACAGCCACCCCGCCTCCGTGGCGAGCGCCGTGACGAACCCCATCAGCCGCCCGTCGGCTCCGTTGCTCCCGTCGGCGACGGGCAGCAGCCCCAGGGCGAAGGCGATCGGCACGACGACCGGTGCCGTCACCAGTTCGGCCTTGCGGATCCACACCGCTGTCAGTACACACACCGGCAGGAACAGCACGCCGTACACCGTCGTCGACGACCCGAAAAGCAACGAGTCGAGACAGCCCGACGCGAACATCAGCACCCCGCAGAACAGCCCGCCGCCGAGCCCGGTGAGCCGGGGGTTCGGCATCCGGCGCACGGCCCGGGCGATCCGCCGCACGGCCAGCACCACCGGCGGAGCGGGCCGCCGTACGCCCGCCCCCGGCGGCCGCCCCTGTGGCCGGCCACCCGGGCCCCGGCCTTGCGGGGGCAGCCGGGGGGTGCCGCGTGGCGTTCCGTACCGGGGGGACCGCGTCCTGTGTTGCTCCACCGGACCAACCTAGGTCGGTTTATGTGCCGAATAGCCCGTCAGACACGCCGTTGGACAGACGTTGGCCAAGCGTTCGATACGACGCCGATACGGGGTTCGACAGCCCGTAGACTTGTGGATCGGCCCCAGGTCTCCACTCCTCAGCCCCTCAGGTCCTCTCACGTACGGGAAGTCGCAACGTGTCGCTCACGATCGGAATCGTCGGTCTGCCGAATGTCGGCAAGTCGACCCTGTTCAACGCCCTGACCAAGAACGACGTGCTGGCGGCCAACTACCCGTTCGCCACGATCGAGCCGAACGTGGGCGTGGTCGGCGTCCCCGACGAGCGGCTCACCAAGTTGGCCGAGATCTTCTCCTCCCAGCGGATCCTCCCGGCGACCGTCGACTTCGTCGACATCGCGGGCATCGTGCGCGGTGCGAGCGAGGGCGAGGGCCTGGGCAACAAGTTCCTCGCGAACATCCGTGAGTCGGACGCGATCTGCCAGGTCATCCGCGCCTTCAAGGACGAGAACGTCGTCCACGTCGACGGCAAGGTCTCGCCCAAGGACGACATCGAGACGATCAACACCGAGCTGATCCTGGCGGACCTCCAGACCATCGAGAAGGTCCTTCCCCGGCTCCAGAAGGAGTCGCGGATCAAGAAGGACGTAGCGCCGAAGGTCGCCGCGATCGAGGCCGCCAAGGAGATCCTGGACAAGGGCGACACCCTCTTCTCCCAGGGCATCGTCCAGGGCAGCGAGCGCGCGGAGCTCCTGCACGACCTGCACCTCCTGACCACCAAGCCCTTCCTCTACGTCTTCAACGTCGACGAGGACGAGCTGACGGACGAGGACTTCAAGAACGAGCAGCGCGCCCTGGTCGCCCCCGCCGAGGCGATCTTCCTCAACGCCAAGCTGGAGGCGGACCTCGCCGAGCTGGACGACGAGGACGCGATGGAGCTGCTGGAGTCGGTCGGCGCCGAGGAGCCCGGCCTCGCCACCCTCGCCCGCGTCGGCTTCAACACCCTCGGCCTGCAGACCTACCTCACCGCCGGCCCCAAGGAATCCCGCGCCTGGACCATCAAGAAGGGCGCCACCGCCCCCGAGGCCGCCGGCGTCATCCACACCGACTTCCAGAAGGGCTTCATCAAGGCCGAGGTCATCTCCTTCGCCGAGCTGGTGGAGACGGGTTCGGTCGCGGAGGCCCGCGCGAAGGGGAAGGCGCGGATGGAGGGCAAGGACTACGTCATGCAGGACGGGGACGTGGTGGAGTTCCGCTTCAATGTGTAGTGGCTGACGTGTCACCACGTCGCTGATCTGGCAAATATGCAGGTCAGGATGGGTCCGACTCTTCGGAGTCGGGCCCTTTGTCTTTCCGTGCTGGGACGTGTGCTGTTCGGCGCTTGCGGACGGCACCGACCGTGGCTTTTCCTACTCGTTTGACCCACTCGAGGTATGGGTGAGACGACGTACAGCATCGGGAAAGGGCCGGCGACGCGGGTGAGCCTGTCGCTGCCGGAGGGGACCGCAGAGGCGATCCGGGCGCGGGTGGGCAAGCGGGAGTTCTCCGCGTTCATTGCCGAGGCGGTCGAGCGTGAGTTGCGCGGCCAGGTCCTTGACGAGTACTTGTCGGACTACGAGAACCGCAAGGGGCCGGTCTCTGAGCAGGCTCGTCAGCGGGCGCGGCAGGTCTTCGACGAGGTGTTCGCTGAGGCGCGCTCGCGCGGCATGGAGGTCGTGATCAGTGCGCTCGCCATCATTGAGGCTGCCCACGCGCGTACGAACAAGTCTCGCCTGAACCGGATGCTCTCCGGGCTGCGCGTAGTTCCGGTGGGCGACGAGGAGGCGAGGGCGGCCTCGGAGCTGCTGATGAATGTCGGCTCGTGTCGGTGTGATCTCCCATTGTCCGCGGCATGAAGGGGCAGTGCCCGCGTTGCTCCACTCACCGGCGTGACGAGTGCATTTCCACTCTGTGCTGGGCGGGCAGTTCGGCCGCGAGGGCGTCGGCGAATGCCCATGGTGCTCGTGACGGAGGCGGCCTGGCGAGTGCCCTCGGCGCTGGAGGCCAAGTCCTATCTGGTGGCGGCGCCCGGTGGTTCTGATGGCGTTACGGACAGGGGTGACTCCTGTGCCATTCGGTCCCATTCCATGGTGACGCTGAACGCCGACTTGCCGGAGCCTTTGCCGATGAGTGCGACCAGTCCTCCGGCCTCGAAGCCGACTTCGCAGTCGAAGGTGAGGGTGAAGCGGGTGGGCGCGGTTTTCTTCAAAGCTTCGCTGATCTGGCCGGTGAAGCCGCCTACCGCGTGGGCGATCTGGTCGAGGGAGGGCAGGCGGCCGGCGATCTCGTGTTCGTCGTCGCTGGGTAGGGCTACCGCTGTGCCGATGGGTTCTGCCCGGAGATAGAGCCTGCTTCCGTCCGGCATGGCGACTGGGACGGGCGTGGTGGTCGAAGTCTGCGCGGGAACGTTCGTCGCGTCCATGAGTCTCTGTCTCCCCCTCAATTCCCCTGTTTACGGCCGATGGTAGGACGTGACGGGCTGCCGCAGGACAGAATCGGGTTGTGAGCGGATCACGGACGGAGTTGGTGGCCGCGCTACCTCGAGCCGTAGTGGCGTTGACCGCCCCGGACGGTGCGGTCGGTACGGGTTTCTTCGTTGCGCCTAGGTTGGTTCTGACGTGTGCGCATGTCGTCCGCGCCGGTGACCGAGTGAGGGCGCGGTATGGCGGGACCGATCTGGAGCTGTTCGCCGATCCGCGCTGGTACCACCCGAAGGGGCCGGACGGCGAGGGGCCAGATCTGGCGCTGCTGCAGGCGCCGGAGGGTTTGGATCATCCAGTGGTCTGTCTGGCCGCCGAGGTGGTCCCGGGTGATGAGCTGTGGAGTTTCGGGCATCCGCAAGGCTCCTACCGGGCGGGTGAGTCGGTGTCGTTCCGGGCTGAGGGCCCGTCGCTGCGTTCGGCGGGCGGCGGGGCAGTGACGTTGCACCATGTGACCCAGGGTCGGGCGGGTCCCGGCTTCAGCGGCGGCCCGGTCTTGAACTGGCGTACGGGTGGAGTCCTTGGGGTGCTTCGGCTGGCGTACGGGTTGCAAGGTGGGGCTGCGGGCGCGCGGTTGGTGACCGTGGAGGACATCTGTGCCGCCTACCCTTTCCTGGAACCGCCAGAGGCCGTCACCCGTTACCGTCGCCCATGGTTGGCCTTGCTGGACGACGCCCAGATACGGCAGGGCGGTTGGCGGTACGCGGGCCCGGTGCTGCGGGACTATCTGCGTGCTGCGCGCGCCGCCGCCGACGATCATCCGTATGCAATCCGGCTGCCGGGGACGAGCCCGCCGCCGTTGACCGACGTGTATGTGAGCCAGCAGATCAGTGCTCATGGCGATGTGCAGGACAGGGTGGTGTCCGCGGACGCGGTCCTGGACGCCGGGGGCGGTGCTGTGGTCATGGGAGGGCCTGGGGCGGGTAAGTCGAGTCTGGGCCGTCACCTGACCACACGGCTTGCGGGCCAGTGGCTGGGAGGTGGCGATGCGCCGGACGTCGTGCCAGTGCGTGTGTCCGCGTCTGCGCTGACCGGCCAAGGCAGTGTCGCCGACCGGCTCGCAGCCGCTGTCCAGCGCGATGCGCGATTCCTGACCCAGGACTCGTTGCCCGAGGGGTTCTTCGCCACGCGTCCGCTGGCGGGCACGCCGTGGCTGGTGATGGTCGACGGTGTGGACGAGGTGCTCGATCCGGGCCAACGGAAGGCGCTGTTGGCGATGGTGGCCGACCTGTCGTGTCAGCCGAGCGGTGGTCACCGTGTGCTCGTTCTGACACGGCCGCTACCCCAGGACGAGCTGAAGCCGCTACGGGACGTGGCGTTCTGCCGGATCGAGCCCTTTGATCCGCACGCCCTCTCGCAGTTCGTGGCCGGATGGTTCGCACAGTTGGGGCGGCCCGATCCCGCCGGCCGCGCCGAACGGTTTCTTGCCGCGCTCGCCGAGCGGAAGATCGCCGAGTTGTCCCGCATCCCCCTGTTGGCCACCATGTTGGTCCTCCTCTTCGACGAGGACCCGGAACGAGGGCTGCCACACAGCCGCAGCGAGTTGTACGAGAGGTTCGTGCAGCATCTCCTGAATGTGATGTACCGCCGCCCGGAGCCGTCCCTGGCGCAGTTGCAGCGGCGGGTGGAGGGCTGGGGCTCCGATGCCCGCACCGCCGTGGATCAGCTGATGGCGGATGCACGAGGCTTGCTGGAGATGATCGCGCTCGAACGGCACATGGGATCGAAGAGTGCCGCCATTGACTTGGCTGAAACGCAGACCGCCGGCCTTCGGCCACAGCATTTGGACGGTGGGGAGTGGCGC
Source organism: Streptomyces sp. 4N124 (assembly GCF_052245395.1). Lineage (NCBI taxonomy): Bacteria > Bacillati > Actinomycetota > Actinomycetes > Kitasatosporales > Streptomycetaceae > Streptomyces > Streptomyces sp. 4N124. Next base: position 331,166 of record NZ_JBQQBS010000002.1, read on the forward strand.
GGTGTTTTGCGCGAGGTCCTGGCCACCAGCGGCCTGATGACGGAGTCCGACGACGATCTGGTGTTCCTGCACCACACCGTGCAGGAGTTCCTGGCTGCGTGCGGCCTGGCGCGGACCGCAGCGCCGGATTCGCAGCGCGCCCGCGATGTGGTTGCGGTTGCGCTGGCCGAGATCGACGAGAACGGGACGTGGCTGCCAGGCGCGCCGGTGGATCACAGTTTCCTGCGATTCGTCTTTGCCGCATGGGCAAGGCAGGGTACTGACACGGGGGATCTGGTGCGGGCGTTGTTCAACCCACCGTGGAAGGCCCCTCATGAGGAGGGGACTGATCTCTTCGAGCAGAGATGGGATCGAGGGGTTCGCCTGGTCTTCCGGGTTCTGCGGAGGCTACGGCTGGTCGGTCCGGGTGGGGGTGCCGGCTTGGTTGCCCTCATGATGGCTGAGGGCGGCGTGCTGCCGGAGGGCGTGCAGCCATATGTGGTGGCCACGCTGCGGCGTGCCGCGCTACGCAGCGGGCGCGGTTGGGCCGCGGAGGCCATCGCTGCCCAGGACCGTGCCCTGGGAGTACGGCTTCTGACCGAGATGGTGTCGTCCCGACGTCTTCCGCCGCATCGCCGATGGGAGGCAGCTCGGGCTCTGGCCCGGTGGGACAAGGAGGCGGCTGTCTCCCTGCTGACCGAGGCGGTGCTGCAGGGGCCCGCCTTGCCGCGTGGCGCCGTCCGCTGGCGGGAGACAAACGGCAACGAAGCACGGATTTACCCGGTCAAGGCCGATGCCCTGACCGGCGTCGGCATACGCGTCGCGGCCGCGAAGGTACTGGCAACCCTGGAGCCTGCAAAGGCGCTGCGTGCGCTGGAGACGGTGGCCGAAGACGCGGCCCAGCCGGATTGGCACCGGCTGCGCATCGCGCGGGCGCTTGCCGGCCTGGATTCGGCCGCCGGCGTGCTGCGCGCCCCGGAGCCTGCCGTGGGGCTGACCGCCGAGCAGGCGCTGTGCCCTGAACTCGTGTTGGCGTTGGCGGGACCGCGGCACCCAGCCGCACTTGTGTCGCGTCGCCTGACGTCCTGGACGCGGGACGCAACTGCCGCACCCGAGGAACGTATCGCTGCCGCGCTCGCGCTCACCCTTGCGAACCCGGAGCAAGGCGCGAAGATCCTCGCCTGGCTCGTACGTGCCCCGGAGTTCGTCAGCGATGGGGACACCGGCGCCGACGAGGTCCAAGAGGTCACGTTCGGTTTCATCGGTGAATGGCGCTGGCCCTGGAGCAGACGCATGCCGCTTCTGTGGGACGAGGACGTGGCCGTAGCGGCGAGACATCTGGCCGAGCTGGATTCAGACCTGGCCGTCGAGGCACTGCAGGACCGACTCGACTCCGGCTGGGACTGGTCGAGCCACAGGACACTTGAAGCCCTTGGCCGCATCGCCCCGAAGGCGGCAGCCGAACGACTCAAGCGTCGTCTGACGCCTTCCCACTGGAGTGGCTTCGGCAGCCGAACGACTCTGACGGACGCGCTGACCTACGCTCCGGAGATCGCCATGGCCAGCCTCGCGCTCATCATGCACGACAAGACCATGAGAAAAGACCAACGCATCGAAGCGGCCCGGCTGCTGGCGGTGACGGACCCCGCGCGGGCAGTCAACGAACTCGTGCGCTCCCTGCGCTCGGATTCGCATGATTTCCACACGGTCGATTTGGCGCGCGCGATGTCCCAGGTCGAACCGCAGCGGGTTGCACACGCGCTGCGTAACACAGCCGATCCCCGGTCACTCCTGTTTCTGGACCTGGGTTTGAAGGCGCTACTGCGCGAGTTGGAAAGCAGTACCCAAGCCTGAACTGCCGCGAGTCAGGACGAGCTTGCAGCTACTCAACCTTTTAGAGGGTCTCGTTCGTTATTCGCTTGGAGAACAGTGACCAGCGCATCCAGGAGTTCCAGCAGGTCACCTGACCCTGGTCGAGGCCGGTGAAGCCCTCGCGCCGGCTGGGGCACCGGTTGGTCAAGACCACGATCGACATCTACGGACACCTCGTCCCCCGCGCCTGGCATCCCCACGCCTTCTTCGAGACTCTCCTGGCAGCGGAGGGGCGTCGGGTTTGAAGTTGTTCCGAGCGCACAGATGCTTGGCTCCCAGTCACCGAACGGCGCCCCTCCGCTCGGGACTTGCGCGCGAAAACCGATCGGTTTACGATGAGGGAACCGATCGGTTTCCCGTCGCGGAGGTGGGCGGGTCCCGAATCCCATTACTCAGGAGTGCGGATGACTTCCCCGCGCGACTCCGCTGGGTAACCGCCTAGTGCTCCAGTGCGGTTTCGTGATCTATTCGGCAGGTTTGTCGGCGGATCGCCGTCGGTGAGACCGGAAAGGGTATTGGCAATGAGTGCAAATTCACAAAAAAAGAAGTTTTACGCTCTGAATATGTTTGACGTGACCGACGTGGAGAAATACCTTGCGTATTTCAGCCGTTTGCCCGAAGTGGCTCCGCAATATGGCGGTCGAATGGTGGCGTTTGGCCGTTTCCGCGACAACGTAGCCGGTGACCTCGCGCCACGGCAGGTTCTGTTTCTCGTTGAATGGGATTCCGAAGAGGCGTTCAACACCTTCCGGGACGACCCGGACTTGGCCGACTTGCATCCGCTGCGGGAGAGCGGGGCGGCGTCCTATATCTGGCAGACGTTCGATGGTCTCGATATGAGTGACCCCGCCGACGTTTCGCTCGACGATGTACTGGCGGTGCTCAAGCCTTAGAAGCCGCGTCGCTGCGGAGCCGGATGAGCCACCGAGGTCACCGGCAGGCTCCTGGACGGCCGGCTCAAGGGCATGCGACTGATCGTCCGAGAGGAACGGCCTCATTCTGGCGCCCAGTTGAGGATCGCGGAAGTGGAGTGGTGCTCCGTCACCGGCTGGGGGCCCCGCTGGCCTGGATGCCCATGCTTGCCCTCACGGGCAAGGCCCGACGCTGGGAACCCCGCCGCCTGCGATTCCGCCTGTCCTCCGTGGCCGCCCAGCTCGTCACCACCGGTCGGCGCAGGCCGCTGGCCTGCCCACCATCAGCTCCGGAAAGCGCAAAGGTTCACCGACACCGACGGCAGTCCCTCACGAAAGATCGAGGCTGGCCTTGCTTGCAGTGGCGGCGTTGGTCAGAGGGACTGGTGCGGGCTCGGTCCGTTGTCGGAACACACCTCGGTGTCGGAACACACCTCGGTCACGCATGCGAGGGCGTCACGCGAGACGTCCTTGACGGGCGCTCGGCCATCGCTCACACATCCAGCACCAACCTCTCTCCTTCCGGTGCACGCGAGACGCAGGGCAGCATGGCGCCGGCCGCACGTTCGGTGGCGGTGAGCCGGCGGTCACGGTGATCGACATGGCCGTGGGCGACCCGTACCCGGCAGGTGCCGCAAAACCCTTGGCGGCAGGAGAACGGCAGGCCCGGCAGGGCCTCGTGGAGAACATCCAGGGCGGAGCGGTCGTACGGCACTGGCAGAACCCGGCCGGTGTCGCCCAGCTGAAGTTCGAAGGGACGGCCGTCCGTGATCGGGGCCGGGGCGAAACGCTCGAAGTGCAGGGCTGACGCGCGGCTCCCACCGAACGCGCGCCGAACGCCGTCGATCATGGGCGCGGGCCCGCAGCAGTACACCGCACCCGCCGCCGGGCCCAAGCTCAGGAGATCGGCTGCCTCGGGCACGCCGGACTCGTCGTCAGGACGGATGGAGACCCGGCCAGGGGCTGCGGCCGCGAGTTCGGCCAGCTCTGCCGCGAAGGGCATCGAGCCGCGGCTGCGGCCGGTGTGCACGAGCCTCCAGTCCAGCCCGCGGCGGGCGGCTTCCCGAGCCATCGGCAGGATCGGGGTGATTCCGATGCCGCCCGCGATGAGCAGGATGGATGCTTCGGCGGCGAAGGGGAAGGCGTTCCGGGGCCGCCCGGTGAAGGCGACCCGCATACCCTCTCCGAGGGCGTCGTGTACCTCGGCCGAACCGCCCTTGCCGTGGGCTGTGCGGCGCACCGCGATGCGGTACCGGTACCGGTCGGCAGGGTCGCCGCACAGGGAGTACTGCCGCTTGCGGCCGGAGGGCAGGCGCAGTTCGATGTGGGCGCCGGGCTGCCAGGGCGGGAGTGTTCCCCCGTCGGGTGCCGCCAGCCGCAGGGAGACGACGTCCTCGGCCTCTTGGTGCTTGGCGGCGACCACCAGTTCCCGGATCACGGGCGTCTCGGTGGCCGGCGGGCGCCTGGGAGGAGTGCCGCGCCGCGCGAGGCGCGTGACCGCGTTGTCGCTGAAAGCCGCCAGCTTCTGCATGAAGGAGTCGCCGCGCGGTCTGCCGTACAGGTCCGGCGGCCGGGTGACGGGTGTGCTGATGTCCATGGGATGCCTCACATGCCTCACTGGTTGCCGGGTCATCGGGCAGCCGCTCGGGCGGCAGGGGACGCCGCAAGGTAGGCGACCGCCTGCTGGGTCGAGCCCTCCTGGGTCGGGTGGTAGCCGGGGCGGAAGTAGCGCAGCACCGAGCGGGCGAACTCGCCCGGCCGGGGCAGCAGGTCCTTGCGGGCCGCGGCCAGGTAGTCGCGGAAGCGGACCTTGACCCGGTCGTCGAGTTCGGGGTCGGCGCTCATCAGGAAGCGGACTCCGCGGATCCATAGCCGGGTCAGCACCGGAGCGGTGACGAGCATGCCGACCACTCGGCGCCGGTACCGGGGATCGAGGTGCACCAGCAGGTCGAACGCGACCGAGCGGTGTTCGACCTCCTCCGCGCCGTGCCAGCGGAACAGATCGAGCATCGCGGGGTCCGCGCCGGCCTGGTCCAGGTGCCCGTTGCTGAGGATCCAGTGACCCATGTACGCGGTGAAGTGCTCGAAGGCCGCGATGAGGGCGAGCCGTTGGAGGAGGTGCGCGTGGGTGGCGGCCGGCGTCAGCTCCGGCCGGTCTCCGAGGACCCTCCGGAAGATCCATTCGGACTGCAGGGTGTACGGAGCCGGGTCAAGACCCTTGGCGAGCAGGTGCTCCAGGACCTCCTGGTGCGCCTCGGCGTGCATCGCTTCCTGGCCGATGAAGCCGCGTACGTCCGCGCGCAGCCGGTCATCGGTGATCAGCGGCAGTGCCTGCTCGAAGGTGCGCACGAACCAGCGTTCCAGCTCGGGGAGCATGAGGTGGAGCACGTCGAAGGTGTGGGTCGCGAAGGGCTCACCCGGCAGCCAGTGCAGCGGGGTGGCGCCCCAGTCGAAGGTGACGTCCCGGGGTTGCAGCACCAGGTCGTGGTGGTCGATGGGCTCGGACGGACGGTCCTGGTGGGCATGTGCGGCTCGGAACATGACAGGTTCCTTCTCCGTCAGTGGTCGGTGTGTGCGAAGGAGCCGTCCTCCACGCGGTCGGCGAATTCCGCGATCCGGGACGCGATCTCCTCGGGGTGGCTGAGCTGTACCCAGTGCCCGGCGTCGATGGGGCGCCGTTGTATCTGGCGCGTCCAGTGCTCCACTCCGTACGACAGCACCGGGGTGACGCAGAAGTCGCGGGTGGGGATGATGAGTTGGATCGGGACGGTGGTCGGCCGGTCCCGGGGACGCAGCAGGCGGGGCAGCATGTTGGCGCGGTACAGCGCGGTGCCGGACACGGCGTCGCGGGCCAGCGTCGGCGCGGGGTAGGGGGTGTGCCCGGGCATGCCTTGGGAGCCGGTGAGGAAGGTCCGCCAGCGGTGTCCCAGTGCTCTCCAGGTCAGGGCGGGCAGGAGCGGGAGGTGGAAGTAGGCGATGTACCAGGACCGTGCGGCCTGCCGCAGCAGTTTCGGCAGATCCGGATGCCGCGGCCGGAGGCGGGCCCGGATCAAGTGGCCGACGTGGTCCAGGCAGGGTCCGGAGATGGAAGTGAACGAGGCGATCCGCCCGGCCAGGCGGGTGCCGGTGACCGACTCCCAGGAGTGGATCGAGCCCCAGTCGTGTCCGACCAGGTGCACCGGGCGGTCGGGGCTCACGGCGTCGACAACCGCCTCCAGGTCGGCTTCCAGGCGGGACATCCGGTAGGCGCGCAAACCCCTGGGCCGGTCGGAGTCACCGGCTCCCCGTACGTCGAAGGCGGTGACGTGGAAGCGGTCGGCCAGGCGCTCGGCGACGGGGTGCCACACGGCGCTGGTGTCCGGATAGCCGTGGACCAGCACCACCGGAGGAGCCGTGGACGCTCCCCACTGGTAGGCGGCCAACTCCACGCCGTCCGCGGCGATCCGGCGGGCGGCCGGGGCGGCTGGGCCGGTCATCGGCCACCACCGGCAGGGGTCAGTTCGCCGTAGTTCAGACCGCCGTGGAAGAAGCTGGGCAGCACCGGCCACTGCCGCTTGAAGCGGGCCAGCTCCGAGGAGGGCAGGATCTGCAGCCAGCGCGGATCGCGCCGGCTGGGGTCGGCGAGGGTCTTCTCCTTGACCATGGAGTCGTACTGGTCGAGGGAGTCCTCCAGGGTGTTGGCGTTGGGCACCACCTCATGGCCGTAGAACGCGGCGTGGCGGCGCACGCCAGGGATGCGGGAGAGCTCGGGCTGCCAGTTGTCGGCCGAGATGCCGTTCTCGGAGGAGACCCACACCCCGTCGGGGGTGTTCAGCACCAGGGAGTGGTTTCCGTCCGTGTGGCCGGGGGTCCACAGCAGGCTGACGCCGACACCGAGTTCGACATCGCCGTCGAAGGCGGTGACGCGCTCGTCCGGTACTCCGTCCATGCCTCCCTCGACGTACCAGGCCCACTGCATCGGATGTATCGATTCGAAGGTGCCCAGCTCCCTGCGGTGCACCAGCAACCGGGCGCGCGGGAACAGAGCTTCGCGGGGCGCCCGTTCGCCGGGAACGGTGCTGGTACTTCCCATGATCATGCGCACGTCCTGGACGTGCAGGTGGTCGAAGCTGACGAAGTCCACGTCCTCGGGTCGCAGACCGCAGGAGGGCAGGACGGTGTTCGGGTCCTGGTAGTAGCGGGCGAAGACGTGCTCGGTGAGAAAGTCCCCCGCCAGACGCTTGAGCTGGGCGTAGAACGGCGCTTGAGCCGTTCCGGCGGCGACGGTCGGCTCCCACACCAGTGTTTTCGGCTCACCGTCGAAGCCGTCGAACTGCACGACGAGCATCCGGTTGACGATGCTCACGAACGGGTTGACGGCGAGCGCGGCGCCGTGGAAACCGAACCGGGTCGGGTACGGGGCGGCGGCGATGTCGAAACTGCGGACGGCGTGGATGCGGCCCTGCTGGACGAACCGCTCACGGTAGGCGGCCGCGGCGCCCCGCACGGCGCGCAGCCGGTCACCGCGGGGCCATACGTCGTGGACACCTTCGAATTCGGGGATGGGACGCGGAGCGGCGGCGTCCTGGGCCTTCTTCGCGCTGGGCGTCGCCGGCTTGGGCGTGGTGGTCACGGGCTCATCCTTCGGGCAGGCAGGCGGTACGGGTGCGCTGCTCGTAGGCCGCGCGGACCGACCGGTCGGACAGGGCGGCGAGCTGGTCGGGGACAAGGAGGCGATGCAGGGCGTCGCGGGCACGGCCCGGCAGCACCGCGGCCAACCGGGTCAGGGCGGCCACCTGGCGTGGAACGAAGACCTCGAACCGCGGGCGCAGCACGACGTCGAGCACCGCGTCGGCCACCTGATCCGTCGTCAGGCGCCGGGTGGGGCCGGTCGCGGTGCCCACGGCCAGCTCGGTGTCCACGACGCCGGGCATCACCAGGGACACGTGCACGCCGGTGCCGCGCAGTTCGGCGCGGACGGCTGTGCTGTAGCCGTGGACGGCGTGCTTCGTCGCCGCGTAGGTCGCCTCGCCGGGCGGGGCGACCTTGCTGGCGGCGGAGGCGATGTTCACCACGTGGCCGCGACCGCGTTTCCGCATCCCCGGGATCACGAGTTTCATCCCCCGCAGTACGCCGTGGACGTTGACGTCGAACTGGCGCAGGGCGGCTTCCTCCGGTTCCTCCTCGAAGGGGCCCACCCACATGATTCCGGCGTTGTTGATCAGTACGTCGATCGGCCCGAGCTGGGTCTCGACGGTGCGCAGGAAGTCTTCGAAGGAAGGCGTGTCGGTGACGTCGAGAGACAGCCCGAGCAGCCGGCCACCGGGACGCGCGCCGATGGCACCGGCCGTCTCCGTAGCGAGCTCCGCGTCGAGATCGCCGATCGCCACGGCGGCTCCGGCCGCGGCGAGCCGGGCTGCGACGGCACGCCCGATTCCGCGGCCCGCCCCGGTGACCGCGATGACTCGGCCGGCCAGCGGTTCTGTGCCGGGGAGTCTGTGGCGGTCTCTCCGGCTGGACGTATACGGGTATTTGGGCGGTGCTGCCACGGTCGAGCCCCTTTCTTGCCCTGAGCATGAGCGGAACGCCGAGCGGCAAGCGGCCCTCACACACATTCTGACACGATGCCATGTCAGATGAACTGACAAGCTAGAGTGTCAGTTCGGAGCACACCGGTGTCAACACCTCTGCGAAGGGGAGAAATGACCGGCACACAGACCGCCGGGCGGCGCTACGGCGGACGTGATGCGGCGCAACGGCAGCAGGAGCGCCGCACCCGCCTCATCCAGGCGGGCCTCGACCTGTTCGGCACAGCCGGATACGCCTCGGTCTCCGTCAAGCAGGTGTGCTCGCATGCCGGACTGACCGAGCGCTACTTCTACGAGTCGTTCCGCGACCGCGAAGACCTTCTCGCCGGGGTCTACAACGAGCTGATCGCTACGATCACAGCCGAAACCGCGCAGGCCGCAGCCGCTGCCGCACCTGATGTCGACGCCCAACTGCGCGCCGGCCTCGAGGTGTTCATCCGCACACTGGCCGGCGATGCCCGTATGGCCCGCGTGGTGCTCATCGAGGTCGTGGGCGCCAGCCCCCGCCTCGAAGTACGGCGCCGTGAGGTCCTCCACGAATTCGCCGCCATGGTCGCCGCCGTCGTCGCACCGCCCCCTGACCCGGAAGCCTCCTCCAGCCGGCTCGCCATGACCGCGATGAGCCTGGTCGGCGGAGTCAACGAACTCCTCGTGGACTGGACGCTCGGCCACCAGAACGCCACCGTCGAAGAACTGATCGACCTGTGCCACACCCTGTACATCGCGGCCTACCGGGCCATCAGCGATCAGCCCTGATCCCGCAGGCCCGGATGCCTTCAGGAGCTTTCCGCACCGGACGATAGCCCGTTCTTGTCGGTGCATCTGCATCCGAGGCGTTTCGGGGTGCGCCGAGATCGGCCGCGTGTAGCAGATCGCCGTTGGGCTGCCCATGGAGCGGGAGGCCCGCTCGTGCCCCCCGTCCTGTTGCCCCTAAGTACGGCTGCGTGACATCGGCATGCTTGGCAATCGCCTCGGCGTAGGTGCGGTACTAGCCCTTGAACGCGAACTCGACGATCACAGCGCGGGGATGACGCTCTCGCGGCTCTCCCGCCTGCTCATCCGGCCCGTGCCGCCATACAGGCGGGCGCCGGTCGGCTCAGCCTGAAGCCGGCCGGTGACTCATACCCGGGATCAGTTTTCCTCTTTGAGCTTGTGCGCTGGAAACCGATCGGTTTACAGTGAGGGCGAGGCGAAACCGATCGGTTTCCCAGATGAGTTCGGGAGTGCGTGATGACGACAAACCGGCCGGTGGCCCTCGTGACGGGTGCCTCCTCCGGCATCGGCAAGCAGACCGCGCTCGCGCTGGTCGCAGCGGGTTTCGAGGTGGCCGGCACGGGCCGCGACACCTCGCGTGTCACCCCGCTCCAGGGGGTGACGTTCTTCGACCTCGACGTGGTAAGTGACAAGTCGGTCACCACCGTGGTCCAGCAGGTGATCGAACGGTTCGGGCGGATCGACGTCCTGGTCAACAACGCCGGCATCGGCGCAATCGGTGCGGCCGAGGAAACCTCCCTCGCGCAGGCCCAGGGCGTCTTCGACATCAACGTCTTCGGGGTCATGCGCATGGTGAAGGAGGTCCTGCCGCACATGCGTGCCCGGGGGCGCGGCCGCATCATCAACCTCTCGTCGGTGCAGGGCTTCATCCCCGCTCCCTACATGGCCGTCTACGGCGCGTCCAAGCACGCCATCGAGGGCTACTCCCAGTCCCTGGACCACGAGGTCCGGCAGTACGGCGTCCGCTCGCTCCTCGTCGAACCCGCCTACACCAACACCGGATTCGAGGCCAACAGCGCCAAGCCCGACGCCCCCGTGCAGACCTACGCCGACCAGCGGCACGTCTTCGACCGCCTGATGGCGGAGGCGATCAAGGCCGGTGACGATCCCGCCGTGGCCGCCAAGGCGATCGTCATGGCCGCCACCGACACCAAGCCGAAACTGCGCTACGCCGCCGGCCCCATGGCCGGACGCGCACGCATGCTCCGCTTCGTTCCCGCCTGGGTCCTGGACAAGCAGATCCGCAACATGAACAAGCTCACCGGCTGACCCCCACCCCCCCGCCACCCGCAACCCCATCGCGCCGCCGATACCGGGAGAGACCCATGTCCGAGACCTTGCACTCCGCCGCCGCTACCGTCGCGAACTGGCGCTCCGCCGAGGAACGCGGTGACGTCGACGCCGCGGTCGCGTGCCTGAGCCCGGACGTCGTGCTCAGCTCGCCGCTCACCGACCAGTTCCCCTTCGAGGGATCTGACCAGCTGCGCGACTTCCTGACCGTGGCGTTCGCGGCGGTCAAGGACGTCCGGTACCACACCCAGACCGGCGAGGGCGACACGTACGCCCTGGTCTACCGGGCGCGGGTGGGTTCCCAGTCGTTCGAGGAGGTGCAGATGCTGAGGCTCGACGACGAGGCACGCATCAAGGAGATCACGCTCTTCGGGCGTCCGATGCCGGCCCTCACCGCCCTGATGCACCTCATGGGTCCGGCGCTCGCTCGCCAGCAGGGCCGCCGGGGCCTTGCGACGCTCATGAGCGTCAGCACCGTACCCATTCACGCGATGGTTTCCTCGGGGGACCGCAGCATGGTCGCGAAGACCCGCCCGGCAGCCCGGCGGACCTGAGAGCACCAGGTCCACCGGCCGTTTGACCCCTCCCCTTCCAAGAGTTGGCGGTAGCCGCAGGCGATGTCCTCGGCGGACAGCGCTGCTCAAGGCGGCGGCCTCCACCGGCCAATCCCCGCGCGCACCGAGGCGATGCGGCAACTGACCGCGCCCTCCGACGACTTGACCCAGCAGGAGACGCTCGCATGAAACGACGTACGTTCCTTACGGCGACCACCGCATCGCTGGCCGCCACCCAACTCGCCGGACCCGCCTACGCCGCCGGTTCAACAGCCAAAAACTACGAGGTCGTCGCCCGTTTCTGGGGCGCGATGCCGACGGGTGTCACCGTCTCGCGCCGTGGCCGCATCTTCGTCAACTTCCCCCGCTGGGGCGACGACGTCCCGTTCACCGTCGCCGAACTGCGGGGCGGGAAGCCGGTCGCCTATCCCGACGCCGAGGTGAACCGTCAGGACGCCTCCGACCTGGCCGGGCACTTCCAGTCGGTGCAGAGCGTCGTCGTGGACCCGGCCGACCGGCTGTGGATCCTCGACACCGGAAGCCCGCTGTTCGCCGGGTCCTCCTACGGCGGCCCGAAGCTCGTGGCGGTCGACCTGCGCACCGACCGCATCGTACGGAAGATCCTCTTCCCGCCCGACGTGGTGCCGGCGAACAGCTACCCCAACGACGTGCGCTTCGACCTGCGGCGCGGCGCCGAGGGCATGGCGTTCATCACCGACTCGGGCGGCTCCAACGGGATAATCGTGGTCGACCTCGCCACGGGCCGCTCCTGGCGGCGACTGGCCGGACATCCCTCGGCGCTCGCGGACCAGCAGTTCCTTCCGGTCATCGAGGGCGAGCCCTTCATGGTCCGCCCCGCGGGCGGCGAACCCACGCACTACGAGACCGGCTCCGACGGCATCGCTCTCAGCGCCGACGGCACGCGCCTCTACTACTGCCCGCTGTCCAGCCGCCGGCTGCACAGCGTGTCCACCGACGCCCTCGCCGATCCGGACGCCACGGAGGCCGAGGTGGCGGCGACGGTCGAGGACCTGGGGTTCAAGCCGATGGCCGACGGCCTGGAGAGCGACGACAAGGGACGGCTCTACGGCGGCGACCTGGAACACAACGCGATCTGGCGCAGGAGCCCGAACGGCACCTACCGGACCCTCGCCCAGAGCAGCGACCTGCTCTGGGTCGACACCCTGTCCGTCGCCTCGGACCGGCACCTGTACGCCATCGCCAACCAGCTCAACCGGCTGTCGCCCTTCCACGAGGGCAAGGACCTGCGCCGCAAGCCCTATCTCCTGGTCCGCCTGCCGATCGACGCCGGGCCGGTCAGGCTCGTGTGACCTCTCCGGCCCGCGTCAGGCGGCCGCCTGGTCGCTGGATCAGTGCGCCCCCCAGCCGGGCAGCGAGCAACCCGAAAGGGTCCCGCTGAACCGTACGTTCAGGCCCGGAGCGGTACCGGCTCCGGGCTCACGGCACGTCCGCGAATCCCTGAACCTTCCCCTCGCTCTCTCGCCACCCCGCCACCAGTACCCCCAGGGCTCGCTCATAGCAGTCGGCGACCGCGAGCCCGGGCGGCTCGTTCCCCGACAGCACCAGGGACACCAGGCCATGGGCCGTTCCCCAGACCGACAGCGCGATGACCTCCGGGTCTGACTCCGGACTGAACTGCCCTGCCTGCTGTCCGCGCCGCACGGCCTCGACGAGGGGCCGGTAGGTCTCGATGGCCTCAGGCGGCCTCTCCGACTCCGACTCGGACGGGCACTGGACGCTGCGGTCGGAGAAGAGGATCGCGTAGAGGTGCGGATTGGCGATGGCGTATTCGCGATAGACGAGCCCAAGTCGGATCACGTCGCCGGCCGGGTCGTCCGTCGGACGGATGGCCGCCAGGCGTGCGACGAAGAGCCGCGCCGCCTCCTCGTACAGGCTCCTGAGCAGGCCCGCCTTGTTGCCGAACAGCGAGTAGACCGCCGTGGTCGAGGTCTTCACGTCCGCAGCGAGCTGTCGCAGGCTCAGCGCGGCAGTGCCACGGTCGAAGACCGTGGCGGCCGCGCGATGCAGGAGCCGGAGCCGGAGTGCTTCGTCATGTGTCTTGAGCCTGGCCATGAAGCCATCGTATGACAACACCGTTACGAATGCTTTCCGGCGTCTCATGCTCTGCGAATGAGAGGTGCGCAACAGTGTTACGGCGAGCAATAAAAACACTGTTACGGTTCGTTCGGCGCCGACCTGTAGGCGGTCCTGCCCGGCGCCGACTGACGATCTAGGAGAAGTCATGTTTGAGGGGTTGGGGCGTCTACTCCACCGCAGGCGAAAGCCGGTGCTGATACTGACCATGCTGTTCGCCGTCCTGTCCGGCGCCTACGGTGCCGGAGTCTTCGGCTCCCTGACACCGCTCGGCTTCCAGGACCCCGGTTCGGACAGCGTGCGCGCGGCCCGCATCGCCGAGAAGGCGTTCCCGCAGCGGACACCCGACGCGGTGATCGTCTACCGCGACAAGGACCGCACCGTCGACGACCCGTCCTTCCAGCAGGCGGTCGTGGGGCAGTTGGAGTCCCTGCCGAAGTCGGAGGTGACCGGCTACCTGGACTTCTGGACGACCAGGATGCCGACGCAGGTCAGTCACGACCGGCACGCCACCTACGTCGCCCTGAACCTCCACGGCAGCAGTGAGAAGGCCAAGGAGGACGCGTACGAGGCGGTCAAGGACAAGATCCCGGCACCCGGCCTTCAGACCCTGCAGGGCGGAACGGTGCCCACCGGCCACCAGGCCAGTGAGAAGATCGAACACGACCTGAGAACCGCGGAAATCATCTCGGCCCCCGTGCTCTTCCTGCTCCTGCTGATTGTGTTCGGCGGTCTGACCGCGGCCTTCCTCCCGCTGCTCGTCGGCGTGCTCTCCATCCTCGGTTCGATGGCCGTCCTGCGGATCATCGCGAACATCACCGACGTGTCCGTGTTCTCCATGAGCCTGGTCACGATCCTGGGCCTCGCGGTCGCCATCGACTACGGCCTGCTGATCGTCAGCCGCTACCGCGAGGAACTGGCGGCCGGCTACACCGGCGAAGCGGCGATCGGGCGCACCCTCGCCACGGCCGGGCGCACCGTGATGGTCTCCGGCGTCACGGTCGCGGCGGCGCTGGCCGGGCTGACCCTCTTCCCGTCGACATTCCTGAAGTCGATGTCGTACGGCGGCGTGGCAGCCGTCCTGCTGGCGGTGCTCTTCTCGCTGGTCGCGCTGCCCGCGCTGCTCGCCGTCATGGGACCGAAGGTCAACGCCTTCCCGCTGCGCTGCAAGAAGGCAGGGCGGCCGACGGCGGCGGGCGAGGGTACCTGGTACAGGTTCGGGCACGGCCTGATGCGGCGGCGATGGGTCGTGGTGGTGGGCGCGGTGGGCCTGCTGCTGACGCTCGCCCTGCCGTTCTCCAAGATCGAGTTCGGCTCCATCAACGCGCAGCAGCTGCCAAGCAGTTCCGAGGGCCGCCAGGTCTTCAACGCCATGGAGCACGACTTCGACGGCGACGCGGTGAAGTCGATCGACTCGCTGCTCGAGCTGAAGTCCGACGGGACCTCGAAGGAGCAGGGCGCGGCGCTCCAGGCGTACGCCGAGCGGCTCGGCGCCACCGAGGGCGCCACGAGCGCCCGGATCACCGGAGTCGAGGGCACCACGGCTCGGGTGTCGGTCACCTATGACGGCAACCCCATCTCGACCCACGCGCGCGACCTGGTGAACCGGCTCAAGGACGTCCCCGAACCGCCGAGCGCCCGGGCCTACTTCGGCGGCGAGTCGGCGGTCTACGACGACACTCTGGACGCACTGGGCGAGACCCTGCCGTGGATGCTGCTCTACATCGCGGTGATGACGTACCTCCTGCTGTTCCTCGCGTTCGGCTCGGTGCTGCTGCCGCTGAAGGCGATCGCGATGAACATGCTGTCGCTGACCGCGACCTTCGGCGTCCTGGTCTGGATCTTCCAGGACGGCCATCTGCACAACCTGCTCGGCTTCGATCCGACGGGCAACATCGAACCCAACATGCCGATCATGCTGTTCGCGCTGATCTTCGGACTCTCCATGGACTACGAGGTCTTCCTGGTGTCCCGGATGCGGGAGCAGTACGACAAGCAGGGCGACAGCACGGAAGCCGTGGCGACCGGGCTTCAGTCCATCGGCCGCCTGGTCGTGAGCGCGGCGCTGCTGATGTGCGTGCCGCTCGCGGCGATCGGGATGAGCGACGTGCTGACCATCAAGCTCTTCGGCGTCGGCATGGTGTTCGCGGTCCTGGTGGACGTGCTGGTGGTGCGCATCCTGCTGGGAACGGCCGTCATGAGACTGCTGGGCAGAGCGGCCTGGTGGGCTCCGGGCCCGCTGGCCCGCTTCTACGACCGGTTCGGCATCAAGGAGACCGACATGCCGGAGGACACCGACGAGCGGGTCCTCGTCGCCACGCGCTGAGCCCTCCCGAGAGGCCGAAGTGCCTTCACCCGGGGCACTTCGGCCCTCGCTGCCGTCGCGAGCGGGGTGTCGGCGGCGCAGTGCCGGGGACTCACTTCTCCGGATGCTCGCCCCGCTCGCACGCACGACGATCATGGCGACGGTGGTTCGCGTCCTCCTGGGCCAGGCGCCGTAGCAGCCTGACGACCGGCTCGAACAGCACGGTGAGGACCACCGCCCGCTCGGCGAGGGCGATGCGGTCCTCGATCCCCTCGAACTGCGCGAAGTCCAAATCGGCGGTGGAGGTGGCGAGCCGTGCGTAGGGGATGAGGTCGTCGGCCGTGTAGTCGGTGCCGAGGCGGCTCAGCGCGGCGAGACTTTCGGCGAGTGCGGGGCGGTGCGGTGACGCGTCGGAGATCCGCCAGCCCATGGTCTCGATGAGTGCCTGGACCCTCGCGGCGGCTGCGCCCGGTACGGCCTCGTCGGCGGCGCTCTCCGCTCCGGGACCGTCCTCGTTGTCCGCGCCGCCCTTCCCGTTCGTTTCTGCGGAGGGCACGGGCAGAGCGTGGTGGACGACGCCCAGGGTCTCGAACGCATCCAGTGGACGGTCGACGGCTTCGAGCACTTCACGGGTGCGGGCGACGGAGAGCCCGCCGAGCTGGATGAGGGAACGGATCAGACGGAGCCGCTGGATGTGCTCCTCGTCGTACTCGACCGTGGTCGGGTTCAGCGCGCGCCCCTCGGGGAGCAGCCCTTCCCGTCGGTAGTACTTGATGGTCGCCACCGGCACCCCGGACCGTCGGCTGAGCTCTGAAATCCTCATGCGCTCCCTCACGCTCAACTGTCCCTCCAGTATCGCGTTACCGGGGGTTGCCCCATCGAGCTCGATAGTGCCACTATCGGGTACTCGGTAGTAACACTATCGAGTGCTTCTTCGGTGTGCCCACTTCTTCGTGTGCGTGGACGACATGCGCCCGCGGAAGCCGCCTGCACCGCCGCGGCCACACCCAGCCGTAGTTCTTCCCCCGCGCCGGTCCCCGGCCAGTCAGTTCTGGGTCCGGTCGTCTCGTACGCCTCGACAACGGAGAACCACACCATGTCCCAGCGCATCGGCAAGACCCACTGGAAGCGCTTCGCCGTCGGCGCGGTGCCGACGGTGGCCGCCACGGCGGCGGTCGCCGTCTCCATGGCACAGGGCGCACTGGCCGCTTCGTTCAGCATCTCCGGTTCCGACTTCCAGGTCTCGGCCGGCAAGTTGAGCGGCTCCGGATTCGGCAACTACGCCACGGTGGACGTCGCCAAGAACGGCAAGCGCGTGCCCGTCTCCGTGTCGTCCATCAAGAACGCGACGATCGTCGACATGTGCCAGTCCGTGCCGGTGGACCTACCCGTGCTCGGGACCTACACAATGACGCTGAAGGCGGGCGGGTCGGGTACGCCGGTCAAGGCCAAGGACCTGTACATCGACATGACCGACCTCCAGGCCAAGAAGGGCACCTTCACCAACGTCGACATCGGCGTCGCGACCGGTGCCATGACCAAGGGTCAGGTCAACCCGAAGGACAAGGTCGATCCCAACGGCTATGCGCAGCAGGCGAATTCGGTCGAGATCATCGATGCCCACCAGAAGGTCTGGGCCAGTTCCGCGGGCACGTTCGAACTGTCGGGCCTGCACATGAACATCGCGGCCGGCCGCCACGACTGCTTCTGACCTCGCCCCCGCCCTCCAGTCACCCGTGCGCGCAAGCGACCGGCGACTGCTCAGGGGCGGCAGTGCTCCACCGTCCTCGCGGACACCCCCACCCACTCACGACTTGGGAACTGCCACATGACGAGTGCAGGCGCACCCGCGCACCCCCACAGTGACAGCGGCTTCGCCCGCGCTCGCCGGGACTTCCGGGCCTGGCGGCGCACCCGCCCCTTCTGGGCGGGTCTGCTGGTGCTCCTTGCCGCTGCGCCCATCATCTACTTCCCGTATTTCAACCTTTCGCTGGGCGCCTTGTCCGTGGCGATGTCCACCACCGCGGGGGCCGGGTCCCTGGTCATCGGCCTGACGCTGATCGTCCTTGGCGGACTCCTCTGGTTCCAGCCGATCATCAGGTTCTTCGCCGGCTGCGTCGCGGTGTTCCTCGGCGTGCTGTCGCTTCCCATCTCCAACTTCGGCGGCTTCTTCGTCGGCACACTGCTCGCGGCGGGGGGCGGACTCCTGGCTCTGGCGTGGGGCCCGGTGGACGGGGGCGGACACCCGGAGGACATACCCGACGGCGCCGAGGGGCCGTCAGCCGCCGTCAGCCGGGCGGGAGGACAGGGGAGTGAGTGACCAGTCGCCCGACACCCGCGGCGAGGCCGCAGCCCCTCGATTCGCTCGACCACCGAGGGGCCGGCACGCCATCCCCCGTACATCCGCGCTGACGCGTCTGCGTCTGCCGGTCGGGAGGGCTCTCGCGCTGACCGCGCTGCCGACCGCCCTCATCCTGGGAAGTCAACGCCTGCCCGAGTCCGCGGACACGAGCGCCACCGCGGCGCTCTCCGCTTCCGAAGAGGGGTCAGGCGCGCCTGGAACCAGCGGTGTCGACTGCGCCCGTCCCGACGGCACCTCAACCTCTGCGACGAACGCTCCCGCACCCCCCACTCCGTCCGCTGATCCCCGCACGGTCGGCGCTCACCCGGGCGGAGAGCCCGTCAAGCCGCCGTCGCACGTGGACGACGAGGGAGCCGGCCCGACCCCAGCACCGACCGCCACTCCCACGCCTTCGCCCTCGCCCAGCGCAACCTCCGCGACAACGAGCCTTGCGGACATCCTCGGTCCCCTCTTCCGCGACGACGCCGAGCAGCAAGGCCCGTCACCCGACCCGAGCCCCTCACTCCACGCGAGCCCCTCACTCGACGCGAGCCCTTCACCAAGCTCGGCCACTTCGAGGCCAGAGTCCGGAGCACCGCCCGAGCCCCGGCTGTCCACCACGCCCGTATCACCTGTACCCAGCCACCGGGCCGTCGAGCCGTCGCCCCGACCGGAGTCGTCCCAAGGAACTGCCCGCACCTGCGACATCAGCGACCTCAAGGCCCCCGAGGAACATGAGGCCGGCCGATTCTCCGCCGAGGCATGGCACATGAAGGGGAGCCGCCTCGAACTGCACGACCTCGTCTTCGGCGGCGTGGTGACCGTGGAGACAGCCGCCGGGCCCAAACGGGTGCTCAAGTTCACCGCGGCGGCGGTCACGATCCGCGACCTGAAAATGGCGGTACCCGTCGGCCCACAGATCCAGCACATCGACGGAGCACCCGGCTCCACCTCCACGCTCCGGGGCGACGGCATCACCATGTACGTCGAAAGCCTGACAGGCACCCTCTCCAGCATCGAAAACCTTCCCGCACCACCCGTCCTCCGCCTGCGCCTCACCCCGGACACCATTCCGGAGTGGCTCTACGACACGGTCGGGAAGCTCGACCTCAAGCTCCAACTCGGCCTGGACGACGCCGACATCGACCAAGCCGGACAGACAGGCGGAAAACTCGCCATCCCGGGGATCCACGGGTACGGAACGCCACGCTGAAGCCGGCCCCAAGCGGCTGTGGCTGGTCGTGGTCATGGGTGATGACAAAAGGCACAGGAGAGGTAATGCAGCCAGGGGAGATGGAGCGAGTCGATCTGGGTGAGGTGCCGTACGAGGTGGCGCGGGCCGACATGGCCGGTTGGGTGGCCGAGCGGAAGCAGGGGCGTACTGGGGATCGGCTGTTTCTGCTCACTCACCCTCCCGTGATCACCTACACGGCGCGGACACCGGCCGGCCAACTGCCGGAACCGGCTTCACCGATCAGCCTGGTCGAAGTCGACCGGGGAGGTCACGCCACCTATCACGGGCCGGGGCAGCTGATCGGGTATCTCGTGCTGAACGTACGCGAGCTAGGACCTCGCGGCTTGATACGACGGATCGAACACGCCCTGATCCGTGCGCTGGGATCACTCGGATTCGACGCGATACGCCGGGACACACCCCGAGGCGCGGAGAGCCTGGTCGGCGTGTGGACCACCGACCACCGCAAAATCGCCTCCATCGGCATGCGCATCAGCGACGGCGTCACCAGCCACGGATTCGCGCTCAACGTCGCCCCGGACCTCGACGTCTACACCATGTTCACGGCCTGCGCCCTGCCCGGTGTCCGGATGACCTCGTTGGCTCAACTCGCTGCCGAACTCGGCCGGCCCACGCCTACGGAGTCCTAGCTGGGTGCTGCATCCCCGGTTCCGCCTCGACGGCCGTGTGGGCCGAGATTGAACGTTCCGAGGGTCGCCGGACCGCAATGAAGCTGTCCGCCCCTCTCCGGATATGAGTCGTTGTCCGAGACCGGAGTAAGTCATGAGTGGGATTCACCCGTTCCGCGTCCTGCGTGCCAAACCCCTGTGGATCGCCAACGGCGTCATCACGGGCGTCCTCGCGCTGCTGTTCACCGTGTTCTATGTCGGGGCCAATATCGATCCCGTCGATCACATGAAGAATCTGCCCGTCGGCCTGGTGAACGCTGACAAGGGGGCCGCTGTCGGCGGCGAACAGGTCAACCTGGGGGTTCGGATCACCGAGTCGATCAAGGAGTCCACCGCGAGCGGGGGCAAGATCGACTGGAAGGTGATGGACGAGAAGGAGATGAAGGAGGAACTCGGCAAGGGCAAGCTGTTCGGCGCGCTCGTCGTGCCCGCCGACTTCACCTCCGCCACCACCGCACTCACCGGCACCGCGACCGCCGGGGCCCCGACCCGTCCGACGCTGACGGTGCTGACCAACCAGTCCGCCGGCAGCGTGGGATCCAGCCTGGCCCGGACGGCGACGACGCAGGCGGCCGAAAGCGCCTCGCTCCAGGTCGGCAAGGAGCTCACCGCCCAGAGCGGGCCCGGGCAGGCGGAACTGCCCATCGCGGCACGCCTCCTCCTGGCCGACCCGGCCGTCATCACGGTCAAGGACGGCCATCCCCTCGACGCGCACAGCGGCCTGGGCCTGACGGCCTTCTACTACGCGCTCGTCCTCGTGGTCTGCGGCATGCTCTCCGCCAACGTCATCAGCGGCCAGGTCGACCACGCCCTCGGCCACACCCACAACGACATGGGCCCGCTGCGCCTGCACCGCCCGCTCATCCGGGCGACCCGGGTGCAGGCCCTCGCCATCAGCAGCACGCTCATGGCCGGGCTGTCGCTGCTGATGGGGAGCCTGGTCATGGTGGGCGCGGTCGGCCTCATGGGGATGCACGCCGCCCATCTGCCACTGCTGTGGCTGTTCTCGGTGTGCGCCATCGCGGTCTCCGGGATCGGTGCGCTCACCCTGCTCGCCGTGTTCGGCACGCCCGGCATGCTGGTGGTCACTCTGGTCTTCATCGGAATGGCGGTGCCGACGGCCAACGCCACCACGCCGGTCCAGGCACTGCCCGGCTTCTACCGCTTCCTCGCGGAGTTCGAACCGCTGCGGCAGATTACCGGCGGCATCCGCTCGATCCTCTACTACGACGCCCAGGCCGACGCCGGCCTGACCCGGGGCTGGGGCATGATGGCCGTCGGCCTCGCGGCGGCCGCCCTCTTCGGCTTCGGCATGACCAGCTGGTACGACCGCAAGGGGCTGCACCGCATCCCCGCCGAGACGGAGCCCAAGAAGACCGCTGCCCCGGCGTAGCGGAAGGCGGCTCACCCAAGAGAGGCGCCGACGCGTATGGAAACCGATCGGTTTCTATTTGGTCCGATTCGAGTTAACCTCGCGGTATGACTACCGAAGTGAAGCAAAGCCCCCGGGAGCGGCTGCTGGAGGCGGCAGCCACGCTCACCTACCGCGACGGCGTCGGCATCGGCGTCGAGGCGCTGTGCAAGGCGGCGGGGGTGTCGAAGCGCTCCATGTACCAGTTGTTCGAGAGCAAGGACGAACTGCTGGCGGCGAGCCTGAAGGAGCGTGCCGCTGCCTTCGTGGCGAGGGCGCTGCCACCGGCAGATGATGGCCGCTCCCCCCGCGAGCGGATCCTGTACGTCTTCGAGCGGGTGGAGTCGCAGGCGGGTATGCCCGACTTCCAGGGCTGCCGGTACCTGGCTGTGCAGATCGAGCTCAAGGATCAGGCCCACCCCGCGAGCCGGGTGGCCCACCAGATCAAAGCCGGCCTGACGGCCTTTTTCCGTTCCGAGGCCGAACGGGGTGGGGCGAGCAACCCCGACCTGCTGGCCCGGCAGCTCATCCTGGTCTTCGACGGCGCCAGCGCCCGCGCGGGGATCGGCGCCGACAATCTGACCGGGCTCGTCGCGCCCACTGTGACCACCCTGCTCGATGCGGCAGACATGCGCTGATCCACTCCGCCTTCGAGCCGGATCGGCGACCGAAGCCCCCTTTCGGGTTGATGCCCGTCTCCGGCAGCCGGAGCAGCGACAGGTGCACGGTTTCCCGCAGTCTCCGCGTGCCGTAGTCACCCGGTGCTCAACCCGACTTACATGTCGAAACCGATCGGTTTTCATCTTCGTGGAGGCAGTCATGACAGCAATCAAGGGCGCCGGCGTCTTCGTCACCGGAGGCAGCCGGGGCATCGGCAAGATGCTGGACTGGGTCGCCGAGCGGATGCTGGAGTGGTCCGGCCTGCCGACCGTGAACATCCGCGCGGCCATGTTCGTCGAGAACCCCCTGATGACCTGGCTGGCCCTGGGCCCGCTGAGCGAGGGTGAACTGCGCCCACCCTTCGGCCCCCACCGGCTCGCGCCCATCGCCGGCTACGACGTGGCGGTCCCCGTAGAGGTCGAGACCTGGAACGAGACCTACATCGACAGCGCCGACGCCCTGGCCGCGGTCCCGCACACCGTCGAGCGCCTGAAGACCCTGACCCGGCTGATGGGCGGCGGAGGCTACCGCGGCGTCTCCGACCAGCTGGAAACCCTCCTCGGACGCCCCCCGAAGACCGTCCGCTGGGCGCTGCGGAACCATCCGCTCATCCAGAAGCCGGCATCCGCCTGAGCCACGGTGGAGTTCCGCTTCAACGTGTAGCGGATGACTCAGCCCCACATCGCGGCCCTGCGCGCGAACCCATGGGCCGGTGGGACTGCTTGCCAGCGGCTGGAGCAGCGGGCCTGGAAGCCCGGAGCTTCCTGCGGGCATCCGGCGATCGTCGGGTGGACCCCCGCCGAGTGGCTGGAACTTGGTTCCGCTTCAACGTCCGGCGCCCGGCGGCGGAGCGGGGTCAAAGGCTTCAAGTCTTAGCAAAGGCCCCGTGGCGGCCTCCTGTTGTTCGCCATGCTGTGATCAGCCATGTGCTAACACGGGGGTTCCAAATGTGGCACTTGAGTGATCAAGATCCGTACATACCTCGCCACGACTCCGCACCAATCGAATCCTGTCCGATCGATGCCGCGTGCCATCACGACGAGAAGCAGCACACCTCGGACGCGGCCGCCCAAGTGGCCGCCGAACGCCGGCGGTTGGCAGATCTGCTGCACGACATCCTCACCTGCGATCTGGTGGTCATCGCCTCCCTGTCCGAGCAACTGCGGGCGGCCGAGGGCGAGACGGCCCCGGAGCTGCCGACGGCCATCGCCGACGCGAGCCGCCGGGCACTCGACAGCCTGCGCCAGTTCATCGGCCCACTGCGCAGGGATCGTCCGGCCGATACGGACCGGCGGGCACCGGCCGACTTCGCGGCGCTGCTGCACACCGTAGGGAGCCGGCCGGTGGAAGGGCTCTTGGGCATCACCGCCGAGGCCGACGACCCCTCCGCACCCCTGCCCGGCCGGCACCGGCCGCTGATCGAGCGGATGGTGCTGGAGTCGCTGGCCAACGCCGTCAAGCACAATCCCGGCGGCACGTTCTCCATGCACCTGGTTTCCCGGCCGAGCCTTGTCGTCCGCACCTGCTCCCTGCCCCCTTCGGGCGGGCAGCGGCGCCGTTCCACACCGTGGATCGCGACGTCCGGCACCGGCAGCGGGCTGGCCCGGCTCGAGGCCGAGTTCCGGGAGGCCGGCGGCGAGTTGACCGTGCTCCGGTCGAAGCACGGGAGGCTCGATCTGACGGCCAGTCTGCCGTGGCGCGGCAGCACGGCAGGGAGCGGGGAGAGCTGATGGCGCGGCCGACACTGCTGGTGGCGGACGACTCGCCGGTACTGCGCACCGGGCTGCGCACGATGTTCTGCGAGCGCACCGGGGTGACCTGGGTCGGCGAGGCCGTGGACGGGCGTGCGGCGGTGGCCGCATGCCGGCGGCTGCATCCGTCCGTGGTCCTCATGGACGTGAAGATGCCGGTGATGGACGGACTCGCCGCCACGCAGGAGATCTGTTCGCCGGGCGGCGTGCCGGGCACCCGGGTCGTGATGCTGACCGTCTTCGACCAGGACGAGATCGTCTTCGACGCGTTACGGGCCGGGGCGTGCGGGTTCGTCCTCAAGGACTGCCCGCCCGAGCAGATCATCTCGGCCGTACGTCTGGCAGCGACCGGCGAGGCGTTGCTGTCCCCCCGGATGACCGCGCAGCTCATCAAGGAGTTCGCGCGCAGTCCGCGCCGGGCCGAGGCGGGCCGTGATCTCGAGGCCGCCCTCACGTCCCGGGAGCGGGAAGTCTTCGACTGCGTCATGGTCGGGATGCACAACGACGAGATCGCGGCACGGCTGTCGATGAGCCCGAGCACCGTCAAGAGCCATGTGCGGCACCTGTGCCAGAAGTTCGGTGCCCGGGACCGGGTGCAGCTGGTCATCGCCGGGTATGAGGCGGGGCTGGTCCGTACGGTGCGCGACGTCCAGGACGAGTGAGCCTCGGCAGGCCGGAAAGTCGTACTCGACCAAGCGGTACTCAACTCATCCGCAGGCCGTCGGGCAGGCGGGCCGTGCAGCACAGTCCGGAGACCACGGCACGGTCCGCCCGCAGCGCCGCCCGCGCGTCGAGGCCGGCCGTCCACTCGCCGACCAGCCGCGGGTCGACCCCCGAGCTCGGCGCGCCCGCGTGCACCAGCCCGACGAGCACCGTGAGCCGCAGCCAGGTCAGCACTCTGAGCGGGCGGCGAAGGCATCCGCGGACCACCGCACGTCCTCGCCCCCGGCACCGGCAACAGGGCCCGGGGCCGTCAGGCCCGCGGGTCCACATGCGGGTCTCCGACCACGACGCCGTCTCCGCGAACGCCGCGCCCCTCCCCGGGACCGGCCGGCACATCCGCCCCCTCAGCCACCCCCCGACCAGCCCCCAGCACCTCCGCCAGCCAGTTGCGCAGTCCGCCCTCCCACTCCGGCCGGTGGTTGAAGCACATGTGGTCGCCGTCGGGGTAGAGCGTGGTGGTCTGGGGCGCGTGCAGGCGCTGTTCGATGGTGCGGGCGTGGTGCGGGCGGACCGTGGTGTCGGCGCCTCCCGCGACCTGCCAGACCGGGCAGCGCACGGCGGGAAGGTGCTCCTCGGCGGTGAAGTCGCGCAGGGCGCGCTCGACCGCCGTGCGGGAGGTGGCGCCCAGGTTGTAGGCGATGGTCTGGGGGATCGGCGGCGGTGCTCCCCGGAAGACGTCGAGCAGGCCGACCGGAGCGGAGATCAGACCGCAGGCCGCGATACGCGGGTCGGTTCCGGCGGCGCGCAGCGCGAAGTAGCCGCCGGCGCTGCCGCCCACGACGGCGATCCGGGCCGGGTCGATGCCGGGGTGCCGGCACAGCTCGTCCAGCACCGCGGAGACCGCGCCCTCGGCGTCCGGCCGCCAGGTCACGCCGTGCAGCCGGCGCAGTTCGCCCTGGCCGGGCAGGTCCATCGCGGCACTGGCCCAGCCGCGACGCAGATAGGCCTCGGTGATGCCGTGGAACTCCTCCTTGACCCCGTCCACGCCCCCGAGGGTGAGCACACACGGCACCGGGCCTTGATCCTCGTACGACGGAATCCGCAGGGCGACCGGGAGCGACAGGCCGTCCCAGGGGATGTCGAGGCGCAGCAGGGGCGGGTTCAGCAGCGCTCCGGCCCGGGAGGCGGTGGCCACCAGCTTCCGCCACAGCTCGCTTCTGCGGGTATCGCTCGTCTCCAGGTACTCGGCGATGCGCAGATACACGGCGGCCTGCTGGTACGACTCCGCCGCGGACGCCGCGTCGCCGCCCGCCCGGTACCGCTCGCCCAGGTCCGTGTGGCGGGCGGCCAGCGCGCACCAGGTGCTCACCCAGGCGCGTGGCGAGTCGACGGCGCGCAGCGCCTCGACCGCCTCCCCGGCGTCGGCGCCCATGAACAGCAGGCGCGGCAGCAGCGGTTCCCGGCGGCGCAGCCCCAGCATGCTCAGGCCTTTGCGGCGGCTCAGGGCGATACGGAAACCGAGGGGGAAGGTACGGTCCTGCGCGGTCGGTGACGTGGTCATGCTGCTGCCGCCCGGGAGCCGAAGTGCGGGGCCACATGCTCCGCGAAGAGTTCGAGTGACCGGGTCACGGCGACCCGGTCCTGCCCGAAGTCGAAGGTGCCGGCCACCACCGTGGCCCGGGTGTCGGCGATCAGCGCGGCGAGGGAGTCGGCAACGCCCTCCGGGTCTCCGATCAGTACGGCGGACCGCTCGATCGCGCCGTCCACCGTGAACGTCCCCCAGCGCTTGCCCAGTTCGGGATAGTGCGCGAAGTCGGCGGGCACCCCGTCGCGCATGAAGGAGGCGATCGCGGAGGAGCCCGCGGCCCTGGTCTCGGCCACGTACCGCAGCAGCGCCCCGTCGGCCTCCGCGCGCGCCTGCGGGCCGGTGTCGGAGACGTGGACATGGACGTTGACCAGGATCTCGCCGGGCGGCAGCGACGCCTCCTCCCTGGCCTTGCGGTAGAGGTCGATCTTCTCGGTGAGCTTGCTCGCGTCCGCCGACAGCAGCGGCGCCACCATCAGGTTGAACCCGCCGTTTCCGGCCCACTCGAAGGTCTGCGGCGTGGTGCTGGCGGCCACCCACAGCGGCGGTGACGGCTCCTGGCGGCAGCGCGGGTGGACGGTCAGCGCCGGAAACGTGGCCGTGCGCCCGTGGTGTTCCTCCAGCGGGCCGCGCAGCGCACGCGCGATCACGTCGACACCCTCGACGAACCGCTCCCGGCTCTCGTCCATGGGGACGCCGAAACCGTCGTACTCGCTCTTCAGGAAGGCCCGTCCGAGCCCGACGTCGAGGCGTCCGCCCGTCACCTGGTCGAGGGTGGCGATCCGCTCGGCCACCGACAGCGGGTGGTGGTACGGAACCTGTACGACGCCCAGTCCGAAGCGCAGCCGGGGCGCGGCGTCGGCCAGTCCGGCGATCACCACGTCCGGTGCGGACAGCAGGCCGCCGTGCGCCTGGAAGTGGTGCTCGGCGAACCAGGCGCCGTGGTAGCCGAGCCGGTCGGCGGCGACGGTGACGTCCCGCAGCCGGGCGAACATCGCGCTGTCGGTGCCGTCGACGCGCGGGTCGAAGGTCGGCAGGTGAAAGATGTCGAACCTCATGGGTGTGCCTCGCTCTCCAGACGGCCGATGATCTCTTCGCTGCGGTCGGGGTGGGACTTCTTCAGATGCCGGCACGCGTTGCGGATCACCCACGCGGCCCGGGGGTCGCCCTCGGCGGCCCAGCCGAGCAGTGTGTCGGCGACCAGTCCGGGGTGTTCCTTGCTGATGTCGCTGATCGCGTTCGCGGCGGACTTGCGCACATAGGCGCTGTCGTCCGCGCGCAGCCGGCCGAGCAGGCCGAGCGCCTGCCCGGGGTGGTCGCGGAAGTGGTCGCGCCGGGTCCACACCCGCGGTCCCTCGGCCGCGGCCCGACGGACGTTGGCCCGGTCATGGCCGATCCACTCCTCGACGACCGGTACCGAGGCGGCCCAGCCCCGTTCCGCGCAGTACCAGTCGAACGCCTTGGCCAGCCCTTCCTGCACCCGCCAGTCCGGGTCCTCGGCGCACACGCCGGTGAGCAGCTCCAGAGCCCGGTCGTTCGTCACGGCGGCGGGGCCGAGCAGGATCGCGGCGCCCATCCGCACGGTGTGGTCCTGTTCGGGCCGGCCCGCGTTCTCCCAGATCCCGGCGAGCGCGTCGGTCAGCAGGTCCGGCCGGTCGCCGTGGCGCTTCCAGTAGCCTGCCGCGATCTTGCGCAGCTGGGGCACGCTCGCGCCCGCGGTCTCCGCGCGGAACTCCTGGGCCAGGTCCTCGGGTCGTTCATGCACTGCCGTCCACCGTCCTCGGTCGCGTCTCCCTGAGCAGAAGCGCGACGGCGAAGGTGAGCGCGCAGACCACGGCCAGCACCCGGAAGCGGGTGCCGGCCGCGAGATGCTCGGCGAGCAGTCCGCCGAGCACCGGGCCGACGACCGGGCCGACACCCTGGGCGAGTCGGTTCGCGCCCATGGCCGAGCCCAGGCGCCGGGGATCGCGGGCGAGTACCTCGTCGCTCACCATCGTCGTCGCCAGGGAAATGATGGGCCCTTCGGCGACCCCGACGAAGGCGTACACGACGGCCACGGTCCATACGGAGACGCCCGCGGCCGGCAGCGCGGCCAGGGCGAGGCCCAGCAGGGCCAGCGCCACCAGCATCGGCGGCTTGCGCCCCACCCGGTCCGCCGCCTGTCCGGCCACGATCGTGCCGACCGCGGCGACGATCTCGTACGGCACGAAGACCGCGGCGATGACGAACGCCGAGGCGTCCAGCGCGGACAGGCTGAACGGCACCAGGAACGTCGCCGCGACGCCGACCGCGAACGCGAGGCCGGCCACCAGACCCGACAGCAGGATCGTGCGCGACCGGAACCAGTCGAACGTCTGCACCGCGGCCACGCCGAGGGGCGTGCGGTGCCGCTCCTTCGCGCTCTCCGGCACACCGCCGGCCACGGCCACGGCGGCGGCGCCCACCAGCACCGCGTCCACGACGAGCACCGCGCGCCAGCCCGCCGTGGCGACCAGCGCGCCGCCACCGACGTACCCCACCACCGAGCCGATGCCGATCATGCCGGCCAGGGCGCCGATCGCCCGGCCCCGCAGCTGCGGCGGGAACAGATCGGCGGGCACGGTGAACGCGGGGGAGAGAAACAGCCCGCGGCCGACCCCGAACAGTACCCAGCCGACCGCGAAGGCCGCGGCGGGCTGCCAGGGCAGGGCCGCGATCAGGAGCGCCGGCACACACAGCGTGAGACCGCCCAGGATCAGCGGCCGGCGGCCGTAGCGGTCGGCGAGCACCCCGGCGGGGATGCTCATCCCCGTCATCACCAGCGACGACACGGCCATGATCGTCCCGAGGGAGCCGGAGCGCAGCCCGAGGTCCTCGCTGATGTCCGGCAGTGCCGGGAAGACCGACATCATCGCCGCCCAGAGCAGGAAGACGCCCGCCGCGAGCACGGTGAGCGGCCTTCCGTGCTCCCCGCGCAGCAGTCCGCCCCGCGCGGTGGCGGTCTGAGCCGGAGTCATACGGCCGCCAGGAAACGGTGGATGCGGTCGGCGACGTCCTCCGGCTCCTCCATGAACATGAAGTGGCCGGTGCCGCCCACGGTCTCCAGCCGGGCGTCCGGGATGGTCTCGGCGAGGTAGCGGGCGCGGTCGAGCGGGGTGCTGCGGTCCAGCTCGCCGGCGACGACCAGAGTGCGGGCGCGGATGCCGCGAACCGCCTCGCGCAGGTCCGGATGGCTGAGCCGGATGAGGTTGCGGTGCACCTGGAAGGGCACCCACGACCAGCTCGCCACCACCCGGTCCGCCACGCCCGGGTAGCCGTCCACGAAGAAGAACGGGGCGGCGCGGGCGTTGGACTCGGTGATGACGTCCCGGTACGTCGCCTCGGTGACCTCCGGGCGCTTCCACTTCATCTCGTAGTGCGCGGCGGCGCCCATCAGCACCAACGTCTGTACCAGGGAGGGCTGTTCGAGAGCGATCAGCATGGAGGTGACCGCGCCGAGCGAGTGCCCGACCGGGATCACCTCCGTCCAGCCGCGCTCCTTCGCCACGTACGCGATGTCCTCGGCGCACTGCCGGGCCGACAGCTCGACGTCCTCCTTGGACGACAGCCCGTGCCCCCGCAGATCGACCGCGACGCACCGGTGGGTGGCATCGAGGTGCCCGATCAGTTCGGTGAAGTGGGTGTGGTTGTCACGGTTGCCGTGCAGGAACAGCAACGGCGGCCCGGTGCGCGGTCCGGACTCGCGCAGGAACAGCTGCGCGCCGTCGGGGAGTCGTACGACATCGCAGGTGGGAACCGGGGCCTCGGACGGGTTGGCGGTGGTGGTCATGTGCGGCAACTCCTGGAGCGGGATGTCACGGCTGGGGGAGGGGAGTGGCGGTGGCGTCGCGGGACAGGGCTTGTACCTCCGCGAGGACCTCGCGGGTGGTGTACGTGCCCTTCATGGCCCGCAGGAGGCGGCCGGCGCGGTCCACGACCAAGGTGTGCGGCTCCACGTTCGGCGGCAGACCCAGGCTGTCGGCGAAGGCGCGTTCCCAGTCGAGAAGGACCGGTACCGGGTGGTTCTGGTCGCTGATGCGGCCCTTGACGAAGTCACGGGAGACGAAGGGCGGGAGCCGGTCCACCGCGGCCACCAGCCTCAGGTCGAGGCCGGGGGCGAGCTTGGCCATGGTGGCCAGCCGCCGGGCCGCCTCCTCGCTCTTCTCCTGACCGGCCAGCACCAGCACCAGCGGATCGGCGCGGTCCTGTTCCACGGCGAGGTCGAAGGGACGGTCGTCCAGCCCCTGCAGCCCGGACAGCTCCTCGGTGACGTCGCGGCCGGTGACGCTGCCGACCCGCGGTGAGGCGCCCGGCAGGTTGAAGGTGGAGAAGCCGATGGCCGAGGTGACCCGGCGGCCCACCTGCCGCGCGATCTCCACCGCGAAGTCGGCCTCCCGCACCCCCTGCCCCCACGGCTTCTCACGGATCCCGGGCTGCTCGTCGAACTCGATCAGGCTCAGCCCGACACTGACGACGACCGACAGCTTCACGTTCGTCCACAGCGGCATCAGCTGGGCCATCGCCCATTCCTGGCCGATCCCGCCGGAGGTGACGATCTGTCCGGCCACCTTGCCCTGGAACGCCTTGCCCTTGACGTCCGCGGCGACCTCGTAGTTGTAGTACTGGTAGTCCAGATCGTCCTCGTCGGCCGGCTCACAGCGGTCCAGCCACTGCTTCCAGGTGAACGGCAGTCCGAGCGCGTACACCGGCGAGGCGAAGATGAAGGCGTCGGCCCAGCGGATGTGGCGGAAGAGCCGGGTGTACTGGTCCTCCGGCCGTTTGAACAGGTGGCACTGCTTGCTGTTCATGCAGTCGCCGCAGCCGTCGCAGTCGACCACGGGGAAGTCGACGAGGCGCACCAGACGGGTTTCCGCGCCCAGCTCCTCGGCGCCCTTCAGCGCTTGGCCGCACAGGTACTCGCTGGCACTCTCCCGGCCCACCTTGGGCGAGCCGCAGATGCCCAGCACCCGCCTGGTCCGGCCGTTCGCGGGCCGTTCGGTCTCCTCGTACGAACTCTCCTCGCGACCGGTCCGCGCGCGACCGATCTCCACATGGACGGGTTCCACGGTCCCCTCCCTCACCTCTCGGCCGCGGCCAGCGGCAGGTCCTTCTTCGCCCTGCCGCCCATCAGCCGGCCCCGGGCCAGCACCTCGCGCGGTATCGCCTCGATCCGCTTGAACTCCTCGGAGAAGAACTCGCGGCAGACGTTGTTGCCCCAGAACACGCCCTCCTCGGTGAGCCGCACCTCCTCGGGCGTGACCTCCAGCAGCCCGCGCTCGACGAGCGAGCCGATCGTGTCGCCGAAGACATCGAGCGGATCGGTGTCGAACAACTCGGCGAACCGTGGCCGGCTGACGGAGAACAGCCGCAGCCCCTTGGCCATCGCGCCGCACATCTCCTCGGAACGGTCCGCCTTCGACCCGATCAGCGCCGGGAACTCACCGGCGTCCACCGCCTGTTGGTAGGCGGCCAGCGGGCCCTTGTTGACGTACATGTAGCCGCCCAGATAGCCGAAGGCGGCGGCTCCGGCGCCCAGCAGGTCCTGCTGCTCGGAGAAGTAGAGGACGGCGTGCTTGTTGATCTTTCCGGGAAGGGCGAAGTCGTACACCGAGTACTGCTCGTAGCCGGCCTCGCGCAGCATGTCCGCGGCCATCCGGTACAGCTCGACCTCGTGCTCGTGGTCGCCGGGCGGGCGCAGTTTGCCCTTGTCGATCATCGAGTGGAGGCGGGTGAAGGGCGGGATGATCAGGGAGAACAGGGTGACGTGGTCGTACTCCCAGTCGATCGCCTCGGTGATGTCCGCCCGCCACTGCTCGGCGGTCTGCTCGGGCAGGTTGTAGATCAGGTCGATGCCGACGTTGTCGTAACCGGCCGCCCGGGCGTCGCGGGTGGCCTGCCGGGAGGTCTCCGGGTCCTGTGGGATCTCCAGCAGCTCGGCGTAGCGGTCGTTGAAGGTCTGCACGCCGAAGCTGATCCGGTTGCAGCCGTGCTCGCGGGTGGTGCGCAGTTTCTCGGCGGTGAAGTTGGACGGGTTGCCCTCGATGCTGATCTCGGCGTCCGGCGCGAAGTCGAGCCGGCCCCGGCAGTGGTCGAGGAACTCGGCGAACTGCCGTGCCGTCATACAGCTCGGGGTACCGCCGCCGACCGCGAGCGAGCCGAAGGTGGAGCCGCTGACGAGCGGGCTCTCGGCGTAGGCGGCGATCTCCTTGTTCAGCCGCAGCAGATAGGCGTCCATCTTCGCCTCGTCCATCAGCTGCTTGTTGAACGGGCAGAAGTTGCAGATCCGGTCGCAGAACGGGATGTGGACGTACATCGCCTTCTGTCCGCCACGGCGCGGTGGCGAGCCGAGCTCCATCAGGCCGGGTACGCCGGCCGGCTCGGGGGGTTCCGAGGGCAGCGGGTAGTGCGAGACGCAGATGCGTTCGCGCACCTCGTAGGCCTTGCTACTGGTGGACGACATGGGGCCCCTTCCTCGCTTCGGTTCTCGTCGGGTCGTCACTCGCTGCGGTGGCCCAGGCCGACGTCGACGACGTCGCGCTTACGGGCCAGCCGTTCGGCGAGGCGCTGGCCCCGCTCGCGGATCTCGGGGGAGTAGAACTCCTTGGCGACGTCGTAGCCGAAGAGCGCGCCCAGGTCGGTCAGACGTATGTCCTCGTCGGTCAGCTCGATCAGTCCGCGCTCTTCGAGCGAGGCCAGCAGCGGTCCGAAGACGTCCTCCGGGCGGGCGCCGTCGTGCCGGTCGGCGAACGCCTCCCGGGACACGGACAGCATCCGCAGCCCCATCGCCATGGTCGAGCGGGGCTTCTCGTGCTCGGGGGTCTTCTGGCCGGCGTTGACGGGCGGCACGCCCTCGGTCACCAGCTCGTGATAGCGCTTGAGTTCGGCGACGTTGACGTAGGTGTACTCGCCCACCGTGCCCATGGCTCCGGCGCCGAGGCCGAGCAGGTCCTGGTAGTCGGCGAAGTGGATGCGGGCGTGCCGGTAGTCGACGCCCGGCAGGGAGTAGTCCGGTACGGAGGTCTGCGTCAGGCCCCGCTGCTTCAGGTGGTCGCCCGCCGCCGTACACAGGTCCAGTTCGTGCCGCAGATCGCCGATCGCGTCGACCTTGCCCGACTCGACGTCGCGGGCCAGCTTGGTGTGCGGCATCACCGACAGCGGGAAGAGGGTCACCTGACCGACCCCGACCGACAGCGCGGTGTCGATGTCCTTGGTGAGTTGCTCGGCGCTCTGGCCGGGGAGGTTGTAGATCAGGTCGATGCTGACGCTGTCGATGCCCGCGGCCTGCGCCCACTCGATGACCTGGCGGGAGGTGGCGCCGTCCTGGGCGACGTCCGAGGCCTGGCCGATGCCGTCGTCGAAGGTCTGCACCCCGAAGCTGACCCGGGTCACCCCGGCGGCCCTGGCCGCGCGCAGCTTGGCCGGATCCACGGTGATGGGGCTGCACTCCAGGGTGATCTCGGCGTCCGGGGCGAACCGGAACGCGCTCCTGGCGTGGCCGAGCAGGTCGTCCAGCTGCGCCGCGGTCAGGATGCTCGCGGTGCCGCCGCCCAGGTAGAGGGAGCCGAACTCCACGGACGACAGGTAGGGCGTGCGGGCGTAGGTGGTCATCTCCCGTTTGAGGTCGGCGAGATACTGCTCGACCCGGCCCTCGTCGTGGGAGTACTTCACGAACGGGCAGAAGCCGCACAGGTACTTGCAGAAGGGGATGTGGACGTACATCGCCTTGGGCTGACCGGGCGCGGGCACGCCGAGCCCCATCAGGGACGCCACCGCGGTCCGGTCCTGCGGCGGTGCCCAGGGCATCGGGTAACACATCACCGGCTGACGGTCACGCCGGTCGTAGGGCAGGGTGCTGATGGTCGGTGCGGTCATGGCCGGGGCCTCCCGTTTTCGACAGGCGGAGCGAGCTCGTGGCGACCTCGCGGAGAAGTTCCTGGGGGTCGAAGTTCATGCGCACGCCGACGCGTGGGTTGGCTGCGGTGAAGTCCTCCACGGCGCGCAGGATCTCGGCGCACTCCCGCGGGCCGAGCGCCTCGTCGACGTAGAAGAGCGGCTGGAGCATGTCCGCGTCGGCGCCCTGCCCGGCGGCGGTGATCTTCTGCCAGAGCGGGGTCTGCGGGTAGACGCGGATGCCGAAGGCGATGGTGAGGATGTCGGGGGCGCACCGGCTCATGGTCCGGAGCGTCTCGGTCACGGTGTGCACGGTCTCGCCGGGGCCGCCGAGCAGCAGCGAATGGACGATCCGCATCCCGGAGGTGCGAGCGCACCGGGTGGCGTGCTCGATGTCCTCGACGGTGAAGTCCTTGGCCAGGTTCTCCAGCATTTCGGGAGATCCGGCGTCCAGGCCGAAGTTGAGGATCTCGCAGCCGGCCCGGCGGAACAGGTCGGTGAGGTCCTGGTCGTACTGGAGGGGATTGGAGTACGCCATCCAGGTGACGCCGAGATCGGCCTCCACCAGTGCCTCGCACACTCCGATGGCGTGCCGTCGGGGCAGGTTGAAGATGCTGTCGGTGATGAAGAAGCGGGTGACACCGGCCAGGTCACGGACGTGACGCATTTCGTCCACGATCGCGGCGGGCGAGCGCAGCCGGAACCGCTTGCCCTCCACCGAGGGCACCGGGCAGTACGTGCAGCGGAACGAGCAGCCGCGCTTGGTCTGGATTCCGTAGGTCGGCTGCGGTCCGACCATCTCCGTGCTGAAGTAGCGCGGGTCGGGACGGAAGAAGCGGGGGGCGACGATGGATTCCGGGTCGTCCACCCGGGCCGGCGGCGCCGTCTCGAAGCCGTCGCCGGTGCGGCGGATCAGGCCCGGCGCGTCGTCCAGCGGGGCGCCGGAGGCGATCGCGTCGGCGAGCGCGACCATCGCGGGCTCACCCTCGCCGACCACTCCGAGGTCGGCGCCGAGCACCCGCAGGATCTCCTCGGGCATCAGCGAGAACGCCGAGCCGCCCACCACCACCGGGGCGGGACAGACGGCACGGCAGGCCTCGATGACCGCTTTGACGTCGCCGAGATTGCCGCGGTAGCGCAGGTAGGTCTCGTTGTCCACGTTCCGTACGGAGACGCCGACCAGGTCGGGCCGGTAGGCGGTGACCCGTTCGGTGACCGCGGCGGTCAGGGTGTCGTCGGTCTCGAAGCACAGGTCGAGGATCTCGGCCTCGTGCCCGGCGTCGATGAGCGCGGTCTGCAAGTAGGCGACGCCCGCGGGTACGGCGTACGACGGGCGTTTCTCCCGGTTCGTCGAGATGAGCAGGGTCTTCACGGCTGGTCCCCTTCCTCGTCGGCCGGCCCCGCCGTGGCGGGCACGACGGCGGCCGGCCGTATCCAGCCGGCGCCCGCTCCGGCGACCCGCACGGGCAGGCACAGCACGGTGAAGCCGGTGGGCGACGGGATCCGGTCCAGGCCACCGAGGCGCTCCAGCTGCAGGAACTGCCGTCGCCGGCCGAGCAGATGGCATGGCCACAGGTGTGCGCTGTCGCCGGTCGCGTAGTAGCGGTCGATCATCACGGGGGCCGGCAGGTCGAAGCCGGCGGTGTCGATTCCGATGACCCGTACGCCGTGGTCGAGCAGCAACTCGGTGGCCTCGGGCGTCATCCCCGGGTGGGCGGTGAAGTAGCGCGGCGCCGGCCACAGCCGGTCGGCGCCGGTGTGCACGAGAACGATCTCTCCGGGTGCGGGCCGGTGCCCGAGCCGGTCCAGCTCCGCCCGTACGTCCTCGGCGGTGATCGGCGAGGCGGGCGGCTTGTGCGTCATCCGCAGCAGCACGCCCGGGCCGACGCACCACTCCAGCGGAATCTCGTCGATCCTGAGGGCGGGCCGCCCCTCGCACTCCGGGCCGTAGTG
Organism: Streptomyces sp. 4N124; assembly: GCF_052245395.1. NCBI lineage: Bacteria > Bacillati > Actinomycetota > Actinomycetes > Kitasatosporales > Streptomycetaceae > Streptomyces > Streptomyces sp. 4N124. Next base: position 366,728 of record NZ_JBQQBS010000002.1, read on the forward strand.
GTAGGGCGCGTCCATGTGCGACCCGGCGTGCACCGACAGCGTCAGGAACTCGTTGCCCAGGAACATCCGGTCGGGAAAGCAGTGCGGCCCGATCCCGGACCGCCGGCTGAGATACCCGACGGCCCGGCTGATCCGCGTCCGTAGCGGAGCCCTCCGGTTGAAGGCCGCCTTGCGCCCGATCCGCCGCCCCCCGTGCTCATGCCGCCATCGCTCCACCCGCCGCACGGCGGGGTCGTACGGGATCTCCTCGACCGGCATGCTCAGGTCGACCAACCGGTACCCGGTCCCGGCCAAGGCGGCGAGGCCGGCGCTCGGCACTGTCTCGGTCATGGTTCCTCCCTGCCGTCGGCGTTCAGCACCGCCGCGTCCGACGGCGACGTCCGGGGCGGGGGCTGCGACGGCCCCTCCGGGACCCGGCTCGCTATGCGGGTCATGACTTCTCCTTGCCGGCGGCTGTGAGCACCGCGGCGGCTGTGGACCGGCCGCCGACGGGGGGCGAGGGGTGCGGTGCGACGGTTGGTGACGAGGTCCGGGGTGGGTGATGCGGCGGTCCGTCCGGGGCCCGGCTCGCTGTGGGGGTCATGACTTCTCCTTGCCGGCGGCTGTGAGCACCGCGGCGGCTGTGGACCGGCCGCCGACGGGGGGCGAGGGGTGCGGTGCGACGGCTGGTGGCGAGGTCCGGGGTGGGTGATGCGGCGGTCCGTCCGGGGCCCGGCTCGCTGTGGGGGTCATGACTTCTACTTGCCGGCGGCTGTGGGCACCGAGGCGGCGGTGAAACCGCCGCTGCCGCGGGCCAGTACGAGCAAGGTGCGCAAGC